>NZ_CAWUDI010000028.1:0-117168 GCF_963920925.1 Calothrix sp. CCY 0018 | reverse complement strand
ATGATTAAAGCCGTTCTAGAAGAACGAGGCTTGTATCCCATTGTTTTCGGTCAAACTTGTATTGCTCCAGACTACTTACTAGTTGATCGACAAATTAAGCAACCGTTACTAGATTTATTCAAAAAGAAAATTGAACTATTTTATGGGGATAATCCAGCCAAAAGTCCTGACTATGGACGTATTGTTAACCAACGGCACTTTTCTCGATTAACCAGCTTTTTAGATAATGGTACTGTTGTTGTGGGAGGAGAAACCGACGCAGATAGCCGCTATATTGCACCTACCATTTTGGATCGGATTACCTGGGATCACCCAGTGATGCAAGAAGAAATATTCGGACCTATTTTGCCGATATTGACCTACGATAAATTAGATTCGGCGATCGCGCAGATCAATGCACGCCCCAAACCACTAGCGCTATACATTTTCTCTAAAGATATTGCAAAACAACAGAAAGTACTGAATGAAACAACTTCGGGAGGAGTTTGTATTAACGATACGGTTATGCAGGTTGGTGTTTCTAATCTTCCCTTTGGTGGTGTGGGCGATAGTGGTATGGGCAGTTACCACGGTAAAGCCAGTTTTGATACCTTTTCTCACCAAAAAAGCCTTTTAAAAAAAGGACTCTGGTTTGATTTTGCTTGGCGCTATGCACCCTATACGCTTAAGCAGCTAAAACAAATCAAAAGTATTGTTGGTAATTAATTACTCTAGAGATTTGGAGTAATTGTGTAAATTTAGTTATATTTTTCTCCAATAGTAGTAATCGAAAATTTGCAATTTCCTTCTTTCAAGAACGCAAGAAATCCAAAATCTAAAATCTAATGGCAACTACCAATCCCAAAACACTTCCTTTACCTCCCGGTAATTTTGGTTTACCTGTAATTGGCGAAACAATCAGCTTTTTTCGCGATGCAAATTTTACAGAAAAGCGATATCAAAAGTACGGCTCTATCTTTAAAACCAGCATTTTTACCAGCCCTACAGTAATTATGATTGGTTCGGAAGCTAACCGTTTTTTGTTTACGAATGATAATAAATTATTTTCTAATAAATGGCCTCCCAGTACTAAGACTTTATTAGGTTCTGCTTCTTTAGCTATACAAACAGGTGGAGAACATCAAAACCGACGCAAGATTTTATCGCAAGCTTTTCAACCCAGAGCTTTAGCAGAATATGCTTCCACAATGGAAGAAATTCTTCAAAGTTATTTACATAAATGGCAAAAAATGGGTACTTTGACTTGGTATCCAGAAATTAGAAAATATACTTTTGATGTTGCTTGTAAATTACTTGTAGGAACCGATGCTGCTAATAATAGTAATTTCGTAGAACTTTTTGAACAATGGGTGGGAGGTTTATTCAGCCTTCCTATAAATTTGCCTTGGACTAATTTTGGTAAAGCATTACGCAGTCGCAAATTACTGTTAAAAAAGATTGAAGAAATAGTATTGCAGCGTCAACAGCAACCTGCTTCTAATAAAGATGCTTTAGGAATGCTATTGCAAGCTACAGATGATGATGGTAATAAACTTGGTGTAGAAGAAATTAAAGACCAAATATTAACTTTACTATTTGCCGGACATGAAACACTAACATCGGCGATCGCCTCAATGTGTCTCTTACTTGCACAGCATCCGGATATTCTCGCAAAGGTACGCAACGAACAGCAAGAATTGGGATTTTCGCAACCGTTAACTACAGAGAATCTCAAGCAAATGACTTATTTAGACCAACTTATCAAAGAGGTTTTGCGTGTTGTTCCTCCGGTTGGTGGTGGTTTTCGTGAAGTAATTCAAGCTTGTGAATTTAACGGTTACTTGATTCCTCAAGGCTGGTCTGTGTTGTATCAAGTACCTAAAACGCATCAAGATGACAGTGTATATACCGAGCCGTTAGAATTCGATCCCGAACGTTTTTCACCTTCTCGCGCTGAAGATAAATCGAAACTTTTTGCTCACATTCCATTTGGTGGCGGAATGCGCGAATGTATCGGTAAAGAGTTCGCTAAGTTGGAAATGAAGCTTTTTGCGGCGCTTTTAGTTCGCAATTATGAATGGGAACTTTTACCAGGGCAAGATTTGAATATAATCCCAGCGCCTACTCCTTATCCCAAAGATAAGTTGAAAGTTAAATTTAAGAAAATAGGGAATAGGGAATAGGGAATAGGGAATGGGGAATGGGGAATGGGGAATAAATTATTTTTTATTTCTTACTTAATATTTATTTATCGCTTAAGATACAGGATTACTTCTCTAATATATTTTACTGTTGCCTGTTGCCTGTTCCCTATTCCCTCTTAAAAAAAAGGATTTACGCTGATTCCCTGTGATTATTTAGCCAGTAAATCTATTTAACGTACTAATGCACTGCCGCTCTTGTTGCTTCAGTATCAATTGGTTTCATCATGAACAACCGTACCATATGTCCGGCAATTGAAAGAAAACAAGGCACTTTTTGCAGTAATTTGACAACTTTAGGGCGATCGCTTTTATCAATCTCCGCTAACCGTAAATTACTGTCGGAACATTCTTCCATTCTCTGGAAAAATTCTGGATGTTGGGTATTGAGAATTGTTGGAAATGCTCGTGCGGATGTTTTATTGGTTTCTTCAATAACTCTTTTGTTGTATTCGCGAGCGTCTATACCAAGGGATTGATAAAAGTTGACTCGTTCAAATACCGTTAGCGTGTGGGTTACGAATACCATTAGTAAGAAGAAACGCACCCATAAACGCGCTTTCCAATTATTGAAAAGTGATGGTTGGGATCTTAACAGCGCTTTAAAGAAATCTCCATGTCTGTTTTCATCCTGACACCAGCTTTCAAAGTAGCGGAATAGTGGATAAAATTGGTTTTCTGGATATAATTCCAAATGGCGAAACATAATAATGTAGCGCCAATAACCAATTTTCTCGGATAGGTAAACCGTGTAAATAATCCATTCTGGGGGAAAGAAGGTATATGTACGGCTTTTAGTTAAATAACCTAAATCCAAAGAAAGATTAAAATCCGCCATCGCTTTATTTAAAAATCCAGCATGACGTGCTTCGTCTCGCGCCATACAGTTAAAAGCATCCGCTAACATCGGATTGCGGTTTTTTAATTTGCGCGATAGCTCTTTAAATAGCAAAAATCCGGAAAACTCAGAAGTACAAGAGCGCTCTAAGAAATCAATGAAAGCTTCGCGCTTTTCACCCTCAATGCTATCCCAAACCTGCTTAAACTCCTCGTCGCGCACGAAGTGATGGCGATTATAGTCGGCTTTCAACTCGTCTACAATCGCTCCTAACTCTTTCTCATGCGCCGAAATATCCATCAATGCCACAGCGTCAAAGTCTGTGGTGTAAAACCGGGGGGTTAACAGGGTTTCCTGCACCGGCGCTTTTACACCTTCTTTAAGCGATGGCTGTGGGGTTGGAAGAGACTTTGCCATAAAAATTCTTTAATCATTCACTTTCACCTATATATCCATTAATAGAAGAATATTTTCATCTTTTGCAAAAATATTTAAATTGATTTACAAAAACAAGCTTTTAATTAGGCTTACTTGCTTGGCGTTAAGTACATTGCCTTTAAGCTAACTTGCGATTATCTTAAGAATAATAATCAATAACTTTTTATGCTTAGTTATTACATATAACCAAAGTAACCAAAGATAGATTGACTATTCTCTTTTATCTTATTTTATACGTAAAAGCACCACTTAGAGCGGTAAATAATGTGTTTTTTTTTACAGTAAACTAACTTTTGTCTCACCCCTAAGATAGATGTCTAAAGATTTGATCGGAGATAAATTGTAAAAATTATTACGACTAAGGTTAATTTCAGGTTAAAAAAGGATTAATTTAAGGTTATAACCAGGAGACTCAGGAGAATTATGAAAAATTTGGACAAAGCAGACAAAGAGAATTTTCTTTACCCTCGCAGCCGTTATCACGGTGAGTTTAAGCCAGAAAACTTGGTATTTAATGCCAATTTACAAGAATTTGCTCAAAAGGTAGGCTATATAGTTAACTTGCAAACTTCAGGAAAAACAACTTCTGAAGAAGCCTATACGCAAATTAAGGCACTGTGGAAGAAGTTGAAGCATAGTAAGAAGGAACTCGGGATTAACGATGAACCTTCATCTGAGGATTAAAGCAATTGTGTAAGTTTTTCGACTTTATTGCTGCGAAGTAATCCGAAAAACTTACATTTACTTGGATAACAACTCAAACTCTTTTGGAGACAGCGACACCATCACATTTTCCGAATCTATGTGGATAATCCAACGTTTGCTAACCTCTTGATCCGACAATATTTCTTTAGCGTAGATAAAACCAACTTTTCCTGCGATGTGCGACGGGCGCAAAATTATTACTTTATCTCCGACTCGTATACCTTGTGAGTTAGCCAATTACACCCCCATATATAAACTTCAGATCAAAATTTATTACTTTAAAAAGAATACAAGCAATAACCGATGTATAGCTTAACTTTTCCTTAACTTAAAATTTATCTTAGCGTTTTTTCAAGTAGTCAAGACGAAAATAATCCATAGTAATTACTTATATATGTTACAGTATTTTATCAATAAGCCTAATTAGATAAATGTCTGCTTAGGCTATGATTTGCAATAATTAAATGTTAATTATTTTGACATTGTTTAATTTCCTCAAGATATAAAGAAATGTTTATAGCTATATACGGATACAAAAAATAAATATTACGGCGAGTATTCTAGAGATCGCGATCGATGCTCGTTTGGGCATTAACGTGTTGCTTTTAATCTGCGTAAATCCTGTTGAAGATAGCGTTTCATCAATGCAGGATTATAAATGAGTAACAATCTAGCTATAAAACTCCGAGAAGGAACCCAGCAATCTCACGCTGCAACGGAAAATATCGGTTTTATGAAATGTTTCGTCAAAGGCGTTGTCGATAGAAATTGCTTTGCAAAATTTTTGAGCAACTTATATTTTGTCTACAGCGAATTAGAAGTAGCACTCGAAAATCATCAAAATCATCCTCGTGTTGGCATTCTGTACTTTCGAGAACTTAATCGCAAAGCCAATTTAGAAAAAGATTTACAGTTTTACTACGGTACGGATTGGCAAAATCAAATTACAAAGTTAGCAGCGACTCAAAACTACATTTCCCGCATTCGCGAAGTAGCTGAAAAACAGCCAGAATTATTGATAGGACACGCTTACACCCGCTACATGGGCGACTTATCCGGCGGACAGATGTTACAAAAAGTAGTCCAATCAACCTTGGATTTATCGGGTTATCAAGGCACATCTTTTTATAACTTCGAGCAAATCCCCGACAAACAAGCATTCAAAAACAAGTATCGCGAAGCTCTCGATAAAGTACCAGTTGACGACACAACAGCCGACAAAATCGTCGCAGAAGCCAACAAATCATTCTCTTTCAATATGCAGATAGCCAAAGAATTAGAAGAAATTTTAATTCAATCTATCGGCGAAGCAAAGTTTCGCAAGCTGATTAGTAACGAAACCACGACGGCGAATTGAGATGGGGAGAAATCCAATTACCAATTACCAATGCCCAATGCCCCATGCCCATTCCTAACAACTAACAACTATCCACTAACAACTATCCACAAAAATGGTATTCCAATTTCCGGCTGTTAAATTTGACTTAGACATCATTAAAAAATACAATACTCCGACACCGAGATATACTAGCTATCCACCCGCTACGGAGTTAAACGAAGCGTTTACGGCGAAGGATTTTGCATCAGCTATTTCTATTTCAAATAGTAGAAAAACTCCGCTATCTTTATATTTTCATATACCTTTTTGTGAAAGTGCTTGTTATTACTGCGGTTGTAATACTATTATTTCTGAGAAAAAAGAAATTGCTATTCCTTACGTCAAACATTTAGTTAAAGAAATTCAGCAAACAGCTAGTTTGATTGATTCGGATCGAAAAGTTGTGCAAATGCATTGGGGAGGAGGAACCCCAAATTATTTGAACGTACACCAGGTGAAACAACTTTGGGGAAATATCAATCAATATTTTAATCTTGATATTTCTTCAGAAATTTCGATTGAAATTAATCCTACATATGTAGATAGAGACTACATTTTGTTTCTGCGAGAAATTGGGTTTAATCGGATTAGCTTTGGGATTCAGGATTTTAATTATGAAGTGCAGGCTGCTGTAAATCGCGTTCAACCCGAAGAAATGCTGTTTAACGTGATGGATTGGATTCGGGAAGCTGGATTTAAAAGTGTCAATGTAGACTTAATTTATGGTTTACCTTTCCAAACTTTGCATGGTTTTTGGAAGACGATTACAAAAACTATCAAATTAAATCCCGATCGCATTGCCGTATTTAACTTTGCTTACGTACCTTGGCTGAAACCATTACAGAAGAAGTTGCCAGTAGACGCGCTTCCTAAACCTCATGAAAAACTGGAAATTTTTCAAATGACTATTGAAGAACTTACCGCAAATCAGTATCAGTTTATCGGCATGGATCACTTTGCAAAAGCCGACGATGAATTAGCGATCGCGCAAAGCAATGGCAGTTTGGGACGCACTTTCCAAGGTTACACAACTCATGCAGAAACAGAGTTATTCGGTTTTGGTTCGACATCGGTAAGTTTGCTTAGAGATGCTTACGCCCAAAATCATAAAAAACTCAAAGATTATTATCAAGCAGTGGAAGCCGGAGTTTTACCAATTAGTAAAGGATTTCAATTAAGTTGGGATGACATTCTTAGAAGAGATGTAATTATGTCGATCATGTCTGGTGGAATTTTACGTTTCTCAGACATTGAAGCTAAATATAACATTAATTTCTCTGAGTACTTTTCCCACGAATTAGAAGCATTAAAATTAGTAGAAGCAGATGGATTGATTAAATTATCAAGCAATCAAATTGACGTTACAGAAATTGGTAGGTTGTTAGTAAGAAATATCGCGGTCATTTTTGATTCTCGCAAAACTACCCAACAGAATAAATTTTCCCGCGCAATTTGACAGTTAACAGTTACCAGTTATCAACAAGACTTACGCAAAGCCCTGCTTTTTAAGGGCAGGGCTGATTCATTCCCTCAAAAGCTTGTAAAGTCAAGGGCTTGAGAATTAAATTTCGGAATTATATTCAATTATTCTTGCCCAAATTATTAGTTATCTATGACTTAAGCTCTTAAAATTGCTCTCAAATCATATTGACAATTTTACTTCCTTGACGAATGAAACAGCCCCCCTTTTTAAGGGGGGTTGGGGGGATCTCAGAATTGGGAATGCCTAGTTTTTAGTTGCGGTTGCGTAAGTCTTGTTTATATTAGATAAATTATCTACCTCTCTTTATTTCTTTTCTTTACGCTCTGTGCATCTAGTAAATAAAAAGAAACCCGATTTTTTCAAAAAACCGGGTTTCTAAATATCTATAATTCAACTAACAATCAACAAAAACATCATCAACAAAATTCCCATGCAAACCATAGGGAATATGATGTTTAAGATGTAACCTTGCAATTGCTCCTTTATTCAAATCCTTGGCATCTAAAATTACCACATCAGAGCGATGGTGAGTTGAATCATAAACCAAACCTATTAGCCAACCATCATCTTCATTACCATTGCGATTGCGCGGTACAAAATTCGGCTCGCTAGCGTAACCATGAGGTGCAGCACTCCAAACCTGTTTTTCACCAGTTTCTAAATCCACTTTTTCAAATGCTTGCAGTGGTGCATTACCTTCAGTAGAGTGAGCCGCACCCATGTATAAATAACGATGTTCGCGTCCGACTTTCTCCGGATGCACGCTCGGAAATTCACAGCAACGGCTTTCAATTAATTCTCGCCGTACCGTATTATCTTTAATATTTAGATAAAACCGCCATAATTGCCCTGGTTTTAAAGATTCAAAATCAGTATCTCGAAAATCGCTTTCGGGTTGCACTTCCGGTAAATTTTCGTAGCAAATAGAATCAATAATTATTTCATCACCTTTCTCAAAAGCGTTGGTATGATGAAACACAAATCCCGATTGCGTTTCTAAAATTTGTACCTTCTTCTGAATCCCCCCCTTCTCAAGGGGGGTTAGGGGGGATCTTCGCGGAATTATCAAAACCTTAGTAGCTCTATCTCCCTGAAACTTAATACATTCCCCAGCACCACGCATTCCTAAAGCAAAAGGAATCGGATTAAAAGCAACGGGATTTTGAAAAAATATGCAGTAATTCGGGGTAATTGCAAAATCATGAATAAAAGCAAAACCGGGAACGCTATGAGCATCCTTACGAACAATTTTACCCGCAGTATCTAATTCAAAAATAGTAATAGTTGTAGATAATCCCGGTTTGATCGAAAAATTCACCAAACAAGGTTCGCCATTATCTTGTTCGCAACTAGGATCGAAACGTGGATGGGCTGCAAAAGCTTCACCTTCGGATAAAACACCATTAAAATGTTCTTTACCCAAAGTTTCCAGCGTTTTTGGATCGAGTTTATGAGGATCTGCCGCTTCCCACAAAGCTAACAGTTTACCACCCCAATAAATCACATTAGTATTAGCAATATTTTTCAGATTAAAATCAAAAGCATTCGCCAACCAACCGCCGCCTTTTTGCGTCCCAAATACACCGCGATAAAGAATTTTTCCGGCTTTTTGTTCTTCAATATAAGCCTTAGTCCGAACAAAACGATTGCGAAAATGAGCGCGTCCGTTAGTAAAAGTAATCCGGCTAATCATTCCATCACCATCAAAAGGATGATGAATGTTTTGTCCGTTAATATCAAGCAAACCAGGACCATTTTTAAACAGCGTACCGTTCAACTCTGGCGGGATTTCTCCTTCTATATCATCAATCCAATAATCATATTCTTCCTTTAAAGATTGATACCCTTCCCGCCAATCTTCGCGAGAATAAGACTTTTCTGTAATTGAATCTCTTTCGTCAATTTGAAAATTCTGCATTTGTATCTAATTAACTATAGCTTTTCTTTAACTAAGTGGACGTAAATACGGATTATTTAGTAGTAAGCAATTAAGTTCTTACTACTAAATAATAACAACTATATGTTTAATATGACTTAGCTATTTATATTTTAATTAGTTAAGCGAAAAGTTTACCACCATAGCTTTGAAATACTGGTAATTATATTGATAAGCTTAAAAACTGACTAATAAGACCTATTGAATAAGGCGGGAAACCCAATGGTAAAAGTAAAATAGAATCTGATTTATAGTTATTTTCCGAATCGTATCTAAAAGATAAATAAAAAATATTGCTCTAAGTTATTCAGGAAATGAAAGACGTATTATAATTTACACTAACCATGAAAAGTGAAAATATTAAAATAGCTGGCGAATATAATTCGCTGCTACACAAACAAAGTCCACCTTCGTGGACTTTATGAAACAACCCGCGCAGGCGGGTTTTGCCTGTATAGCCGCGACTTATAGTCGCCAGGTATGAATAAAATTTAACTTCCAAAGTCAGTATTAAAAGCACGTATTGTTTTATACTTTAATCCGGATTGCTATATTGGTTAGGTACTTTCTAAAAACTTTGTAAAAAATTTCAATTGTGATATAGTTCTTACAATTTAATTTTCGATACATTTAATAGGTCATATCAATCATTCTGCATTCAATCATATTACAAGCAAGGACTGGATAAGGACCTGGATTATACATAGTAAATGCTTGCCTGCCATATCCTGTTTCAATACAAATCCAGATATCTAACCCTGAACGAGTTCGACCATAGTATTCTGGATTCACAATTACAAATCCTTCATTAGAACAACTTACTTGTGCAATAACTTTAGTTCGATTAACAGAAGCATTAGCAGGTTCTATGACAGGAACCATTAAAGCAAATGTACTTATCACAGCAGCAATTTTTTTCAACATAAAAATACCTCGCGTTAATACAATTTCACTTGCTTTTCCCGCGAGGGTCATCCTGATTTATACCCCAATTATAGTTAAGATACAATGAAGAATACTGACGTGTAGTTATGATTTTAGACGGATCAGAAAGAAACCCTAATAGCTGCATTCTTCTCCATTTGCAATTACAATGTGTAATTAGTTATTTTTAACTTGTTAATCAATCAACAACCACTTCTTCTGGTTGTTTCATCATTAATTCTGACATCAAATAGGCATCGTTTCTAATTCTTCGCTTTCTAAGGCTGGTTGTTCTACCTTGGGAGTTTCTTCTCCTTTCTCTGGTAGCCAATTAATAAATGGTAATGGTAATAAAGTGCTGAGATTGGTAATTGTTACTAACAGCCACAAATTATCAAAGTTGTTTTCAGTGACTCCCAAATAATGCATTAGTGCTGCACCTGTCTCGTGAGAAACTAATCCCGCTAAGTTTGTCACCGACATTAATAGTGCAAATAAAGTCGCTTCTACTCCCGGAGGACAAATTCTTGCAGCTAATACTAAAACTGGCATATAGGCGATTTGCCCCATTACCGTCAGAATCAAACTATCACCCAAACTAAACCAATGATCGTCTATTCCTATAGCACGGTTAGCGTGAGTTACTAATATCAGCGTTGTTAATCCCAATACAGTTGAAATTACCGTACTCCAACCAAAAATCACCCGAAACGGAACGCTCTTGAGAAAACGTTGGAAAATAAAAATCCCAACTAAAGCCGCAATACTCGTTACTAAACGTACCCTTCCTAAAAATTCTGGTTGGAAATGTAAATCGTTAGTAGTAAAGAAGAAAAACGCCGATTCCGAACTTGGTGTAGCTAGCCAAATAAACAGAAAAGCAGCAGGTAGCCAAATTACTTTTTTGGTTACAGTTTGACGAAGTAACTTTATTTGCTGTTTAACATCCTCGAAATTGCCGTTTTTATCGTCTTCGGGATTATGCTCTACGGGAGATTCGGCAATTAACCAAGCAACTCCAGAAACAATCAATGGAAATGTCGCAGTAATCCAAAATACAGTGCGCGTAGTGAAATATTCTAACAATAATCCGCCAAAGTAAGCGGTTATCAAACCCCCAAATGCCGAAGCACCCCAACAAATGGACTGTAAAGAACCTGCTTCAGCTTGCGATTCTGCTCTTGCTCTTTCTACTACCAATGAATCTACAATTACATCGCTCACCGCTACCGAAAGCGAACTTAACAAAATAGCAGTTGTCGCAGCCCAGCTACTATGAACTACAGTCGCCATAGCTACCCAGGCTAACGTTCCGAGAATCCCCGACAAAATTAAATAAGGTCGTCTTCGATAACCAAATATGGGGAAACCATCGGAAAAGAACCCAAATACAGGCTTAATAATCCAAGGTAAAACGATAATACCAAATAAGGCTGAAACCTCCGCAGGACTTAGCCCAAGTTCATCTTTGAGAAAAAAGCTAACCGCCAAACGCGACAGCCGCAAAATACCTTGGACGAAATAAACGGTGAGAATTGCGAACAACTCTGGTGTCGGTTCATTACCGAAAAGAATTTTTTCTTGTATTAAATGTTTGAGTTTAGACCAGCCAGAGGAAGATACCTGCATTGGTAAATATTTTTTAAGATTTATCTACTTTTATTATGATATCTGGTAATAACACTAGCGACTGTCTCAGGTATGGAATATCCAGAGATATTAATTACTTTTGTCTAGAAATAGGTAGATTATGGGATATTACCGGCGCAGGTTCACTTATGCATTCAAAAGTAATTTGCATAAAACGTGCTGGTGGTTGTTTACATAAACGATAAATCAAAAGATATTTCCAAAAATTCTGCGAAGGTATGTTCTTTTTGTTTTGCAATTTTTTAACTTTCTTTGCCGGAAGTCCCGCGCTGTAATGTACTCATTCAGCGCCGGGATGGATAGGCAGCCGATGACCCATAGGGAATCGGCAACTCTATATTTGATTATTTTACCACGAACAAGATTTATGGTATTATTGAAGAATGAGAAACGTTGTCAAAGTCCGAATTTATCCAAATGCTGCTCAAAAAGAAGCTTTATCTCAAGCTTTTGGTTGCGCTCGTTGGTGGTGGAATCGCGCCTTGAATTTGAACAACGAAACTTATAAGGCAACAGGAAAAGGAATTTCTAGGCAAGGATATAATGATCTTCTTCCTGCGCTCAAAGTTGAATTTCCTTGGTTGAAAGATTGTTACTCGCAAGTGTTGCAGTCTGTGAGCCTCAATTTGTCTAGAGCATTTATCAACTTCTTTGAAGGTAGGGCAAAATACCCCAATTTCAAAAGCAAGCATGGCAAGCAGTCTATTCAATATCCTCAGTCAGTCAAGCTATTAGATGGCGCTATAAAGCTACCAAAAATAGGCGAAGTTGCTGCAAGGCTTCATCGCATTTTTGAGGGAAAGCTAAAAACCGTTACAGTCAGTATGTCTTGTACTGGCAAGTATTATGCTGCTTTGTTGTTTGATGATGGACAACCAGACGCGACACCTAGCATTGAAGGAAAAGCAATAGGGATTGACCTTGGATTGACTCATTTTGCAATTACCAGCGATGGTTCAAAGTTTGATAACCCTAGACACCTAAAAAAACGCGCAGCAAATCTCAAGCGCAAACAACAAAAACTATCACGCAAAGAAAAAGGTTCTAATCGTAGAAGCAAAACTAAAAGAATAGTTGCAAGAGTACATGAAAAAATAACCAATACTCGCAAAGACTTTCAACATAAACTGTCTCGCAAACTGGTGAACGAAAACCAAGTCATCATTGTCGAGAATCTAGCAGTTAAAAACATGGTAAAGAACCACAATCTTGCTAAGGCAATTAGCGATTGTGGCTGGTCAGAATTTACCAGGCAACTAAAATACAAAGCGGAGAAAGAAGGTAAAACTTACCTAGAAATAGGACGTTTTTTCCCTTCAAGTAAAACTTGCAACGTATGTCTAAATCAAATAGGTAGCTTGCCTCTAGAAGTGCGTAGCTGGACTTGTTCTAATTGCCGAACTAAGCACGATAGAGATATCAACGCGGCTGTCAATATTCGGGATGAAGGCTTGCGTTTATTAGCGTTAGGGACTAGCGCTACTGCCAGTGGAGAGAGTGTAAGACCGCATCGAGGTCGCAAGACTTCCGTAGAGGCTACTGTCCGTGAAGCTGGAAGCCCACACCGTACCTGTACTCAGGTCGGTGTTGGGTAGTTCACATGCCATTCCGATTGCTTAAAACTACAACCGCATTTTGTCCCCCAAAGCCAAAACTAAAACACATCGCTCGCTGAATATGACTTTGACGCGCTTCTCTAACTAAATTCAAATCAAATTCTGATTCCTTTAAACCAACACAAGGCGGTAAAATTTGATGCTTAAAACTCATCAAAGTAAAAGCTACCCCCAAAGCACCAGAAGCTCCAACTGTATGACCAGTGCTTCCCTTAGTAGAACTAACCGCCACTCTTTTGTCAAATATTGTTTGTATAACCTTAATTTCTACACGGTCATTCATCTGCGTAGCAGTACCGTGAGCATGAATGTAATCAATATCTTCTGGAGAAATATGAGCGCGATGTAAACATTCTTTAACCGCAGAAATAGCGCCTTTTCCTTCAGGGTGCGGTTGATTTGGATGATAAGCGTCAGCAGTCAAGCCAAAGTCGAGTATTTCACCGTATATCTTTGCTCCCCGCCGACGTGCTAACTCCGCCGACTCCAAAACAAACACTGCTCCACCTTCACCTAAAACCAAGCCTTCCCGATTGACATCAAAAGGGTAAGCACCAGTTTTTGCCAAAGCGCCCATTCGATCAAAACCAGCAATCGTCAAAGGCGTAATTGGAGCCTCCACCGCACCGGCAACTACTCGCTCGCAACGACCAGATTTAATTAAGTTAAAACCTTGAAAAAGCGCCCAAATACCAGTAGCACAAGCCGCCATCGGCGCTAATACAGTTCCAGTTGCACCTACGAGTTGCGCTGCCGCGATCGCGTTCATGTGTGGAAGGGTGGAGAGGAGGGGGAGAGGGGGGGAGGGGGAGAGGGGGGGAGGGGGAGAAAGTTTTTCATTTTTGTCCGCTTGTCTCCTTGTCTCCTTGTCCGCATACATCCACCTTGCCATCTTTTCCCACTCCGCTTGATAGCTGCGACTTGAACCAATTACAACTCCGCAGTCGGGTAAAGGTGGAACTAATGAAGCATCTAGCAAAGCCGAAGTGACAACTTGTTGAGTAAGGTTTTTTAACTGTGCTGGGCGATCGCCAATCAAACCAAAAGGAAGGCTTTGCAATTCTGGAAAAAGTTGACGCTGTTTAATTCCACATTCACCCGCAACTAAACGCCCCCAACTATCTTCCAAGTTATTACCCAAAGCAGAAATTAAACCAATACCAGTAACTACAACCCGATTCAATTTTAGATTTTAGATTTTAGATTTTAGATTGGGGATAGAGAGTTAGGAGTTAGGAGTTAGGAGTTAGGAATAGTTATTTTTCCCTTGTCCCCTTATCTCCCCCTTCGGGTTGCGCCACTTCTCTCAACGCGGGGAACCCGCGCACGAGAGTGGCTTACCATCACCCCATCTCCCTATCTCCCTATCAAAACTACTCGGCGTTTTTCAAATTCTCCGCGCCTTTGGTAACTTTGGCGTTTTCGATTTTGTCGCCTTGCTTGATGTTATTTACAACATCCATTCCCTCAGTGACATTACCGAATACTGCGTAGTTACCGTCTAAGAAGGCTAAGTCTGACAAAGCGAAATAAAACTGCGAAGAAGCAGAGTTTGGAGATTGCGATCGCGCCATTGCGATCGCGCCTGCTTTGTGTTGCAATACTGGTGTTTTCTTGATTGTTTGACCGTAAACTGGCTCTTCTTCACCTTGTGGCTTGATTTCTAAGGGAACGGTACGTTCTTTACCATTCACAACATACCCACCAGTTCCATTCCCTTTAGGATCGCCTCCTTGGGCTACAAAGGGTTGAGGATCTTTTACTACTCTATGGAAACTCAAGCCATCGTATACGCCTTTCTGAACCAATTCTACAAAGTTACCGGCACTGATGGGAGCATTTTCTCCATCTAATTCGATAGTGATAGGAGAACCATTAACGGTCATCACTACAGTAGCTTTGCCTTCAAGTCTGGGTAAATCGTTCATTCCAGGAACAGCCTCATTTTTTACTTCAGATGCAAGAGTTGCTTGTGCGGTTGTATCGCTGTCTGCTTCAGCTACTGTAGCGTCTGGAGAAGTTGTAGTCGAAGCCACTTCCCCACCAGAACATCCATTTAACATCAAAGCACTGACAACCAAAAGCGTAACCAAAAAATACTTAGGAGCTTTCAACAGCATTTCCACTACAAAACTCAACCCAAGTATCTTAGCCTACTAGATTTTGGATTTTAGATTTTAGATTGGGAATAGGGCATTAAGAATAATTAGTTAGGAGTTAGGAGTTAGGAGTTAGGAGTTAGGAGTTAGGAGTTAGGAGTTAGGAGTAGGAAGTAGTGGGAGCATCTTGCTCCCTTTCCCCATCTCCCCATCTCCCCATCTCCCCATCCCCCTACAACCCTTCAAGGGGTACTTCTAAAAATTTCGCTAACTGAGCGCCTTTAGTCTCTAATTCTTTTAACGATAAAGGTTGACCGACTCTTGTTAAAGGAATGTCTCTACGACCTTTGGCACGTAAATAAAGAGCGCGACGGGGGTTAATTCCTTCTTTGATTTCGACTCGCACCGATTGCACGTCTTCGGTACGACAGTCGAGTTCAATTCGCCGGTTTTTTCCAGGAAATCCCCAGCGAAAGATTTTTATCTTACCTGTCTCGCTATTAAACTCGTTGTATCCGCCTCCTAAGTCCCATAAAATTACTAGCCATAGGTATAAAGCTAAAAGCAATCCTGCTATGCCATATAACCCCATCACTAAACCTTGGGGGACGAATACTAATTGAGTTGCATCTGTGACTAAAAGTAAATTTTTCTGAAAATAGCTTGACAATCCGGCGAGCAGGAAACCTCCGGCTCCAAGAAAAACTACTGTTGCCCACCAATAATTACTTAACCTACGAGAACCCAGAACCGTTTGTGTAAGGACGTTATTGCTTTTGGAGATTGTTGTTGATGCCGTCATGGAACAAATTAAGAGGTTGTGAGAAATTCTCTATTAATCAAGTCTGCCATCCTAACGGTCACTCCGCACAAATTCTTTAGATTTCCTAATACAATTTAAGTTTTATGATTAAGTTTTATGAGAAAACTTGTGTCAAATTGTAAATATTCTGATATTGATGGTATGTAGTGGCTTTGCACTTAATGCCGAAAAAATCAGTATAAATTGGTCACAAACCTGGACTAATGTGATAAATTAAGAATTATTAAGCGATCGTACTCTGTCAAGGCAGTGTACGATTAGGTTTTGGCACAAACCTGAGAAATGTTTACCTAGTTGGTAGTATTTTCTCATAAAATAGACAGTACTGTTGAAAGTGCCGCATAAAAACTTTGTTTCATTAGAAACGTAGCAATTTTAGTAAAAGAGGATTTTTGTCCAAATGACCATCGCAGTTGGACGCGCCCCTAGCACTAGAGGGTGGTTTGACGTACTCGATGACTGGTTAAAGCGAGACAGATTCGTTTTCATCGGTTGGTCGGGTCTATTGCTTTTCCCCTGTGCCTACATGGCTCTAGGTGGATGGCTCACAGGTACAACCTTTGTATCTTCCTGGTATACCCACGGTTTGGCATCTTCTTACTTAGAAGGTTGTAACTTCTTGACCGTGGCAGTATCCACACCCGCAGACAGCATGGGACATTCCCTATTGCTTTTGTGGGGCCCTGAAGCTCAAGGTGACTTCACCCGTTGGTGTCAGTTGGGCGGATTGTGGACGTTTGTTGCGTTACACGGAGCTTTCGGTTTGATTGGCTTCATGTTGCGTCAATTTGAAATTTCCCGTTTGGTGGGAATTCGTCCTTATAATGCGATCGCGTTTTCTGCACCTATTGCGGTATTCGTCAGCGTATTTTTGATGTACCCCTTGGGTCAATCTTCTTGGTTCTTTGCTCCTAGTTTCGGAGTAGCAGCAATCTTCCGTTTCTTGCTATTTTTCCAAGGTTTCCATAACTGGACTTTGAACCCCTTCCACATGATGGGAGTAGCAGGAGTATTGGGTGGTGCGCTGTTGTGTGCAATTCACGGTGCAACCGTAGAAAACACCTTGTTTGAAGACGGTGACGGTTCTAACACCTTCCGTGCATTTGAACCAACCCAAGCAGAAGAAACCTATTCAATGGTGACAGCAAACCGTTTCTGGTCGCAGATTTTCGGTATTGCATTCTCCAACAAACGCTGGTTGCACTTCTTCATGTTGTTCGTACCAGTTACCGGGTTATGGATGAGCGCAGTAGGTGTAGTAGGCTTAGCGCTGAACCTACGTGCTTATGACTTCGTATCTCAAGAATTGAGAGCGGCAGAAGACCCAGAATTTGAAACTTTCTATACGAAAAACATTTTGCTGAATGAGGGTATCCGTGCTTGGATGGCTCCTCAAGATCAGCCCCACGAACAATTTGTATTCCCAGAGGAGGTTCTCCCACGTGGTAACGCTCTCTAATCAAGCAATAGCATCAGGTGGACGCGACCAACAAAGTACAGGCTTTGCTTGGTGGTCGGGTAACGCTCGCTTAATCAATCTTTCCGGTAAACTACTGGGCGCTCACGTAGCTCATGCTGGTTTAATCGTTTTCTGGGCTGGAGCAATGACCTTGTTTGAGGTTGCTCACTTTATCCCTGAAAAGCCCATGTACGAGCAGGGTTTAATTCTGCTACCTCACCTAGCAGCCCAAGGTTGGGGTGTTGGTGCTGGTGGTGAAGTTATCGATACTTTCCCCTACTTTGTTGTTGGCGTACTTCACTTAATTTCTTCTGCCGTACTAGGTTTCGGCGGTATCTATCACGCGGTTCGCGGTCCAGAAACCTTAGAAGAATACTCTTCTTTCTTCGGTTATGACTGGAAAGATAAGAACAAAATGACCACCATCATTGGTTTCCACCTAATAATTTTGGGATGTGGAGCCTTATTGTTGGTGCTAAAAGCAATGTTCTTCGGTGGTTTATACGATACCTGGGCACCCGGTGGTGGTGATGTCCGCGTCGTAACCAACCCTACATTGAACCCTGCGGTAATTTTTGGTTATCTACTCAAATCCCCCTTCGGTGGCGAAGGTTGGATTGTCAGCGTTGACAACTTAGAAGATATCATTGGCGGTCATATTTGGGTTGCCATCATCACTATTTCTGGTGGTATCTTCCATATTCTTACCAAGCCTTTTGGTTGGGCGCGTCGTGCTTTCATCTGGTCTGGTGAGGCGTATCTTTCTTATAGTTTGGGTGCGTTGTCCTTGATGGGCTTTATTGCTTCCACCTTCGTTTGGTTTAATAACACCGCTTACCCAAGTGAATTCTTTGGTCCTACAGCTTCAGAAGCTTCTCAAGCACAAGCTTTGACCTTCTTGATTCGCGACCAACGCTTAGGTGCTAACGTAGGTTCTGCTCAAGGTCCTACAGGTCTTGGTAAATACTTGATGCGTTCTCCTAGTGGTGAAATCATCTTCGGTGGTGAAACCATGCGCTTCTGGGATTTCCGTGGCCCTTGGTTGGAGCCTCTACGCGGTCCTAACGGTCTTGACTTAGAAAAAGTTAAGAATGACATTCAGCCTTGGCAGGCTCGTCGTGCTGCTGAATATATGACCCACGCTCCTTTGGGTTCATTGAACTCTGTAGGTGGTGTTGCAACTGAGATTAACTCCTTTAACTACGTGTCTCCTCGTGCGTGGTTGGCTACATCTCACTTCGTATTAGGATTCTTCTTCCTAATTGGTCACTTATGGCACGCAGGTCGCGCTCGTGCGGCTGCTGGTGGTTTCGAGAGAGGTATTAACCGCGAAACCGAACCAGTAATGTTCATGCCGAATTTAGATTAGGTTCTCTTGTTTGTAAAGTTTAATTACTGACAATCGATTGCTCCCGTGTAAAAGCGGGGGCTTTTTTTATGCAGGAATTTTAGATTTTAGATTTTAGATTTTAGATTTTTGTAGGGTGTGTGAAGCTTTGATAATTTGGGCTGTACGGTCGATTTCTATTTTCAGTTTCACGCACCGAATATTATTAGTTGTGGCAATTGTGTGTAATGCTGCGCTTAATCGTCCTGACTCTATAAGAGCTACCGTGTACACACATCTTGTAAGATCCCCCTAAATTCCCCGCTAAACTGGGGAACTTTAATTCCGATTCCGCCCTTTTTAAGGGGGGCTAGGGGGGATCGATACGTTATGGAGCAAATTCAAAGAACTTGTGTGTACACCGTAGCTCTATAAGAGTGGGCAACCTGGGCTAACTTAGCCGCATCCTTTAGTGAAAACTGTATTGAATAAGAAACTGAAAAAAGATAAATATATTTGATTTTAGATAATTATTTATTTATTTATTTATTTATTTATTTATTTATTTATTTATTTATTTATTTAATATTGGCCCAAAGAGTGCGTTAAACGTTATCCTAACGGGTCGTGCCGCGCTGAACACGCAGTGAGTCGTTAGACTAAGCTCAACAAAGGTATCGCTATCTTCAATTTTTTCGACTTGTTTGTATTTTTTTATAATTTAATCGTAGAATATTCACTTATATTTGTAATTGAGATATATACAAGATCGAATTAGATTAATTACCCCATTCCAAAGTAATTTCGATATTAGCAGTGGAAGCATCTTTAACAAGCAAAGGTGTAAGTTTACCAGATTCAATACCTAAGTCTATCCCAAATCTGACAGAAGCTTTATCCGGCTTTACTTTTTGCACAATATCAGCAATTTCCTTTGTCAAAGACTCTATAGCCCCAGTAGCTTCACTAAATGGTCGGGTTTGGAAAGTTAATTTTCGATCCCCAATAAGAGTAGCTTCAACTCTTATACTTGTGCCATCATTCAACTCTACAGTAATAATTTTGCTTTGAAGTTCCATTCTCATTTAACTGGGTGAACCTGCCGTAATAGGATATCAGTAATCAGTGACCAGTTAATAATAATCATTTAAAGTTCATTTTACATAGTTTTTGTAATACAAATAGCTTTTTTTTCTATGAAATATAAATTATGATACTTTTTTAATTTCAAAAATAGGTATTCATTGTTCACTGTTCACTGCTAACTGTTCACTGATTACCCACATTCATCGCGGCTAAAAATGCTTTCTGACTAGCATCTTTATATAGTGAATTAAGATATTTCATGACGATATCTGTAGAATTAATACTTGCAGGATTTTCATCTTCTTTTGCTAAAGGAATGGAGCCTAATACATCTAAAACAGTTTCGCCGGTTGATGGTGCAATTACTACTAATGATGATTCCAATGGTTGATTGTATTGCCAAAAATTATCTATATTTAAGGATGTTTGTTGGTTATTTATTGACTCTCGAACATCTAAAGTCTGTGCTTCTGCATCTGAAATATTAGCACTGCGTAATTTCCGTAAATCGCTAATAATTTGCTCTTTAGTACGTCCTCGTAATTGAAATAGGACAAATGGATCTTCGCTGAAACGGTCGGCTAATTGATAGTAAATAGCACCGATATGTTTGCAGGGATTGGCTTTATCGGGACACGAACATTTACTGTGAACTTCAGGTAATGTGAAAGGAAATAATGACAAACCATTTGCTGTAAATACTTCTTCTATATTTTGCGGCATTTCTCCGGCTAATAATTTGGCTGCAAATATTGCTCTTTGGGACATTGTTTCAACAATAAAACCCCATTCTTCATCGCTGAAGGAATCAAGAGCAAGAGATACACTATAAGGTTCCGGTTCGCTACCCTGTACCTTAGCTAATACTTTGGCATTTGCAAATTTAATACTGAGAATATTTCCTTGACGAGCATAATTTCTCGCACGTTCTAAACGCTTTTTAAAGCGGTACGAATCTAATAATTCTAACCACCGTTGTGACCACCATTCTCTTGATGCTTGAAAATCGTAATTTGCTTGCATGATATCAATTAACAATGAACAACTAACTCTGAACTCCTAACTCCTAACTCCTAATTCCTAACTCCTAACTCTCTTCTTCAATAACTGCATCGCGATCGAGTATTAACAAATTACGAAGTTGATCGGTGTCCATTTCAGTTAACCATTCTTCACCAGCACCTACAACTTGTTCTGCTAATTGCTTTTTACTTTCAATCATGTCGTGAATTTTTTCTTCTAAAGTTCCGGTACAAACAAATTTATGTACCTGAACATTCTTTGTTTGACCGATACGAAATACCCTATCTGTAGCTTGATTTTCTACTGCGGGATTCCACCATCTATCGAAGTGAAATACATGATTTGCACGAGTTAAATTTAATCCTACGCCACCAGCTTTTAAGGAAAGAATCATTACTGGTGGAGCTTGTGGATCGTGTTGAAAACGGTCGATCATTTCCTCACGCTGCTTTTTGGTTGTGCTTCCATATAAAAACAAAGTCTCTCGGTTCAACTTTTCTTCTAGATGGGGTTTGAGCAACTTACCCCACTCCGCAAACTGAGTGAAAATTAAAGCGCGATCGCCGTTTGATATTGCTTCTTCTAACATCTCATCTAAACGCTGAAGTTTGGCTGAATCATGTTCGTCTAATTTCTTTTTCTTTAAATACTGGGCTGGGTGATTGCAAATTTGTTTTAATTTCACAAGTAAACCCAAAATCATTCCCCGACGCTGCAATCCTTCTGCATCGTCAATTGCGGCTAAGGAATCTTCTACTACTTTTTGATAAAGCTTTGCTTGTTCGGGAGTTAAACCACAAAAAACAGTCATTTCCTGCTTTTCTGGTAAATCTTGAATGATATCGCGGTCGGTTTTCAAACGACGTAAAATAAACGGTTGAACCAAGGAACGCAATTGCGATAATGAAGAGGTATCGCCATATTTTTCAATTGGCATTGCAAACCGTCTTTGAAAAAACTGTTTGTTTCCTAAATATCCCGGATTTAAGAAATCCATAATCGACCACAATTCTTGCAGTCTATTTTCTACCGGGGTACCCGTTAAAGCAATCCGAAAATCTGGTTCTAACTGTCGTACTGCTTGAGATTGTTTTGATTCTGCATTCTTAATATTTTGAGCTTCATCTAAAGCTATTATCTGCCAGGAAACATCTTGTAATGATTTTAAATCGCGATGAACTAAGGAATAACTTGTAATTACAATATTTTTATCTTTGACGGCAGTTTGAAAAGCCTTTCCTTTCGGACGTTTATCACCGTGATACTGCAAAACTTTGAGATTAGGAGCAAATTTTTTAACTTCCCGTTCCCAGTTTCCTAGTACGGAGGTTGGACAAACTAATAATGTGGGTTTTTCTAAGGCTTCTTCTTCTTGGAGGTGAAGTAGGAAGGCTATGAATTGGATCGTATTGTGACAAATAATATTGTTCGCAACAAAATTATGGTGTTCTTCAACCTCGAAATCGTAAACCCATCCTTCGTAATCTACATCTTCAATACTTTCAATTTTGCAGTAGGAGACTTCTTTGCCGATTTTTGGTTTTTCTTTTAAAGCAATGGTGCCTTCTGGAGGAAGAGGAGTTGTATTTTTTAAACGCAAAGGTACGCGGAGGTTTTCGCGGAGGTTCGCTGAGGTGTTATTTGCACTTACTCCAATGTAATTTCCTATTTCAAGATGATTTGTCCAACCTTTATTAGTTAATAACTTGTGACGACGGGTAATGGTAATGCTGCTACCATCTTGTAAGTTTATTTTTCTTAACTTTTCTTTGACTTGTTGTCGGTAAAGTCGTCGAATGGGAGCTTGGATAATTTTACCTGTTGACTCATTTATGGAATTAACTATTAATCGCTTGGTAGATTCGCTCCAAAATCCTTCGCCGTCAAACTGTGTTTCTCCTGCATATTTCTGCCAAATGTTCTCAGCCGTTTCTAGACAACCATTAATGTAAATTTGAGTATCTGGTGCAACGCATTTCCCCAAACCCATATCATCTGCCAAACAAGCACCTAAACCCCAACGTTCTAAAAATGACAGCCAAGACATTCCTCGTCGTTGATAGGGGCGCAATTCTCCGTGAAAACTTTCCGGTGTGGATAAAGTTTCTATATCTTGATTATCTGTGAGATTTGTAATTAATTCCTGCAAAGCTCCGGAAGCTTCAAAGCTAACTACGGGTAATTTTTCAATCGTTTGAGTATCACCCGAACCCAATCGCAAAGCATCTTCTAAAGACAGCGACATTTTTTCTTTTCTACCAGTAAAAAATGTCTGTGCTGTCTTGATATCTTGGGGACGCAATTCTACCCACTCATCATTGATTTGCACTAAGGGACTTTTTAAAGCCACAAGTTTGTCAAACTGCTGTTTGGAAAGAGTTTGTCCGCCAATTGCTAATTCCCATTTGAAATTGAGCAAACTTTGCAAACCCAAACGTTCGGTTTTTTTGTTGGGGGTTTGAGCGCTAACTTTCAAACCCAAACGATTAGCCCAACCATCGCGATTTGCTAAGGAATCTGGTAAAATCACACCCAAACCGCTATCTTCAAATCGCCAAGTTACCGACTTGATGAAATCATACGCTTGCATAGGTTCGAGACGACAAGATTGAGGTAAAGCTGTATCCAAACTCGGTGCCATGATTGGATAAAGCCGCGAAGCCAAACCCAAACCTCGTAAAAAGGTTTCTTGGGGTTTATCAATCGTGCGATTTTGGTAAACAAACTTTTCAACTGGATGCTTCCAAATCGTTTGTGCGTCTAACAAAAATTTTTCATCATCAATTGCTTGTAGATAATATTCCAACAACCATTGTGTTTCACCTTCTTCTGGAGTACGCAATACAAAACAAGTGCGAAAAAGACTTCTGGTTCCAAGTTGGTTTTGTAAAGGTAAAGTCCAAGAATTCAGCGCAGCTTCTAACCTTTCAACTTCCTGAGTATTTTCGCCAAGTGAGTTTTTCTTACTTGTTAAAGAGTGCAACCATTGTTTGACTACAGATGGTAAGGATGCCAACAATCGAGTTTCTGCTGCATCCAGAGAATTTACCATTTCTCGTACTTGAGCATCTACAGTTTTATTCAAAAAATCTAACAGTAATTGTTCCGATTCGGGAGGTAGATTTATTGCTTGGTAATTATCTTGTTCAGTTTGTGCCTGAGTTTGTTTTTGATACAGCCGACAAGATAAAGGCATTAATCGCGAATATTTATCCAAACGGCTTCCGTCAACGGCACTATCTAAAAGTGCTTCCCAACTAGCGATTTTAGAATCATCCGATACATTCTTAATTCCAGGCAAAAACTTACACCTTGAAATCAAATCTAAACCCCAACGGCCGATTTGCGACCAAAAACGTAAATCTCCTCCAATAAAATCTTCTTCCTCCGAAGCAACATTCATCGGCAATGAAGTTAAAAATTTTATTGCTTCTATAGAGTTCAAACAAAAACCTTCAACTTGCCAAGAGTAAAGATATTGCTCGTTTACTGCTTCGTTGACAACCCCCGAATGGAAGGGTTGTATCGAATCAATATCCTTTTTATTTTTCTTTTTCTTCTCTTGAGGAATATGGGTAGGTAAGGCAATTACGACAGATGAAGAAGGTAAATCTATAAAATCTATATCTTCTTTAGTCGCTGTAGCTTTGAGTTTTCTCTTAGATTTAGTGCTGGAATTATCGGCTTGAATCCCCCATGAATTAGGAATTTTCAGATTGCGTTCTTGCAACAACTTAAACAATTCTAACGGTGTCATACCGAAAGGATGAGACTGTACTTTAGTTAATTCATCTTCAGCCGAATTGCTATCTATAGAACGCCAAGTTTCTCCCCAGATAAAAAAACAACTGCTTTGACCTTGTAGTAACCAGCTACCGTGTAAAATTCCCATGTGTCCACTACATTATTTTTTCTTGTATAACTTTAATTTTCGACTACTTTATTTTAATTAAATATTGTTTTGAGTATATAAAAACTGATTGAATGTAAAATGTTTTAAAAATAAATTAATCATATGCAATCAAAATTAATAATCTTCCTAATATTACGGGCATTAAAACATCTTATTCTTAAAATAATTCAAACTCAATAAATTTTATTATCCTCCTGCCTTGCGTGCAAAAACATCTGAAAAAGCTATTTTATCCGATTTTAACTTAATACTTAATTAAGATTAACAAAAATGCAGCCCGTGATTTATAAAAATTTTAGGACTTATGCAACTGTAACGATAAATTAGGTATTCCCACAACATTGAGATCCCCCCAACCCCCCTTAAAAAAGGGGGGGCTTTGCGTAAGTGCTAAATTTAAAAAATGGGATACAGGTAGAATTAGACTATATGCATCCTTCGGAATCCGAGCAGGTAAGAAAACTACTTAACACCATAGTAATTAAGGTTAAAGGTCAAAATTCTCCCCATCTCCCCATCTCCCTGTCCCCTACTCCCTCCTTAACCATAGTTAAGAATTATAAATAAAACTCAAAGAAATTAAATAAAAGTTACTCTTCACTGTTAACTAGTAACTGATTTTAATCGCTACTCCGGCAAGGAATCGGGCATAAATGTTAGGATTGCCACTGAGAGCGAATAGTGCATAGAAGGAAAAAGAACTGAATGGAAGAATTTGAAAAGTCAATATCCTTTGACGGACGGGATATTCGACTGAAAGTTGGCGTGTTAGCTCCCCAGGCTGGCGGGTCTGTAATGATACAATCTGGGGACACAGCAGTATTGGTGACGGCGACGCGATCGCAAGGTAGAGAAGGTATTGATTTTTTACCTTTGACTGTAGATTACGAAGAAAGATTGTATGCAGCAGGTAGAATCCCTGGAGGTATCTTAAGAAGAGAAGGAAGACCTCCAGAAAAAGCGACTCTTACTAGTCGTTTAATTGACCGTCCCATGCGTCCTTTGTTCCCTTCATGGTTGCGAGATGACCTGCAAATTATCGCAGCAACTCTTTCGGTAGATGAAAAAGTGCCGCCGGATGTGCTAGCCGTGACGGGCGCAAGTATTGCTACTTTGCTGGCAAAAATTCCCTTCAAAGGACCAATGGCTGCGGTAAGAGTTGGCTTAGTGGGAGATGATTTTATTATTAACCCCACCTACGCAGAAATCACTGCTGGAGATTTGGACTTGATTGTTGCTGGTTCCCCAGATGGCGTAATCATGGTGGAAGCGGGAGCGAATCAGCTACCAGAACAAGATATTATCGAAGCCATTGAGTTTGGTTACGAAGCGGTACAAGATTTAATCCAAGCGCAACTGGATTTGATTGCAGAATTAGGTATTGAGATTGTTAGCGAAGAACCACCAGAAGTAGACACCACTCTGGAAAACTTTATTAGCGATCGCGCTACTGATGGAATCAAAAAAATTCTGGCGCAGTTTGAGTTTACTAAAGCCGAACGCGATGAAGCTTTGGATCTGATCAAAGACAAAATCTCGGCTGAGATTGAAGAGTTATCGGAAGAAGATCCAATCCGAGTAGCTGCAACTGAGAATACTAAAGCACTCGGCAATACTTTTAAAGGTATTACTAAAAAGCTGATGCGCCGTCAAATCGTTGAAGATGGCGTTCGGGTGGATGGTCGTAAGCTTGATGAGGTTCGTCCGGTATCCTGTCAAGTAGATGTTTTACCAAAACGGGTTCACGGTAGCGGCTTGTTTAACAGGGGACTGACTCAGGTACTTTCTATTTGTACTTTGGGAACCCCCGGAGATGCTCAAAATCTAAACGACGATTTGCAACCAAACCAGCAAAAGCATTATCTCCACCATTATAACTTCCCACCATATTCTGTTGGAGAAACCAAGCCGTTACGTCCACCAGGAAGAAGAGAAATTGGTCACGGTGCTTTAGCAGAGCGAGCCATATTACCCGTGTTACCACCAAAAAGTGAATTCCCTTACGTACTTAGGGTAGTATCTGAGGTACTTTCTTCCAACGGTTCTACATCAATGGGTTCTGTATGTGGTTCCACCTTAGCGTTGATGGATGCCGGCGTACCAATCAAAAAACCTGTTAGTGGTGCGGCAATGGGTTTAATTAAAGAAGATGATGAATTCCGTGTTTTAACTGATATTCAAGGTATTGAAGACTTCTTAGGCGACATGGACTTCAAAGTTGCCGGTACCGATACTGGTATCACTGCCTTGCAAATGGACATGAAAATCACTGGTTTATCTTTGGAAACTGTTGCTCAAGCAGTTCATCAAGCTAAAAGTGCTAGATTGCACATTTTAGAAAAAATGCTTGCCTGCATCGAAAAACCGCGTGAGGAAATGTCACCCTATGCTCCACGCTTGTTAACCATCAAGATTGACTCAGATATGATTGGTTTGGTGATTGGGCCTGGAGGTAAAACGATCAAGGGAATTACCGAAGAGACGGGTGCCACAGTTGATATTGAAGATGATGGTACCGTGACAATTGCCGCTTTGGATGAAAATAAAGCTAAGAAAGCCCGCTTTATTATCCAGTCAATGACACGCAAACTAAATGAAGGCGACGTTTACGTTGGTAGAGTAACTCGAATTATACCAATCGGTGCCTTCGTGGAGTTTTTACCCGGTAAAGAAGGGATGATTCATATTTCCCAGCTAGCAGATTACCGAGTTGGTAAAGTTGAGGATGAAGTTGCAGTTAGCGACGAAGTAATCGTCAAAGTTCGAGAAATTGATAATAAAGGTAGAATAAACCTTACCCGCTTGGGCATTCACCCAGAACAAGCAACTGCTGCGCGAGAAGCAGCCGCAAACAGTTAACGCCCCAAGCAAGGATTTTAGATTTAGATTGTGAATGCACAAATCTAAAATCCGCGCTGCAATTTGAAAAATGAATATTAATTAAGATCGACCACCAGGATTGCTTGGTGGTTCAACTTAAATGACTAAGAAAAAAAATATTAAACCAATTTTAAGCAAATTAAAAATTAAGTTATGTTAAGTATAGGGCTAAGGCAGTAGTAATATTAATCTCCCCCTTACCCACGGCACTTGCTACAACTGTCGTGTTCCGAGCCGCACAGCCCCGGTGAACGGCAACGCAGTGGCTCCCCTTTACAAAAAAGGCGGTTTTGCGTAGATCCTTTTAACAGTACAAGTAATCAACACTGCGGTATTGCATAAATCGTGAGTTCCAAACCACTACCGAAAACAGAAGCCCATGTGAGGATTACCCGACAATCATGGGAAGACGGTTTGCTTAAAGGAGAAGTAAGAGCAGGTGAATTTCAGTGGCAATTTCAATGGCATTTTCGTCAAGGAGATTTGTCAATTACACCCTCCCAAGGAAGAGCATTAATCAAAGAACCTCTCAGCCGCTTTTTAGAACAAAAAGACTATCAATTAGAACCAGGTGGAGATTACGCTTTTACAATTCGAGCCGACATTTGAATCAGTTAACAATTATCAATTATCAATTATCAATTCAAGCCTCCCCATCTCCCCTTGTCCCCTTGTCCCCATCTCCTCATCTCCCCCTCTCCCCCCTCTCCCCCTCCCAAATCACTCAGTCAAGCGATTGAGATATCTTTCGATCAGCAAAATAGCAACAATATCATCAATTGGGCGTGGTGGTGTTCGCATTCCTTTGGGTAATAGTTTAGTCAATCCTTTGGGTGGATACATCTGCCAATAACGATCGCGTGCTTCCAAACTTGAATAGCGCTCATCGACTAAAATAATATTTACCGTCGGGGATAATTTTTCTTCTATTTGCTGTTTCCAACGCTTTGATGTGGTTTGATTTCCCATTACTAATAAGGAAATGGGATACTTTTTATACAAATCTCCAATAATGGCGATCGCCTCCTCAGAAGACACGACTTCGTGATACTGGAGTTGTCTATCAAGTCCCATCACGGCGACACCACATTTATCTTTTCCTGGATCGAAACCCAAAATCACCGAATCGGAAGGTGAAAATTTGCGGGAAGTCATATAAATACTGCTGAAATATTACTAATAAATATCGTTAAAATAATTTATCCAGCTTTTAGCTTTTAGCTTTTAACGGGTTTAAATCCCCATCCAATTGCCAACTAATAGCGGTGGAGCTTTTAATTTTAAAAGTTCTTTTGATGCTGTTCCCTACTCCCTACTCCTTACTCCCTACATCATCTCACGTACTAAAAACTATTTTTCCATTCAAGATTGCTACTAGTTTAACTTTTAACGGCCCGGCTCTGTAAGTATCTTGTGCGGCAACAGCTTTGATATCTAATGATTGATTGTACTGTCGCAATAAAGCTACAAATCGAATAATAGTACCATCTATTTGAATACTTTCTAAAATACCAGCATTACGAGCGCGAAACTGAGAAGCACTAATCAACAATTCCAGTCGCTGGCTTACTTGCTCTGGTGTCATGTTTTGAGGATCTGCTGTAGTAGTTGCTAGCACCTCACCTCTTTGAAAGACTATTTGATTCGGTGCTGCATCGGCAAAAAATTCGATGCGCTTTTCTCCCCGAACATAATTTCCGGCAGAAAAAATTCGCACCACATATTCTCTACCATCATCAATCTGCTTGCTCAATTGCTGAATTTGTTTTGCAGTAGCAAATAGAATTGGTGATTTCTCATCTTTTGATAAATCACTTCCAGGCTCGCTTAGTTTGTTGAGAGCAGAAAGGTTGGCTTCCTGCAATAGTTTAATTACTGCTTGTTTTGCCGCTTCAGGCTTTTCAACGCGAACTACTGCTTCAGCAATAACTTGTCCCCTGATTAAAGCTAGCTTACCCAAACGTAAATCTCGATTGGATTGCCCCAATTTTGCCAGTTGCTGTTCTAAAGAAGCTTGCTGACTTTCCAACTCTGAAAGACGCGCTTGCTTTTCGTTAATCACTTTCTGACGCTGAGCAATCATTTTCTCGCGTGCGGTAATTTCAGAATTACGCTTTTGAATTTGTTTATCGAGTTGAGCAATTTTTTCATCCCGCTTTTCAATCGCTTCTTGACGATTGGCTAATTCGCGATCGCGTTTGTTAATTGCAGCTTCAGCTTGGGCTAGGGCTTTATTAGCATCTGCAATCAATCGCTTTCTGTCTTCCTTGAGCTGTAGGCTTTCTGCCCTTAGCTGCTTGATCTCTTTGATTTTGCTGTCTCTTTCATCAATTATGGTTTGCAGCTCGTCAATAGCGCTTTTGTAACGAGTGGCTACTTGATCTAGTTTCTTTTGGGTACCTTGCAGTAAAGCTTCTGTACGGGCTTGCTGCTTGATGGTTTTATTAAGTTGAGCTTGGGTTAATCGTTGCTTGGTGTTTGCAGCTTCCAAGGAGCGGTTAATTGCCTCTAACTTTTTCTGTGCTTGTGCTTGTTGGTTCCTAGCTTCTGCTAACTCTCTTTTAGTAATTTCTAAATTATTCGCCGTACCTTCAAGTTGTTCTCGCTTGCTTCGTAAATCTTTTTGAATATCCTCAAGCTTAAATACTCCATCACGCAATCCTTCATCAACTAAAAATAAACTTGCTAAAGTTGATGCCGAAATACCAACTCCCGTTAAAATCGTCACTAAAACAGCAGTCTTTTTGGGACGCAGGTTGAAAAGTGAGAGACGTTTCTTACCTACCCGCGTGCCAATGCGATCGCCGACGGTAGCAATTACGCCTCCCAAAATTAAAATTGCTGTTATCAGGATAAACGCGGTGGTCATAAAATCGTGCCGAATTTATCCCTACACATACAGGCTACTACTTTCAGTTATTGTGTGTGAGAAAAGGCAAATAATGCAAGAGCTGAATATACTTAATTTCCAAGCGTGTCAAAATTCGTGGTCAAAAGGGCGGAGTAAACCGGATTTTACATTCCGCCTATTCAATAAGGCTCAAAACATTGCCTTTCGGAACAAAGCTGTTTAATTGGTAGCAGCGTTAATTATCATTCATCTGCTACCGTTAGGAAAGCATCTGTAATATTAACCAGATAATTTAGTCATTGCCGGTATAATCATTTCAGATGTATTTTTTCAAAAATTAAATCGCAATAATCAATATAGACCTCCTAATAACATAATTAGACGTTAAATCCTTCAACACATTTTTAAGTAAATTGCCGACTTAAAGTTACTGGCTTGTGTACGGTAATCTTCTTTTTGTGTATTGAAATCATCTTTTTTTCTCGTAAATCGCCTAATAATCTTGTAACGGTAACGCGAGTAGAACCAATCGCTTCAGCAATTGCTTGATGGGATAACTTTAAATCGATAGTTATTCCATCAGCACAAGGAACTCCAAAATCTCGACACAGAATTAGTAAAAAGCTCACTAATCTAGAACCCATATCTCGGTGAGCAAGAGTTTCAATCATCATCTCTGTCTGCAATATTCGCGAAGAAAGTCCTCGCAGCATCAACATAGATAATTCTGGATTTTCTTTGAGCGCTTGCTCTACTTGTTCAATTGGAGCCGAAAGCAATTCTACTGGTGTGAACGCTACCGCATGATAAAACCGATCCGATTTGTTTCCTGTTAATAAGGACAAAACTCCAAAAACACTATTCTCTCGTAGCAATGCCACCGTTATTTCTTCTCCTGCCTCATACACCCTGGAGAGCTTCACGGCACCTTTGAGAAGAAAATAAACTCGTTCAGCTGGATCGCCCGGAAAAAATATAGTTTTGTTGCGTTCAAATGTTTCAACAACTGGTGGAAAAGCTCCAGTTGCCATTTGTCTAAACACATTTGCTAGGGCTTTATCTTGTGTCACAATCATCTCCCTTCCCCTACCCAATGCCGGAATAAATAAAACAGATTACCGTATAATACACTTGAAAAATCAAGATTACATTGTGAACCTTTTTGTACTTTCCTATACTTAACCTCTTTACCTCATTACTATTTGTTCAACATGATACATAAATTCTAACCCTTAAAGCTACTAATTTTTAACACTATTCAGTTAGTTCATAGAAGTAAATTATTTAGATGAAGAAATATTTAAAATATCATAAAAAAAATGGTAATTAATGTAGCAGAATTTTAACAACATTTATTATTCCATCCCATAAATCGGATTTAAAAAATAATCTTGATCGGTCTAATATCTAGTATGCTCAACCATGAACCATTTTTGAATAGGTGATTTTTATGCTGGATCTGACAGGGAAAAACGCGCTTGTTACAGGTATTGCTAATAACCGTTCTATTGCTTGGGGTATAGCCCAACAACTGCATAAAGCAGGAGCAAATATTGGTGTTACCTATTTACCAGACGAGAAAGGAAAAATGGAGAAAAAGGTTAAAGATTTAGTCGAACCCATTAAACCTAGTTTGTTTTTGCCATGTAATGTCCAAGATGACGAGCAAGTAAAATCTACTTTTGATTCGATCAAGGAAAAATGGGGTTCTTTAGATATTTTGATTCATTGTCTTGCTTTCGCCAAAAGAGACGACTTAACCGGAGGTTTTAGCGAAACTTCCCGTGAAGGCTTTAATTTAGCTTTGGAAATAAGCGCTTATTCGCTAGCCCAATTAGCAGGTGCAGCCAAACCTCTAATGTCCGCAGGAGGAAGCATTGTAACTCTTACATACTTGGGTGGTGTCAGAGCAATTCCTAATTACAACGTGATGGGAGTGGCTAAAGCAGCATTAGAATCGAGCGTGCGTTATCTAGCAGCAGAACTCGGAGAGCAACAGATTCGCGTCAACGCAATTTCAGCAGGTCCCATTCGTACTTTAGCCTCAAGTGCGGTGGGTGGCATTTTAGATATGATTCATCATGTAGAAGAAGTTGCTCCCCTCAAACGTACTGTTACCCAGCTAGAAGTTGGTAATGCAGCAGCCTTCTTGTGTAGCGATTTAGCAAGTGGAATTACAGGTCAAGTTCTGTATGTTGATGCAGGATACGAAATCATGGGAATGTAATATGGCAAAATTTCCGATTTTTTTAATATTTTCTTTCTTAGTTGCAATAGTCTATTAACTTGTAGGTTGGGTTAGACGCACGAAAAACATTGGTTTTCAACTAAAAATTACTCGAAGCGTCGTAACCCAACATCTTCTCTATTAGCGATTAAAACTAAATGTTGGGCTAAAAGCGCATCTCAATCCGAAGATAAACCATAATGAAGGTCGTGCGCTTTTAACCCAACCTACGAACTAATACCGTTTTAGTTTGTAGTTTGTAGGTTGGGTTAGACGCACGAAAGATATTGGTTTTTAACAAGAAATTGCTCAAAGCGTTGTAACCCAACATCTGCTGTGATTCAATCCAAAAGTGGCTTGATCAAGGGATAATAGAATCAAAGTATTTTTAATCAGTACGGCTACTATGCGCTCAATTGAACGTCCTGCAATCTCTTCAAATCACAATACTGTTTTTAATCCTCGCACCGCTACCGTTAGCCGTACTACCGGGGAAACGGACGTGCAAGTTACCCTGAATTTAGATGGTACTGGTAACTGTAATGCTCAAACCGGCATTCCGTTTTTAGACCATATGCTGCATCAAATTTCCTCCCACGGACTGATTGACTTAGAAGTCATTGCTAAGGGAGATATAGAGATTGATGACCACCACACCAACGAAGATGTCGGTATTACATTAGGAAAAGCTTTGGCACAAGCACTTGGCGATCGCAAAGGTATTGTCCGCTTCGGTCATTTTATGGCTCCCCTTGATGAAGCATTGGTTCAGGTAGCTTTGGACTTTTCGGGAAGACCTCATTTAACTTACGGTTTGCAAATTCCTACTCAAAGAGTGGGAACTTACGATACTCAATTAGTGCGGGAATTTTTTGTTGCAATTGTTAACAACAGCCAGATGACATTGCATATTCGTCAGCTTGACGGTATCAATTCCCATCACATTATTGAAGCGACATTTAAAGCTTTTGCAAGAGCGATGCGAATGGCTACAGAAATCGATCCAAGACGTGCCAGTACTATACCTAGTTCTAAGGGAGTGTTGTAATTTGTAATTCAGGTCTATGGCGCGTTCGCGCCACTCTTATTACAATTTTTATTTATTCCTAAATAATTAGGGGGCAAACAATTCAAGCAAAAGAGATTAATTTACGTTACTTAATTGATAATTTTGGTATTGAGTTAGTTTTAGATGACCAATTTTTCTACGAATGGCAGGAAAGTTTACCAGAAATCAGCAGTTTAGATAAACAACTTTTGAATAAAGTCAAAGCGGGCTATTTTAATTTGCTTAACTATCCTCCTTTGCTAGAAGATGTTGTCAGAATGGCAATGATCGACCCAATACTTTTTATTTGAGATTTTTTTCTTAATCCTTTTTATGTTAAATCGGAAGAGTCTATAGATATTGCTGATGAAGATGAAGGAATTATCATCAAAGGTAAAATTGATACATTAGTGCTAAAAGATAAATTATGGATAATGGTTATTGAATCGAAAAAAGCAGATTATTCTATTGAAAAAGGACTAGCACAAATTCTTGCTTATATGTTAGGTAGTCGGGTAGAAAATAAACCGTGTTTTGGCATGATTGCTACAGGTAGCGAGTTTATTTTCGTTAAATTAGTGAAAACAAATAGACCTCGTTATGCTTTATCAGAGGGTTTATTTAATGCGTAACCCAGAGAATGAATTATATGATGTACTTAGGATTTTGAAGTGTTGAATAGAAATAGCGAGTGTGTGAAAGTTGAAGGTTATATAACGGGAGCATCCTAAACCAATTTAAATATTTGGGATACTTCCTATATAACTGATTTGCTAATTATAAGTCTCAGGATAAATATTGGTGGTTAAATTATTTATAAAAAGCTCAACATATTATACCTGATTTTACCCTATATTGAATACAATATTCAGAATCTATGGTGTAGAAAACACCTGATTTTTTCCTATTGGTATTGAGATTTATGTGAGTCATTATTTGCATATAAAGCAAATTAATTTGTTTTTAAATATCACATTAGTTATCAAATCGAGAGGTAATAGAAATGCAAGTAAAATCAATTGTATCTACAGTCATATTATTGGGTGTTGTTGCTTTATCACCAGCCGTAAATACGAATCCAGCGACAGCATCATCCTCCAATAGACCTTATTGTACAGCAACATCAAATCAAGGTTATACTTGGTGGACGTGGACTGTTAACAGTGTAGAGAAAGCTTGTTTTACTGCTTTTACTAAAGTTTTAAATAACGGGCAAAGTGTGGATAAAGCAGAATGGGGAGATTACAAAGTAAATGGTTTGAATAAAGGAAAGCTTACTTGTAAACAGGGAAGTAAAAATGTTACAGGAACCGGAAGTACGGTTTTTGAAAATGGTTTGAATATGGGCAAAACTCTAGGATGGGGTAGCTGTAGAATGAAAATCACAAATTAATAATGTTTAAGGTTGATTGCAGATTTGCTGTATTTCCTTTTCTTCGGGATGAATCACTAAATAACCTTGCAACCAATTGCAACCCATTTTCATGAAATCATCTAAATCTAAATTTAATTTCCATAGCTTAACGGTACCGTCTCTATTTGCTGAAGCTATGGTTTTTCCATCGGGACTAAAACTGACGCTTGTCACCCATACCCCATCTCGATCAGTTTCAAGGGTTTGCAGCAAGTTACCATCATCGACGTTCCACAAATTGATCGTACTATCAAGACTTGCGGAAGCGAGAATTTTACCATTAGGACTAAATTTGATGTTAGTAACCCAGTTACTATGTTTCTTAAGAGGTCTGATTAATTTACCATTTTTTACACTCCACAACTTGACTGTATTATCTGCACTAGCGGAAGCAATTAACTCACCGTTTGGGCTGAAACTGACACTTGTAATGCGATCGCTATGAGCTTTGGGAAAAGTTTTGATTAAACTGCCATTTTCGACATTCCAGATTTTGATCGCTGGTTCATCGCTGATCGAAGCGAGCATTTTACCATCTGGACTGAAACTGATACTAGTCCATCTACCTGCTGCTGCGAATATATCATCATCGGATTGAAGTTGTAATACTCTGCCATCAGAAAGATTCCATAATTTGACAATTTCATCATCACCAGTAGAAGCAAGGATTTTACCATCGGGACTAAAACTTACTCTTGATAGGCGATCGCCATGATAGTTAAAAGTTTGCAGAAAATTGCTATTATCAAAATGCCATAATTTGATCAAACCATCATCACTGCTAAAGGCTAGAGTTTTACCATTCGGACTAAAACTAATACTTCTGACTTGCTCGTTATTATGAATGGTTTGTAAAAGCGATTTTTCCAGATTCCACAGCTTAATAGTTTTATCCGCACTTGCAGAGGCTAAAGTCTTACCATTAGGACTAAAACTAACATCCCATACTTCAGCATTATGGTTTTCTAATATTTGAGGTTCAATACCATAAATATTCCAAAGGCGGATAGTAGAATCACTGCCTGAAGTTGCCAAAGTCTTACCGTCAGGACTAAAATTTACATCCATAACATGACCGCTATGACCTTTGAAAGTTTGCGGTTGTATTGCTGTTTGCTTGATATCCCACAGTTTTATCGTCCTATCTTCGCTAGCTGATGCGATTTTTCTACCGTTGGGACTAAAGGTAACGCTGTGAACTGGAGCGGTATGACCGACGAAAGTATGGATTAAAGAACCATCCGATACGTTCCACAATTTAATGGTATTGTCAAAGCTTGCAGTAGCTAAGATTTTTCCGTTAGGACTAAAGCTGACACCAGCAAGTTTATTAGTATGACCCGTGAAAGTTTTGATTAAACTACCATTAGAAATATTCCATAATTTGAGCGTATAGTCAAGACTTGCGGTAGCTAAGATTTTACCGTCAGGACTAAAATCTATACTCCATATTGGTTCGCGATGAGCGTCGATAATTTTAATTAAATTGCCGTTATCAAGATCGAAAAGTCCGACTTTACCATTTGCTGCGGCTACAGCCAGGATTGTACCATCGAAGCTAAAACTAACATCTAATAATATGGAATTATGACCTTTAATCGTTTTGATCAAACTACCATCGACGTTCCATATTTTAATCATGCCATCGCTAGCAGTAGAAGCAATAATTTTTCCATTCGGACTAAAGCTGACACTCCAAACGCTGTTAGTATGACCGATTAGCGATCGCCATAAAGTACCATTTTTCGCATTCCACAGTTTGATAGTGTTATCCGCACTAGCAGAAGCAATAATTTTTCCATCCGGACTGAAACTAACACTTTTTACTTTATCATCATGTCCTTGTAAGCGATTTTTTTCTTTAATACTGTAAATTGCTTGCTGTAATGCAGAAACTACCGAAGAGCGAGTTTCTTGGTTAACTGAAGATAATTTGGATAATTTTTGTAATTTTCTTCCTGCTTTCAATGCTAAAAGCAATGATTGAAAAGGACTTGTATCAAAAGCTCTTTGAGAGTAAACACTTGTTAAAAGTATATCGGCTTGTGTTTGTTCTAGTCTTGCTTTATTAAGTTGTATATTTGTGAATAACGCTACTACAAAAGAGATTGCTAAAAAAATGCTGCCTAAAAGTATAATCTTTTTAGCTTGATTGTGGGCTTGAGTTAATATTTGACTTTGTTTTTCTTTGACTGCTAAAGTTTGTTGAATTTGACGCTGTTCTAATTCTTGACTGGCACTTAAGTAACGATAATCCAAGCAACTTAAATTGTGGTTATTTGCCCAAGTTAAACCATCTTGCAATGCTCGACCTCGTAATAAGCGAGATTCATCTTGATAATTAGAATTAACCCAAATATCAAAATTTTGGGAATAGGGACGTAATTTTTCTAATTGTTTTTCAACCCATGTTTTATTAAAAACTTGTCTGTAAATCCGATTATATATCTTTAATTTACCTTGTTCCTGCACAACTAAACCGGATAAACGTAAATCTGTTTGTTCCGGACTCGCATCTGCAAATACTTCTGTTTGTTGTAAAATGTCTTGATAAATTGCTAATAATCGTCCCGCTTTTTGTTCGTTGCGAAGAATTCTATCTCGAATAGTTTTTAAATGTTCTGGTTCGTCTTGCGCTTCCCAATTTTCAACAATCAATTTTTGTACTATCTCTTCAATGACTCTATTTGCGGGAATATTATTTTGAGTTTCGGTTTTAATAACTAATTGACATAATTTTTGAGTTAAAAAAGGTTGCCCAGCAGTCCATTTTAAGATTTCTTCGATTACAGATTGAGGATGATCGATTCCTGCTAATCCTTTAGCTAGCGGTTGCGCTTCATAAAATTTGAAACCTTGTAATTCTATTGCTTTTCCAATATTGAAAGGAGTTTGAGTTTTATCAGCAATTAAATCACTAGGAGTTGCTACTCCTAAAAGTGCAAAAGTCAAACGTTTATATTCTGGGTTATCAACTCGTTTATTATAAAAAAATCTAATTAAAGCAAAAAAATCATCAAGAGAAAAGCTTTGACTTAAAACCCTGTCAATTTCATCTACAAAAATAATAATATTCTGCTCAATTTCAATTAATAGTACTTCATCAATAAATAAATTTAACCGCTGTACTGGTGATAGTAAATCTCGTCTTTCTTTCCACCAATTTCGCCATTTTATCTTTTTACTTAACTGACAGCTACTAACTAAAGATTGCACAATTCCGGCGTACCATTTTTCCGCAGTTACATCTTCCTTTCCAATTCCAGTTAAATCAATAAAAGCACATACCATACCATCTGCTTGCAACTTTTGCATCGTTTGTACTCGCAAGCTGGATTTACCAGTTTGTCGCGAATTAAGTACATAGCAAAATTCACCTTTTTTTAAACTTTCGTAAAGTTCTGTATCTGCTTGCCGCGTTACATAACTTGAAGCATTAATAGGAAGGCTTCCACCAACTTGATATTCATAGTTTGATGGTGATTCGATCATGACTACCTGATTTATTCCTATTCCATTAGCTTTTGATATTTCCAAACACCTGATTTATTCCTATTGGTATTTTCAACAGTTACATTCATGATTTGCATATAGAGCAAGTAAGTTTGCTGTTATATACCAAATCAATCGTTCAAAGGAGAATAATTGACGTGAAATTCAAATCAATTATATCTATTGCTTTTGTGCTTGGGTGCATCACTTTTTCACAAGCTGTACAAGTTACAAAAACTGTAGCTGAAAGCTCAAAAAACGCTGAGTCTACATTAGTTAAAAATCAAGGTTCTACTACTGCAAGAAAACTTACATTTTCACGAAGAAATCTAAAACAGGGTATTAATCGTCTACCAATAAATTCACGCGAGTGGGTTGAAATGAAAGTAAAAGGTGATTATGTGACTGAGATGATTCTGAAAACACAAAACGGAAGTTCTTCTAAGTTAAGAATTAAGCAGGATAATTTGGGAGGTTCCAATACTACTGGTGAAGGATCTTGGTATTTCAAGTCGAATGGTTGTATGTGCTGGGAGGATGAAGAAGGTCAACAAAGTGTCTGTACCGAAGAATGCTTTAATTAGGTAAATTTCTTAACTGCATTGAAGAAAGTGGGAATATATTATACTCCACCAACTATCCCCAGTTTTCTTAAGCTTACAGTATTTTCAAACCAAAACTCTTTGAAAATACTCCCGATACAAATTACAGCTAGGTATCACACAATTATCCAGTGTTTTTACTAAACCCATGCTGTGCAATTTATAAATCTGGATTGAATCTAATTCCACTGGTTCGGGTGAATCAACGACAAGCTTGAAAGCCTGAGCCAGTTTTGGACATTTTTGTAATACTTCTAAATATCCTCGCAAATGATTACTATAAATACCTGCTTCCGTGGAAGCCTCATGCAATAATTCTTCCAGATTTAAGTTTTTAAAACTCACCTCGTACATTGCTAACCTGATTAAAAAGGGATGTCCCCCGGCTAATTTCATCAACTGCTCTATCTGCGTTTGATTCCAATTTAAGCCGTGTATATCAACTAAAGTTTTTACTTGCTGTTTATCAAACTTTAATAACTCTACAGGTACCCCCGCATTAAATGGTGATTGATTAATATCTAGGGGAACATAAACTTCGGTAGAGTGCGCTAAAACTAAACGCAGTTTTTGCCAAATATCGTAAATTTTACCTTTTTCATGCCAACTTCGCAGCATTCCAAAAAAGTCTTCAATAATTTCTGTGTAAGAAAAAATTTTATCTATATTATCTAATACTAATACTATGGGAGTATCTATTTCTGTAAGTAAATATTCTTCAAAATAAACTGTACAATTATCGTTACTGCCCAAAATTTCAGTATCCCAATAATCATTTAATTGATTTTCTAACTTTAACTGCCTACTAACCATACAGCAAAGCCAACGTAAAAATTTATCTAAATCTGTTAAAATTTTTCGCTCTATACTACTTAAATCTAAATAAACAGTGTGATAATTTTGATTATTAGTATAAGCGATAATTCTATTTGTTAAAGAAGTCTTACCCATTAACTTCGGTGCTTTTATTCTGATTAAAGAACCGGGTTTGATGATTGTCTCGTAACAAAGATTTTCGACATTATTTCGTTTGATGTAAAAATCAGAATTTGGTGCTACAGAACTCTCTGGAAAAGGTATCTGCTTAATTTGTGGTGTGACAAGTAAATCTTCTTTAACTCCAGTTGCTATAAAATTATCTTGTTTCTCCCATATTCTTCTTAATGCTGCTTGAAAATTTTTCTTAGTAACTTTTTCTCCCAAAGCTTGAGAAAGTTTATGCCATAATTTATTACCTACATCTTTATTTAGATATTCAGCACTATAGCCGTAATCAATCGCCATTTCATCATAAGTTTTCTGATTCCAAGAACCCTGAAGTACTTTAATTTCAATATCGCTAAGATATTTCCCCGTAGTTTTAAATAAAGCACAATCCGCAACTTCTTTTACATCGCTCCAAGGAAAATCAGAATTAGAATCAATATTCACCTTTAAGTCACGTAGTCTATCTGTTATTTGAAGCATAAATTTATTCCTGCCTCATCGCAATGTTGTTACATACAGCGTGACAAGTGAGCATTACTGATTATTAGCAATACTCTCCTGGATTACTTATCTACATTCTCTATACGTTTATGTATTTTTATTTATACAAAGCTTTATAAAATGTAAGGTTAAAGGTTTTAACTACTCACTGTTTACTGCTCGCTCCTACCTCCCAAATAAACTTTTCTCAGATTAAATTGTTATTCTCGCCATATAACTGGGTATCTTGTAATTAGTTTAGGGCTGTGTGTGTTCGTAATGAAGTCTGTTGAAAAAGCTGCGTTTTCTCCCGATACAACTCAAGATTCTCCGGTAGTTCTGACTTCGGAACTACGAAAAATTTACCGCACTGGTTTTTGGATGAATCAAAAAATCGTGTCTCTCAAAAGCTGTTCTTTGCAAGTTTACCGGGGAGAGACTTTTGGATTGCTGGGAAGAAATGGTGCTGGTAAAACTACCTTACTCAAATTATTGCTAGGGATTATCCGTCCAACTTCCGGACGAGGTTTATTATTAGGTAAACCGCTTGGCGATCGCGCTGCAAAACAAAGCATTGGCTATTTACCAGAAAATGCTTATCTGTATGATTTTCTCACCGGCTGGGAGTTTTTGGTTTGGAGTGCGAATTTATTCCAAATTCCCCAAAAAGTTCAAAAGCAACGCATTCCTCAATTGCTGGAAATGGTTGGGTTATCCAAATTTGATGCTCGCAAAAAACAAATGCGTCGTTACAGTAAGGGAATGCAGCAGCGTGTTGCAATGGCGCAAACTTTAATTAACGATCCAGATTTGATATTTCTCGACGAGCCAATGTCTGGTTTAGATCCGGTTGGGCGTTACCAGATGCGTGAAATTATTTTAAACCTGAAGAAGCAAGGTAAGACAATTTTTTTCAACAGCCACATTCTTAACGAAGTAGAATTAATTTGCGATCGCATTGCAATTCTCAATAAAGGTGAGTTAATTTGTTCTGGCAATGTTTCCCAACTATTAGGAACACCAAACACATATCGAGTCAAAGGTAAAGGTGGCGATTGGGAAAGCTTGCAAAAATGGATGCCCAATCTTCAACCTTTAACTGACGGCTGTTGGCAAGGTGAATTGGAAGGAGAAATGTACGATTTTCTCGCTAGTCTTCGTTTAATGGGGGGATATTTACTTACTCTAACTACCTACCGACCTTCTTTAGAAGAGTTTTTTATACAAAAAATTCAGGGGCTTTAGTAATGGTTCGAGTTGGCTTATGTAGTTTCAAATTTCGGTCTTAAATTATAAAGATGGTCATTCAAATTGATTCTAAATAAGAATTATTCTAAATTTTTATTTTATATACACTAAAAAACCAGATTTATCTTCATTGAAACTACAAAGGACAGTTCATATTATGATGAAATCTTATTTATAAAATAAGAGAACCACTTGTATATTATAAAAAACATAGTTAGCTCATCAATCTCAATACAATACAAAGTGTTTATTGTGACTAATCCGTAATTATTCGCTATCAGGAGAAATCAAACTTTATATTAACTTTATTAAAAATTCAAATATAGGAAATAATTTCCCTATGTCAAATTCCGGTTATTTTAGAAAATAAAAGTGTAATGGAACTTGAATACTTAAGTATAGTCAAGAATATAAAATGTTAAGACGGCGGTTTACAAATCTGAATATGAATGGTGAATATGCTTAACACAGGTCTATTAAAATTCTTTGCGCGACCATTAGTGGGTGTAATGCTACTAACTGCCGCTACCGTTGCTTTGGAACCAGTTAATCCAGCTTTCGCACAACAAGATTGTAGCCGAAATCAATCAAGGTCAAGCTACACATTGGGCGGAGGCGACCGCATCCGGGTAAATGTGTTTGAAGTTCCAGATTATACTGGTGAATACGTAATTCCTCCTGGTGGAGCAGTGAACCTACCTCTGATTGGTAGCGTTGCTGTTGAAGGACTGACAGCAGAATGTGCTGCTGAGGCAATTGCCACAAGATATGCTCGCTTTCTCAGACGACCAATTATTTCCGTAAATTTACTATCTCCTCGTCCGATTAACGTGTTTGTGGCTGGGGAAGTGACTCGTCCGGGGGCTTATACACTCAGTTTGCAGGGTGGTGCGGGTCAAGATCCAGGTATTCAATATCCCACAGTTTTAGCGGCTTTAACCACCGCTCAGGGTGTTACCCTTAGTGCCGACATCACGGAAGTGGAGTTACGTCGTCAGCTTGGGAATGGAAGACAGCAAACAGTCACTCTTAATTTAGACGATCTGATCAAAACAGGTAGAAGTTTTCAAGATATTACTTTGCGCGATGGTGACACCGTTTATGTCCCAACTAGTCAGAACTTTAACATTGCAACAGCGCGAAATATAGCAGCAGCCAACTTTGCGGCTGACCCCACCAGACCGCGCACGGTAGCGGTAGTTGGTGAAGTTCAACGCCCTGGTTCTTATTTAATTACTTCGGGAGAAACACAAGCTGGTGGCAATCAAGACACTGGTGCGCCGACTATCAGCGGTCAGCCGACTATAACGCGAGCGCTGCAACAAGCTGGAGGAATTACACCACAAGCGAATGTTCGTAACGTCATAATTAGACGAGCGACAAGAACGGGTACCGAACAAATTATCAATGTTGACTTGTGGAAGTTATTAACAAGCGGCGATATTGACCAAGACGTTATTGTTCAAGATGGAGATACAATCGTATTCCCAACTGCAACTGAGGTGAATCCAGCAGAAGCCACCCAGTTAGCGACAACAACTTTGTCTCCTTCACAAATTCAGGTAAATGTTGTAGGGGAAGTTAAAAGACCAGGACAAGTAGATATTAGACCTAATAGCTCGCTTAACCAAGCTTTACTTGCAGCAGGTGGATTTAACGATGCTAGAGCTAGTAGCGGTAGAATCGATTTGATTCGTTTGAATCCCGATGGTTCCGTTACCAAACGTTTGGTAAAAGTTGATTTGAAAGCGGGAATCAACGAACAAACTAATCCTATACTCCGTAGTAATGATGTATTGTTAGTCAGCCGTTCTGGTTTAGCTAAAACTGGTGACACTATCAATACTGTTGGTGGACCTTTAGGCAGTATTTTGGGCATTTTGAGATTCTTCGGAATTGGTTTTTAACTGATCTAAAAAACGGAAAATGTAGAGACGTTGCATTGCAACGTCTCTTTAATCAGTTATCAGTGAGCAGTAACCAGAATGTAGTAGTTGCAATAATCGTTAGACTCTGGTTCTTACTGCAAGATTTGTGTAACTTAAAGGAACTTTACCGAACTTTCTTTCTTCATTTGTAAGGGAGTCAAATTTTAGTGTAGATTTTCTCCCGTAAAACTGCCGTCTTCCCGGTTAGATTGCCTTTGCGCCGCCGATTTCAAAGCATGATGTTGGCTATAGCGCAACGCCAGACCAATAAATAATCACTTTTAAATTACTTTTAAACGGCAATACTTTCCAAAATTTATTTTTCACCGTTCATACTTAAGTGTGACTCAGGTGCAGTTCAGGGGATTATGTTTTATTTAACTTTAATGTTTACGCTAAAACGCAATTTTTTTAGCAATCATAATTAATTTAGTCAGCGTAAAAATACTAACCAAAAGCAATATGTTATTCAAAGCCGAACGAAGATTTTCTCAACAGATATTTGGTGTAAAAGGTTTATTGTGCGGCTTAACCTTTGCTTGTTGTACTTCATTGAGTATACCTTCGGCGAACGCGGCTCAAACAATTACTATTCGCTTTGGTCCTTACGAACAGTCAATAAAAGTAGCAGATTTAGAAGAGTTTGCGAATACAGGTAAATTACCATTATCGCTACAAGCCTTATCACCCTTACTACCAAAAGAAACGCGAAGCATATTACAAAAACGTTTAGAGATAGATCCCCAAACAGCCGAGAATTTTACAGACGAATTACAAAAAACCTCCTTCGGTAAACAATTCATCACTTCATTAAGAACAGCTTTACCAGGTTCGAGTATTGAAAGCGTTCAAGGTGCAATTAGCTTGGCATTAAGACAAGTTAACGGTTTGACTGTAGTGGGTTTTTTGCAGGCATATCCCCAAGAAAATGTTACCGTTGATGCGACACGAGCCATTAGCTTAGCAGTAAGATTCAACCCCGAACGCTTGCAAAGTAAAGCTTTTGGTTCTTTACTCGCAAGAGAATTATATGTAAACAATCGATCGAGTTCTTCTCAAAATTTTAAAAACTTCAATCCAGCAACTATGGGAAATCTCGCAGTAGAAAAGCAAACAATTACGCTGCAAGATCCAAACCGCAATCGTACTATTCCCATAGATATTTATTCAAATCGAGAAAAACAATCGCAACAGCAATTAGTAGTTATTTCCCACGGTTTTGGCGCAAGTCGATCGAGCTTAAGTTATTTAGCCCGTCATTTAGCTTCTTACGGTGTTAGCGTCGCAGCTATCGAACATCCAGGTAGCAACATCAGCGCGATTAATCGAGCTGCAAGTGCGTCGGATTTAAAAAATTTAATTAGTCCTCAAGAATTTATTGATCGACCCAAAGATATTAGCTTTTCATTGAATGAATTAGCAAAACTAAATACTCAACCGGGAAGATTGCAAGGAAAACTAAATACTCAACAAGTTAGCGTTATCGGACATTCTTTAGGAGGTTACACCGCATTAGCCATAGCAGGAGGAGAAGTCAACATCGAGCAGCTGCGGAAATTTTGTAACAAATCTTTAAATATATCTTCCGCACCCGCTGACTGGTTGCAATGTTCGGCGGCTTCCCTATCAGAAAAAACATTACAACTGCAAGATCCACGAGTAAAAAGTGCGATCGCCTTAAATCCGATGATTGGTAAACTCTTCGGTGACAAAGGTTTAAGCAAAATCAATCAGCCAGTTTTGATCCTAAGTGGAACTGACGATTCACTGACACCAGCCCTGACACATCAGATACAGCCTTTTAACGAGTTAGGCGGAGAAAAGTATTTGTTAACAGCAATAGGTGGAACGCACTTAAGTATAAGTGACCTGTATTTGCCTGCAAATTCAGCCACAACAATAATTAAAGAGCGACAAGGAATAGAAGCTAAACCTTTACGGGAATTACTTCAAGGTGTCAGCGTAGCATTCGTCAAACAGCTTGCACCCGAAGCCAAACAATATCAACCATTTTTAACTTCCGCTTACGCTCAATCTTTCTCCACACCACAAATTAAATTGCGTCTAAATTCCTCATTACCAGCAAGCATTCAACCTTGGTTAGAATTAAGTAATAAGTAATTGGGAATTGGGCATTGGGCATTGGGCATTGGTCATTGAGAAGAGGGAGAGGGAGAATTTTAAACTTTGACCTTTAACCTTTAACCTCAGTTACTCCTAACTGTCCAGTGTTCCCTGTTGCGAAAATAATACTTTAATAAGCGTGCCATTTGAAATAAGATACCTGTATCATATGTGCTGGTGCAGGCAATACCTTGTCTGAAGTCGCCGCATCGTGATAATAAAATTACACGTTGTTTTTTTAATTAAACTAAAGGTAAGAAGAAGTAGTATCATTTTTTGGATCGCTACAACTTCGTTAAAGTAAATTTCCCTATTGCTGTGCAAGGAGCATAAATGGAGCCAATTATTGCTATAGCTTTAGTGCTTATAGGTTATTCATTAGGGTCGGCAAAGATTATTAATCAAGGTAATGAAGCTTTAGTAGAACGCTTGGGGCAGTATCATCGTAAGTTACGACCCGGACTCAACTTTATCGTTCCCCTTGTCGACCAGGTTGTAATGGAAGATACGACGCGGGAACAGATATTGGATATTAAACCCCAAAACGTAATTACTAAGGACAATATCTACCTAGAAATTGATGGAGTTGTGTATTGGCGCATCAAAGATATGGAAAAAAGCTTTTACCAAATCGATGATTTAGCGCAAGGTTTAAATCAAATTACTGCAACTTCTTTACGGGAAATTATCGCTCAAAATACTCTCGAGGAAACCAATGTCTCAAGAGTAGATATGGATCAAGAACTGTTGGATCGATTGAATCAAACAACCGCAGATTGGGGAGTTGAAATTCAAAGGGTAGATATTCAATCAATTACACCTCCCGAAAGCGTGCGATTGTCAATGGAAGATCAACGGGCTGCTGAAATTAAAAGCCGTGCTGCGATTTTGGAAGCTGAAGGGGAACGTCAAGCTGCAATCAAGAAAGCTGAAGGTACTAGTACTAGTATGCAGATTCTTTCCGAAGCTTTGCGAAGCGCCCCTGAAAATAAGGAAATTCTGCGATATCTTGTAGCTCAAGATTATATCAATGCTAGTTACAGATTAGGTGAAAGCCCTAATTCCAAAGTTATTTTTGTAGATCCCGGTTCCGGTCAAAATGACATTATCGAACAAATAAGCGCTGAAACCATAGCTGAAGATACTGCAAGAAGACCTAAAAACGGTAATGGCAATGGTTCGGAATCTTAAGCCAAAATTTGCATGAATCCACTTTTCGGATGAATAGGTCAAAATTAAAGCGGTTCTTTCTTGATTTGGGAGATTGGTAAATCAGCTTTAATTTACCAATTTTCCCAATACTCTTGTCTTAATTGCTTTGATGCGGACGTTTAATAGCGTCAGCAACCATTGAAACATCGCGCATTTGTTCGACATCGTGAACTCTGATGATATCGGCACCATTAAGAATCGCAGCACAACTTGCCGCAGCAGTTCCCCAAACTCGTGCTTTAGGGTTTGGTTGGTTCAAAATACTACCGATGAAGCTTTTACGAGATGGGCCGACTAAAATCGGACAATTAAGCTTTTTTAATTCTGTTAAGCGCCGTAGAATTTCTAAATTTTGTTCTAAATTTTTAGCAAAGCCAATACCGGGGTCGATAATGATTTTTTCCCTTTTAATTCCCGCAGCAACAGCGTAGGTTATTTGTTGTAATAAAAAATTAGATATTTCTTCGATTACGTCTTGATAATCGGTCATTTGCTGCATAGTCTGAGGATTTCCTCGGATATGCATTAATATTAGGGGCACATTTAAGCTCGCAACCGTAGAAAACATAGACGAGTCAAAAGTGCCTCCAGAAATATCATTAACTATATCCGCACCAGCATTAACAGCTCGATCCGCAACAATTGAAGAAGTGGTATCTACAGAAATTGGGATATCAATTTTTGGACGAATAATTTTTATAACCGAAAGCACTCGTTCGAGTTCTTCCTCTACAGAAATTTGTTCCGCACCAGGGCGAGTAGATTGTCCGCCCACATCAATAATATCCGCACCACCAGCAGCCAACGCTAATGCTTGATTTAAAGCGGAGAGTGGTTTATTGAACTCCCCACCATCGCTAAAACTATCAGGCGTAACATTTAAAACGCCCATTAAATAAGTGCGCTTACCCCAATTGAAGTTAAGCATCGCTTGCTCCGTTTTGAATTTTTAAAATGGAAGGGGTGATGGGGGACAAGGAGACAAGGTGACAAGGGGACAAGGGGAAAGTTAGGAGTTATTATACCTTTTACCTCTCTCCAATGCCCCATGCCCCATTCCCCATTCCCAATTTCTATTTAAAATTGACAATTCGAGCAAAACTTTGCGATTCCAAACTTGCTCCACCAACTAAAGCACCATCAATTTCGGGTTGAGCCATAATCTCATCAACATTATTCGGTTTTACGGAACCTCCATATTGAATAGTGACATTTTTATTGCTCAACAAACTGCGAATTAAACCGATAACCCGATTGGCTTCGGTAACTTCACAGGTATCTCCGGTACCAATTGCCCAAATAGGTTCGTAAGCAATTACCAAATTATTTTGGTCAACACCTATTAAGTCTTGCTTGATTTGGTTGGTAATTATTGATTCGGTTTCTCCTTTATCTCTTTGTTGTTTGGTTTCTCCAACGCAAAGAATAGGTGTCATACCATACTTCTGAGCGGCTTTGAGGCGCAGATTAACGGTTTCATCCGTTTCACCAAAATATTGCCGTCTTTCGCTGTGACCGATAATTACATAACGTACCCCAATTTCAGAGAGCATTAAACCGGAAATTTCACCCGTATAAGCTCCCATTTCTTCCCAGTGAACATTTTGCGCCCCCAACATAACGCGGCCACCATGCAGGTTCTTAGACAAAACGTTTAGATCGGTAAAAGGAACGCACAATACCGCTTCTCTATCGTCAGGAGTCTCTTGTAATAAAGGCATGAATCCTCGTAAAAAGTCCTCGGATTCTGCCCTAGTTTTGAACATTTTCCAGTTGCCAGCAATAACAATTTTTCGCACAGGTGATTAAGTCAAGTCCAAATAGCTACTAAATGCAATATTTAGTTTATGACTTTTTCGGAACCATAACCAGCGAACAGTTATCAGTTATCAGTTATCAGTTAGAAATTGGTGGGAGCGTCTTCACTTAGTACTGACTATAAATTTTAGATTATAAATTTTCTTCCCCCTCTTCCCCACTCCCCCTTTCCCCATCCCCTTGTCCAAAAATCATTAGGATAGAAGAAGACGTAACAAAATTTATAATCTAAAGTCTAAAATCTAAAATTTATATGACTGAACCCCATAGCAGTAATTATTATAGTACGGAAGAACTAGATAAAGCGATTTTTACTTTTGAAGAGATTCAAACGGAACTTCATTATAAGCAGGCACAAACGGCTCTGCGTGAGATGGTAGCGAATCTAGATTTGAGTTTATCGGAAACTCAAGGGCTGGAAATGGAAATCGCCGATTTAGAAGCTATGCTGACCAAGTTGGAAAGTATGGTAATTCAAATCGCTGCTTTCGGTATGGTAGGGCGAGGTAAGTCTTCTTTGCTCAATGCAATGGTTGGACGCTCCGTTTTTGAAACCGGCCCTTTGCATGGTGTAACTCGCGATGCTCAAACTGTTAATTGGACTATTAGTGAAGAAACTGTCGGTGATTCTCAAAGTGCTTTACGAGTAACTTTCTCTAGCAGTAGCGGGCAATCGCGGGTGGAGTTGATTGATACACCTGGTTTGGATGAAGTTGATGGTGAAACTCGAACTGCATTAGCCGAACAAATTGCCCAACAAGCAGATTTAATTTTGTTTGTGATAAGCGGGGATATGACGAAACTCGAACACGAAGCTCTTTCCCAGTTGCGAGAAGCGCGTAAGCCAATTTTATTAGTATTTAATAAGGTTGATCAATATCCTCAAGCTGACAGAATCGCGGTTTATGAAAAGATTCGCGATGAACGTGTAAAGGAATTGGTTTCACCGGATGAAATTGTTACTGCTGCTGCTTCACCTTTGGTTAGAACGTTAATTCGTCGCGATGATGGTACTAAGGGGGTGCAGTTGCGTAAAGGGAAGCCTCAAGTTGAGGAATTGAAATTAAAAATACTGGAAATTCTGCATCGTGAAGGCAAAGCTTTAGTTGCTCTTAATACTATGCTTTATGCTGACGACGTGAATGACCAATTAGTGCAGCGTAAATTAAAATTGCGCGAAACTGCTGCCGATCGCTTAATTTGGAAATCCGTAATGACTAAAGCTTTAGCGGTTGCTCTTAATCCGGTGACTGTATTAGATATTCTCAGTGCTGCTACCATTGATGTTTTCTTAGTTCTCGGCTTATCCAGGCTTTACGGCATTCCCATGACGGAAACTGGAGCGATAAAATTGCTACAAAAAATTGCCTTTAGTATGGGCGGTATCAGTGCCAGCGAACTGCTAGCAAATTTAGGATTGAGTTCTTTAAAAACTTTACTTGGTATTTCTGCACCTGCTACTGGTGGAGCAACACTTGGTCCTTATGTATCGGTTGCGCTTACTCAAGCCGGTGTAGCTGGTGTTTCTTCTTACGGTATCGGACAAGTCACTAAAACATATTTACAAGCAGGGGCTACCTGGGGACCAGATGGACCAAAAGCCGTAATTGGTAAAATTTTAGCTAATCTTGATGAGTCTTCAATTTTGAATCGCATCAAAAGTGAATTGCTTCTCAAGCTGAAAAAAGTTTGAGGATATAGCAAGTAACGAGTGGGGAACAGGAAAAATATGTTTATTTCATTCTTTGTAGACTATGAACCGTCTGTTCATAACTATTAACAACTACCAACTAACAACTAACCACTAACAACGCTCCAACCGGCATTATTTGAAGTATGAAGGATGAAAGTTCTCAATCCAGGTAACTGGCGCGTGAGAATAGGAAACGGGAAATAGGGAACCATAAATTAAATTATTTCCTTTTAATTTCAAACTTCATACTTCAGACTTAATCCTTTATAGTTATCTGCTCTTAAAGGAATTTATCCATTGCTGTACTTGAGATTTGGCAATTTCGCGAGAGCCAAGTCCGAAAGAAAGGGCAAGAGCGACTGCTAAAGCACCCAACAACAGACCAAAGGCTAAATTAACGATATCGGGAGCAACACCAATTTGTTGTAGTGCCATAGCCGAAACTAAAACGATAATGGCAATTCTTGCTATTTGACCTAAAATTCGAGCTTGAGCATTACCGGAACTGGTGATGATGCTGAATGCTAAATTCGCTAAGAATAAACCAACAGCAAATACTACTAATCCAGCTAAAATTCGTCCCAAAATAATCGTGATACCTGTCACCAGCGCTGTCAAAGCTGGAATATTCAGAATATTAATCGCCGCGATCGCAGCGAAAAGCATAATGCCAATAAAGGCAATGAAGCCGACGATTTCAGATGGGGTACGAGATGTTGCTGAAGGAATTTCTCCCTCTGCTGTAACTGTTGTTCTTCTAGCAGGTGCAGGTAAACCCAGAATAGAGAAAATATTGTTGAAACCGATGCTGGTGAGAATATTTGTTACCAACTCCGATACAAATCTTCCTAAGAAATAGGCAACAGCTAGAATTGCTGCTGCGGTGAAGATTAAGGGTATAGCGTTGAGAATCTGTTGCAGCATTGCAATTGCAGGTACCGAGATAGCCTGAATTTGCAAAGTATTGAGCGCTGCGATCGCAACAGGAATCAAAATCAAAACGTAGACAATCGTACCTAATATCGAAGATAAAGACTGTCCGCTTGTGGAAGCGCTTGAAAGCCCAAACCGGCTGCCTATATGGTCAATTCCAGTTGTAGCAAGCAGGTTAGTTACAATCCGACGGATGATATTAGCTGCAAACCAGCCAACCACGCCGATGATTACTGCTCCTAAAATATTGGGCAGAATTGCCAGAATTTCCGAAACTAAAGTATTTACAGGTCCTAAAGCCTGTTGCAAGCCCAAAGTATCTAGGACTGGCATCAAGAACAGTAAGAAAATGAACCAGTAAAGCGCTGTACCAATAGTCTGTGCAATAGAAAGCTGGTTACTACTATCAGCAGTAGCGTCTTGCTGTGCGTTTAACCTTTCGTCTACGTTAAGAGCATTGAGAGCATTTACCACCAAGGTTTTAACTAAAGTCGCTACAACCCAAGCCACTCCTAAGAGGATACCTGCGGCCAATAACTTAGGTAAGAATGCCCCAATTTCACCAAGAAAAGCATTCAGCGGTTGAGAAGCAACCCTTAGCTGTAACGTATCTAAAACCGCAACTACGGTAATCAGCAGAATAGTCCAAAAAACCAAGCCAGAGATAAATTTCTCGACTTTGATAGAGTCACTACCCGTTAATCCCGAAGCAATACGGTTATCGATGTTAGTACGATTAAGTAGCCCTTCGACTATAGCTTTAGCTATATAAGCAACCAGCCAACCAACAAACAAAATAAGAACTGCACCCAACAAGCGAGGCAATAAATCTACTATTTGTCCAAGAGCATTCTCGGCATAATTCTGATATCCCTCTACTCCATCTTGTGCCAATGAAGGCGATTGTGCCAAAATTGTCCCTATTCTTATTGACAGATCCGTACCTGCTACTTGGGTTATATCTTGCCAAGTTGAAATCATAGTTTTCCAGTTTTAAAGTTTAGTGTTATCACAAAAAAACACCTTAGATGATAAGGTAGTGTATTGCCTGAGACAATACCATACCCTGACAACTTCGTTTATGTTTTGCAACTTAATTTACCAGTAAATCTTACAAATAATTTATATCAAGGTTAATTTTTACTTTTATTATTCTTATTTGCTATTTATCTAAAAGAACTAATTTCAATACTTGAAAATTACTTAAACCAGTGTTGTTTCTTATACTAAAATAAATGATCTAGAAATTTCCCAGTATTGCCCAAAGGTCAACCTTTAAACTATTTGTTTTTTTATAGTCGAGCAGCAACAGATAACATTAAAAATTTAAAATGCCCAACACAGAAGTTTTTGAGCAATCAATTGAAATTAATGCTACATCCGCAGTAGTAGAACAATGTATCACAGACCGTGATTTAATGCATCGATGGTTAAATCCTGCTTTATGCTGCGAGCCACTTGGAGATTGGAGTACGGAGGTAGGTAGTAAAACTAAGTTTATGATTCAAATACCAGTAATAAAACCTACATTGATTAGTACAGTAGTAGAAAGAGAACCTGGTCTGATAGTGTGGGGATTTGACGGCTATTTTAAAGGATGCGATCGTTGGGAATGTCAACCAATAAATAATGGAACTTGTTTAGTTAATCGTTTTGAATTCGAGATTCCTAACCCCATAGTGAGTTTGGGTTTTAAAATTTTCGCCGAAAAATTTACAAAACAAGATATGCAAGCACAACTACGTCGTTTGAAGCACGTTGCAGAGAGTGTTGGGTAGATGGGGAGATGGGGAGACAAGGGGACACGGGGACAAGGGGACAAGGGGGAAATATCACTTCCAACTCCTAACTCAATTCCCAATTCTTAACTCCTAACTCCTAACTCCTAACTGCTTATTGATTCTTCCCTAATTTCGCGAGCAGTTGCCGAATGGTGGAAGCGTCTTGTGCGTCGGGAGCTTGCATTAAATAGGCTTGTAAGTCATCTGCTGCTTGGTTGAAGCGTCCGATTTGATAAGATAATAAACCACGATCGCGCAATTCTAATGCTGCACTGGGAAATAATAGTAAAATCCTCTCGACACAAAATAAAGCTTTTTCTGATTCGTGTTGCTTAAGATAAATATATTTAAGGTTAGTCAGCATTCTTGCTAAAAATTGCTTTTTAGTGACTGGTGCTAAAAATTCTGGCTGTAGTGTTATGTTTTGCTGATAAATTTGACTTAAGCGCTGCTGACAGTCTTGGGGAAACAATACTTCACCGCTGTTAAAAGCATCTACAAAAATTTCTATTTCTGAAACATTTGGGCGGATTAGAAAATGCCCCGGCATTCCTATACCTATCATCGGGAAATCTATACGACGCGCAATTTCAATATAAAGTAACGCTAGAGTAATAGGAATTCCAATTCTGCGCTCTATGACATCATTTAAAAAACTGTTTCGCGGATCGTAATAATTTTGAGTATTGCCTGTAAAGTTTAAATCATCATAAAGATATTTATTAATGCATTGAATAATCTTTAAAGGATATTTTTCTAATGGCAAGCGTTCTTCTAATTCGATTGCCATCGCATCAAGTGCATTCAAATATTCTTCTATATCTAATTCGGAATATTCCTCTTGAGCGATGTATAAAGCTGCTTTTGCTAAGTCAATATACTCGTCAGGTTGCTGAATCTCGTGATGAAAAAATTTTCGCGCTGACGATAAATTCATAAATCTTAATTTTGCGAAACTTCTAGAATTATTAATAATGGCTATAAAGTCTATAAAACGCTTTATAGAATTATAAATAATTGAATCAGCCGTGAAGTGGCTGAATCTTTCAAATGATAAGAAAAATTTTTAATCCACACAAGTAGTACAAATTCTCTGTTTTGAGGATATTATGCAGCAATTATTTCTGTAACTCCGTGATAATACAAAGGGAATTTATATTTTTTTGTAACAAGGTATACTATTAGAAGTTTAAATACTCAGAGATATCGGCGATCGCTAACCAAGACAATATTATTTGAACAGAGTTATTTATTTATAATTAAGCTATGTGATTTTATCATCTATAAGTGACTTAAAAAACTTCACTTTTAGCAGATATTTATTAAGATCGATTCGGGATGTATGAATATTTGGTGCATAAGAGAAAGGCAGGGTAGGACATCCACCATTATCAATTACTAATTAGTTTGGTAGAAAACATCATCCGCTGACGGCGTTCTTTCGTTGGTGAGAGGATCGGGATGAGGTAAAGAGTCGGTAAAACCAAAATATTAGGGAACATTCCGTCCAATTAATTGACAAGTCTGGAAGCCGAACAGTTTTCTGGTGTTGCTACAAAAAAAAACTGTTTGCACTTTCGGAATGTTCCCGAAATTGAAGCTATTCAACAGAATTGATATAAGAACAAGTGTTTACCCTTATGGAAGGTTGAATATATTCACTATCAATAAATAATTCAAAACTTATAAATGTGCAATTTATAGGGAAGCATCACATTTTTTGCAAATCTATCGTAGCGGGAACCGAACATCTCACGATATATGTCTAGGTAACTGTTCGCCTCCCAATTTATGGAGACATAAATTTTAGTCTAAATTATATTCTTAAGAGATATATCAAGTGGAAAACAGTAAATCTTCTCTTATACCGCATAAATATTTTATCGCTTTACTTATATTTACTACTATTTTGTGTTTAAGTTTAGTAGCTCCGGCAAACTTGAATTTAATGCACCTATTAGTTCTAAATAAACCGAAAGTAAAAATTGTTGATGCTTCTGCAAATAGTCAGCAGCAAGTTGCGGAATTTAAAACCGCAATGGAAGCAACTTTAAACGAGCAGTTAAAAAGACAAAGCTTACTTTCTGCTGCTCCATCTAGTTTTAATGGAAAAGTTATTTATGAAATTAAACAAAAAGGAAATAAAAAAGTTATCGCTTTAACTTTTGATGATGGCCCTTGGAAAAAGACTACTCAACAGACATTAGATATACTCAAAAAAAATAATATTAAAGCAACATTTTTTGTCGTCGGTAGCGCTCTACAAAATAATCCTCAATTAGGAAAGCAGATAATAGCTGAAGGGCACGCCATAGCCAATCATACCTGGAATCATTGGTATCATTTTATGAATCCCCAAGCTGCTGCTATGGAAATCGATAGAACGACCGATTTAATTTATAAAGTCACGGGAGTTAAAACAAATTTATTTCGTCCACCAGGAGGACATTTAAGCAATGGCTTGGTTGCTCATGCTAAAAGAAACAAATATGCAACTTTAATGTGGTCTGCTGATTCTCGCGACTTCCAAAGACCTGCACCTGCTACAATGGTCAATACCGTGTTAAAAAACGCACGTCCCGGTGGTATTGTATTACTACATGATGGCGGTGGCGATCGCACTAACACAATAAAAGCTTTACCGACTATAATCGCTAAATTAAAGCAGCAAGGTTATAGCTTCGTAACTATCCCCGAACTTTTAGAATTAGAAGAAAAGAAATAAGAGGGAGTAGGGAAGATGACGAGTTAGGAGTTAGGAATTTTATTTCTACCCCCTCTCCCCCCTCTCTCCCCCTCTCCCCATCTCCCCCTCTTTATTTTCCAAAACGAATTCGGTAGAGCTATCTTGAGACGGATAAAAATCTTTATACCACTGGACAAATTTCTCAATTCCTTCCTCAATAGTTGTAGTCGGTTTGAATCCTACATCCTGCATTAATTCGTCAACATCAGCATAAGTACGGGGAACATCTCCGGGCTGCATCGGTAAAAAATTCTTTTGGGCTTCTTTACCCATTGCTTTTTCAATTACTTTAATAAAGGTTAATAACTCTACAGGCTTGTTATTCCCAATATTGTAAATTTTATAGCGAGCATTGCTATGTTCTTTATTAGAATGTGGTTTTGGAGGCTGATGCATTACTCTTACAACACCTTCGATCGCATCGTCAATATAAGTAAAATCTCGCTGCATTTTACCGTAATTGAATATATTAATCGGCTCGTTTTGTTCAATTGCTCTAACAAATTTGAAATAAGCCATATCAGGTCTGCCCAAAGGGCCATATACTGTAAAAAAGCGCAATCCAGTAATAGGTAAACTGTACAAATGGCTGTAAGAATGTGCCATTAATTCGTTAGCTTTTTTGGTGGCTGCGTAGAGTGAAACGGGATTATCTACATTATCGCTAACAGAAAAAGGAATTTTTGCATTCGTACCATAAACCGAACTAGACGAAGCAAAAACAAGATGCTGCGGTTGAGTATGACGACAAGCTTCAAGAATATTTGCAAATCCAACTAAGTTAGTATCGACATAAGCAAAGGGATTTTCGAGTGAATAGCGTACCCCTGCTTGAGCAGCAAGATTAACTACACAATTAAAGTTTTGGTCTTGAAAAAGTTTTAATATCTCTTGGCGATTATTCAAATCTAAAAGTTGAAATTGGAAATTAGTATTAGGAATTAATTGTGCCAACCGAGCTTTTTTTAAATTAACATCATAATAATCATTGAGATTATCAATTCCGTAAACTTGTGAGCCATCTGCAAGCAATCTTTGTGCTAGATGATATCCAATAAAACCTGCAACTCCAGTTATTAAAATTTTCATCGCGAATTCTCCTATTAAATAATTGTGCTGTCTAAATTAAAAATGTCGGAAAGAGAGTAGGGAATTGTTAAGGTTCGTAGTAGCACTGTCTTCGCTTTATTCGATAGCTTCCCGAAGAGATCAAGCCCAACTACGAACCGATTAGAATTAATAAGTAACTAATTCTAGTTGTTTCTCAACAATTTTAAATATTTGCTTTATAATCAGCCTTTAGGAGGAGGAAAAACTAAAATTAGTCTTGATTAAATTATCTAATTAAAATCAGCTAAAGTACAAAAAAATAATCTTTGAGAAAATAATAACAAACCGTTTAATTTTGCGGAATCCAATCGGGAGAATGTGATGGAGACAGTAAGTGAAATGGCATGGCGTATGCTCTCTTCGGGATATAGCGAAGAGAGCTATTTTCTTTTTTAAAAGAATTATCATCACGAAAGCAGGGAGTAGGAAGTAGAAAGTAAAGAGCGATGAAAGAGGTTTTCCGATTTTTGTACGGATGTGGGAATGACAACTATTATACGGCTTAATATAATTACTTTGATCGATCTCTTGGGATGGCAATGATTTAATCGGGGCTTCAACTAAACACCTAACATTAAAGATCCCCCCCCAACACCCTGTTAATTTGTGGGGTTGGAAGCAGTAAGCATACGTCCTATATTTTTGGCGATTACCTATGTCCTATCTCCTTCGGAGACGCGCTCGCCGCACGCTCCGCGTGAACGCTAACGGACACGCGGAGCTAACGGTAGAGCTTAGTCTAACGACTCACTTCGTGTTCAGCGCGGCACGACCCGTTAGGGTAACGCTTAACGCCCTCAACTGCATTGATGTCTGCAAATACATGATTTAACGTGTATTCCTGAAAGGGCAATGGAGCAGGCACAAAATAATCCTTCTCTCCCCATCTCCCCATCTCCCCATCTCCCCATCTCCTCATCCCCCCTCTCCCCCATCTTCCCCGATCCCACTTCTAAATGTTGCTCAAAATAAGCCTAAAAATCGCCCCGTTCGGTGCTAATCTTGAAGATGACATGAGTTAATCTTAAAAGTCTCTACGACTCTTTAGCAAAAAATATAGCTTCGTATAATTTAGGCTCAGCATGGTTTCCACCGCAGAAAAAACACAAACTGGTTACATTACTCAAATTATTGGTCCCGTTGTAGACGTTAAATTTCCTAACGGAAAAATGCCCGCAATCTACAACGCTTTGATAGTTAAAGGTACCAACGAAGCAGGACAAGAAATGTCCGTTACCTGCGAAGTACAGCAGCTGCTGGGCGACAACCAGGTGCGGGCTGTTTCCATGACTTCCACCGATGGTTTGGTGCGAGGAATGGAAGCTAGCGACACTGGCGCTCCTATCAGCGTACCTGTAGGAAAAGCTACCTTGGGTCGAATTTTCAACGTCCTCGGCGAAACCGTAGACAACCAAGGCCCCGTTAATACCTCGGAACGCTCTCCGATTCACCGCGCAGCTCCAAAACTCACCGACTTAGAAACCAAACCTTCCGTTTTTGAAACCGGAATTAAGGTTGTGGATCTGCTAACTCCTTACAGACGCGGCGGAAAAATCGGTCTGTTCGGCGGTGCTGGTGTGGGCAAGACCGTTATTATGATGGAGTTGATCAACAACATCGCTACCCAACACGGTGGTGTATCCGTATTTGGTGGAGTAGGGGAACGTACCCGCGAAGGTAATGACCTCTACAACGAAATGATCGAATCCAAAGTTATCAACCCCGATAACTTAAACGAATCAAAAATTGCTTTAGTATACGGTCAGATGAACGAACCACCCGGTGCAAGAATGCGGGTTGGTTTGTCAGCTTTGACAATGGCAGAATATTTCCGCGACGTAAACAAGCAGGACGTACTGCTGTTTATTGACAACATCTTCCGCTTTGTACAAGCAGGTTCCGAAGTGTCGGCGCTGTTGGGAAGAATGCCTTCTGCTGTGGGATATCAGCCTACATTGGGTACTGACGTTGGTGCTTTACAAGAGCGAATCACCTCTACCAACGAAGGATCTATTACCTCGATTCAAGCAGTATACGTACCTGCGGATGACTTAACAGATCCCGCACCAGCAACTACTTTTGCTCACTTGGATGGAACCACAGTACTATCTCGTGGTTTGGCGGCAAAAGGTATTTACCCCGCTGTGGATCCATTAGGTTCTACTTCAACAATGTTGCAACCCAACATTGTTGGTGAAGATCACTATCAAACAGCTCGTGCGGTACAATCCACACTGCAACGCTACAAAGAACTTCAGGACATCATCGCCATTCTTGGTTTGGATGAATTATCTGAAGATGACCGTCTCGTCGTTGCTCGCGCTCGTAAAGTAGAGCGTTTCTTATCACAACCATTCTTCGTTGCAGAAGTATTCACCGGCGCACCTGGTAAATACGTGAAGCTTGACGACACCATCAAAGGCTTTAAGTCGATTCTTTCTGGCGAATTTGACGAATTACCAGAGCAAGCTTTCTACATGGTTGGCAGCATCGATGAAGCCAAAGCAAAAGCAGAAAAAATGAAATCGAAATAAAGGTTAGTTGTTAGTTGTTAGTGGTTAGTTGTTAGTTGTGATTAATAAGAGCAACTATATATTACCCATAAACTCAAAGCATTAGCTAGCAACTAACAACTATGATAATCACCTCTTTTTTCAATAAGAGGACAATCCAAATATGTCCTCTGGACACGCTCCGCTAACGCAAATCTAAAATCTAAAATCGAATGACATTAACCGTTCGTGTAATTTCCCCAGATAAAACAGTATGGGATTCAACGGCTGAAGAAGTCGTTTTACCAAGCACCACCGGACAACTCGGTATTCTTAGCGGACACGCACCAATGTTGAGCGCCTTAGATACAGGTGTAATGCGAGTGCGTGCCGATAACAATCAAAATTGGGTAGCGATCGCACTTTCTGGCGGCTTTGCAGAAGTCGAAGATGATGAAGTCACAATTTTGGTTAATGCTGCCGAGCAGGGTGATTCAATTGATCTTGAGGAAGCCCGTAGTGCTTTCAACGAAGCCCAAACTCGTTTGAACCAGGTAGCACAAGGGGACAGACAAGGCCAAATCAAAGCAACCCAAACCTACAAACGCACCCGCGCTCGCTTTCAAGCCGCTGGCGGTATGGTGTAAGTATCTGGTTATTTGCTTACTTGGAATTTAAACTAAAAACTCCTCCTTTTGATCTATAAGGAGGAGTTTTTAATTTTACAAGGTATTTGGGCATCGGGAATTGGGCGTAGGAGGAGGGGGGAGAAATAAATAATTACGAACTTGCTACTCATAACTCCTAACCATGCCCCATGCCCTATGCCCAAATCATTTCGTAACATTAGACACACTAAAGTAGTAACACTCATCACCAACGAACTTTGATCCACGGTTTGGAACTTCTAGCCCAATTTGGCTGAATAGTCATTGATTATGCTTAAAAATCCCAACCCAGAACTAGTGTTATCTTCTAAATCAGCTTCCGCATTTCTTTCCAACTGGCGAATATAAAGCTCCAGATGATCTGAGTTATTTAATTCATTAATAAATTGTTTTAACCTGGTTATATTCCATTACGGTTTTTATCCAGCAACGCCTGTTTGATTGATACTTTACCGATATTGGAATTTGCGATCGCCTTCCCTGCTAGTATCTGTTAACTATATTGCAACTATATGATACTTCCGGCTTGAGTTAATACACTGAAAAAAAGATGTTGAATTACACGCAATCAAATTTAACGAATGCATTTAAGAATGTTTATTAATGCTATTGATTGTAGATTCGTTAGCTAAGTATTTTTTCGTATTTTGTACTATGAAAACGCGGTTTAATTAATTTTTAGTTGATTTATTAGTTAATTGAAGAATTACCCAACAGCTAAAGAACCCGGTTTTTTTTTAACCGGGTTCCTAAATTCTTACGTTGGCGCAGTCCGAAGTTAAAATGTATGATTTAACAATGCTACATCAAGGGATGTCAGAATAACGCAGTCTTAATTACTACCTGTAAAGATGACTTCAGGGAATTTGCCTTGAGCCTCAGTCATTGGTCGTTTTCTACCTTCTTCTTGCCAATAATTAATAACTTCCGTAGCTTTATTAAGCAACTCAACCCGCTCCAATTCAGCAATCCAGTGTTTCGACTCTAACTCATTTTTCAACTCTTCCCACGCATCAGTCCGAGGCCAAAAAAAGTACTTAGTCAAAGGGCTAAAACCCTTACCTACCACCTGATCGACAGCCAGAGCCACATTATCATCCAACCATAGAATCTTCAAAATAAACTTGGCTAACTGCTCTTGAGTTTCAGTTTGAGTTTCAGTTTGAGTTTGATTTTCCATATATTTCAGCAACCATTAATAACAACAGCAATCGCCTATTTTAACTTAATACCTTACCATCTGAGCAATTAGGATGGGGAGATGGGGAGATGGGGGGATGGGGAGAGAGGGGGTAGAAAGATTCTTAACTCTTAACTCCTAACTCCGGGCCTCCTAACTCCTAATCCAAAATCTAAAATCCAAAATCTTATAGCTCTTAACTGGAAACTGATAACTGATTGCTGTTAACTGTTAACTGTTAACTGTTAACTGATAACTGAAAACCGTGAATCAAGAAAATTCAATTCCAGCCATTGTTGTCTTTGATATTGATGGCGTAGTGCGCGATGTGTCGGGTTCCTATCGACGAGCGCTAGCAGATACTGTAGAGGAATTTACAGCCCAAGCATATCGTCCTACAGCAGATGATATTGACCGTCTTAAGTCCGAAGGTGTATGGAACAATGATTGGGAAGGTTCTCAAGAGTTAATTTATCGTTACTTTGAAACTCAAAAACAATCCCGCGAGCAAGTAAATCTTGATTACAACTCGATTGTTGACTTTTTTCAATCGCGCTACCGAGGTACGGATTCTAATAATTTGACGGGATATATTTGCGATGAACCCTTACTATTACAGCCTAGCTACTTAAACCAACTTTCTGAAGCTGGTATTCGCTGGGGATTTTTTAGCGGTGCAACTCGCGCTTCAGCTACCTATGTTTTGCAGCAACGTCTCAATTTACAATCCCCCGTATTAATTGCAATGGAAGATGCACCAGGTAAACCAGATCCAACGGGACTATTTTCTACACTTGAGTTACTAAAAAATGGTGTTGATAATATTGATAATACGAATAATTCGCCACCAGTGATTTACGTAGGTGATACGGTAGCCGATATGTATACCGTAGAAAAAGCACGAAACAATCAGCCAGATGGTACTTGGATTGGTGTAGGAGTATTACCGCCTCACGTACAGGAAACAGCACAAAAACGCGATGCTTACACCCAGTCACTTAAGAAAGCCGGAGCAGCAATAGTTTTAAGTAACGTACAAGAATTAACTCCAGAAAAGATTCACGAACTAATTTAAAAGTTAGGAATTTTTCTACCCCTTCTACCCCTTCTACCCCCTCTACCCCCTCTTCCCCTCTCCCTTGTCCCCATCCCCATTAACACCATGCTTGAAAACAGAGAACTTGCTGCTCACGAGCAAGCAATGGAAATTTTAAATAATCTTGCAGCTTCGTTTAATATTGTGACGATTAGCCGTATAAAAAGAATTATTAGTGAGGAATTACTAAGACAAGCGCTTAATATTACCCAAAGTCGTCATCCTTTACTTAATGCTCGGATTGTCGCCAAATCAAATAGTTTTTGGTTTGAAGATAAAGCAGATAAAATTCCGTTATCAGTTGTGAAAAAGCAACAGATACATCAGTGGGAAGAAGTTGTTGTCGAAGAATTAAATCAAAAAATTAGTAGCGATAAAAATCTGTTGCGAGTCACACTTATTAACTTTGAGGAAGAAGAAAATATTTGTTATCTCATCACAACCATACACCACGCGATCGCAGACGCTTTATCATGTATCCAATTGCACTCGGAAATACTAACTAATTGTCAAAAAATTACCGAAGGGGAAGTAGAAACTAATATTACTCAGTTAGCTCAACTACCTTCTATTTACAAACTTATACCAAAATCACTTCAGGGTTTTACTGGAGAAATAGGTAATGTTTTGTATCTATCGCGGTTAAAATTGCAGTTGATTCGATCTAAACCAGCAAGTTTAAATTTTGAAAAAAACGTAGCTTTAGAATCTCGTAGCTGCGGTATGGTTCATAGAAAGCTCGATTCAGAATTAACTGCGTGCTTAGTAGATGTTTGTAGGCAACAAAAAACTACAGTACAAGCTGCTTTAGGTGCTGCAATGTTGTTTGCACTTGCCAAAAAAACTAATACTCAAAGAAAAAATAATTATTTTAGCTTTCGTTCAGCTGTCAATGTACGTCCGCGTTTACAACCACAAGTAAACAACGAGCATCTAGGTGCAATTGTTTCTTGTATCCTTTCTTTTCATAATTTAAAAGAAAATAATAATTTTTGGGATTTAGCACGAGATATTAAACAAAAACTTGAAAAACGTTTAGCAACCAGCGATGTATTCAGATTCCTTACGGTATCTAAAATGCTTTTACAATCTTTGTTAAATAATCCCGAACAATCGCCCGGTAGCGCTCATTTAACTAATGCAGGTCGCCTTACAATTCCCCAAAATTACGGGCAATTTGAATTGGAAGAAATTAGTTTTGTTGCAGCACAAGCAGCATTTGGAGGTATTTTTGCTGCTGCTGTTTCCACTTTTAGAGGACAAATGTTCTTGAATTTTATCTTTTCCCAACCTTCAATTAGTACGGAAACAGTAAAAACTTTAGCTTCGGATATGATTTGTGTTATTTCTGAGGTTTGTAATCAAAACTAGTACTCCACCACATTAAATATGATGGGCTTATTACCCCCCATTCCCACATCTGGGAAGGGGGCTGGGGGGTTAGGTTTCCGAAAATTTGATATTAACAAACAAAGTTTAGCTATTGCTTTTCCAAATATTACGCCAACCTAATGTATATAGTAAACTTTTAAAAACACCCAGCATTCCTTGAATTTGATATCCTAAAAATGCTTGAATCATCCATGTTTTTAAAGAATTTTTAGGATAGTAAATAAAGATGAATTTGAGCATTCCCCATATCCCTTGAGTAATGCGAGTAGTATAAACAGCATCACCGTAAGTTTTGAAAGATTTTTGCTGTGGGTATCCTATGTGTAAAAGCGGTACGCTATTCCAAGGATCGAATTGCTCAAATTTTTCTGAAAAATTCCACGTAGGGCGAACAAACTTTGTACCGCGCTGGTTTAACATACACGCAGTAAAACTAAAGATACTATTGCTGATAGCCGCTATATCGCAATTGCTGAATAAGAAAAAATCGGTGTAAAACCCGATATCTAAATCTTTCATTCTTTCGGGTAGCTTGATATCTAAATCTTTATATGTGATGGGTGAAAATTTTTTAAAATCATTAATTACATTATCTAAATCATCGCTACACAGAAAAAGAACCGGATTTTCTAATTCATCCCAGATACTTTCAAGCCACTCGCACCACCATTTTGAAGGAACTACAAGGGTAAACCCAGCCATTGGCACCGAAAAAAAATCACCCCGTCGAATATGAACCCCAACTATTGTTTTACCTTGGGAACGAAGAACTTCTAATCCATCTAATAATGCAGACTTTAAATCGCTGACGGGTTCAAACCAAGAACGAATATCTTCTTTATATGGCTGTAAATAATTAGTGTGAACTTGGAAATATCCCCATAAATCGACATTTACCAAATCACTTTCAATCATTTCTTCTCCATGAATCCGAAAACTGTTTTGATCTGATAGTTTCTCTATATAAGGAATGAATTCAGGAATGTAATCAAAAAGATTGGGGCCATAATACGATTTTTCAACCGCTAAAGGTAAGCGTTTAGAAATTGGTGCATCCTCAAGTCCAAATAAAGTTTGTCCTATCCAAGGAGAACATTCCATTCGTGCATTAGACTTCTTCGCACAGATTTTTAAAAAAGCATATTGAAATAGTTGGTTTCCAAATCTCCCTAAATCGCCCAAAGACGACATACTAATAACAGGTTCGTTGGAAACTGTAGCGTCATCGGCGGATAACTCTTTGATTCGATCTGCATCTATTTGAAAAGTTTTAAAAACGCTAAACCCTTTATTAGTTTCGGGTTGACGCGCATATTTATTTTTTGTCATTAAGCCCCGATATTTTGAAAAAATTACTGTTTGCTAATACAGAATTTATTCGTAATTGCAGGGTCTTAATGTTAGTTCATAACATGAAAAAAAAATTCATATTGCTATCTTTGAACTAATACTGGCTTATTTATAGATGCAGTTCTTTAGATGATATTAGTAGCCGCAAAACCCTCATAATTAATGTATTAAAATGCTAATACTACACCACACTAATACTTCACCACATTAATTCTAAAGGCTTCGTAGTAAGGGCTGTCTTCTCTCGGATTTAGGACTAAAGTCCTTACTACAAACTTCTAACAACATATTGTTTCTAAACATCTCGAATTGCAATTTGTAATTTAACTGACATCTTGCACCATTTTCAACACCGCCTTGGAATTTATTCCAAGGCTCAAATACAAAGTCTGATAAATCAGACTGAGCAAGGCTTTTAGTACGTTTTAACGTACTTTGTATATTAGCCTTGAAATTGATTTCTCTGCGAGAAAGCCTCCGGCTTACAAGGCGGGTATTCGGGCTTAACAACAATGGTGCAAGATGTAAGATTTAAAGAACTTATCAACAACTAAAATCACTATCACTGCAATTTCAAAAACTTATCTAAAGCAGCTACCATACTATCGGGCCACCGTCGCACGTTTTTTACCCAATCAATATCTTTATAACGACGATCTAATCCGTAAGCAGCTACCCAATTGCTCTCAGCTTCACCTTTTTCTCCTTTAGCCCAAAGTGCAGCGGTGAGGGATGCGCGTACATCGGGAAACTGAGGATATTTACGAATAATATTTTTCATTTCTCTTATAGCTTTATCTTCTTGACCAGTTTCATAAAGCGCGAGAGCGTAGTTAGCACGGGCAAAAGCGAAATTTGGAGCTTTTTCCGCCGATTTTTGATAGTCTGCTATCGCTTCTTCCCACCTTTTCAAACCAGCTTTGGCATTCCCCCGATTGTTATACGCCATTGCATCCGACGGATCTAATTCTAAAATATAGTTATAATCGGCGATCGCTTCATCCCATCTTCCCAAACCTTCTAAAGCAGCTCCTCTATTCAAATAAGGATCTGTTGCATTAGGAGCAAGTTCTATCGATTTGTTAAAATCTGCCAGGGCTTCTTCTAACTTATTTTGACTAATTCTAGAATTTCCCCGATTACTCCAAACTGCTGCATTATCGGGAAATTTTTCAATGATTTTTGTCCAATACTCTTCAGCTACAGCAAAATCACCTTTATTAGTAGCAGCAAAAGCCTTATTCCCTAACTCATCTCGTTGTTTTAATTCTTCTTTTGTTAGCTCAGAATTTTGATTTGTGAAAGCATAAACAGGTTCAATCCAGCTAAATAATAGAATTAGGCTTAGTAATATTCCAAGTAGTTTGATCATAATAATTAATTGATAATCAAATTGAGGTATAAAAGACGGAACCGAAGCTTATACCACAAAAGTGTATTTGAATCCAGTAATAATTGCTATAGCTATAAGTTATGAATTTGGAAGAAAGAAATAATTAATAACTCATAACTCCTATGAGACGTAGCAATGCTACGTCTCTACAATTTCCTATTTTTACGTTAAGAAAGCAAAGATAGCTGTTCGTTTGGCGGCTTAAAACCTAAGTGCTTGTAAGCCGCAGGTGTTGCTACCCTACCACGAGGAGTCCGCTGTAAGTAACCAATTTGCATCAAATATGGTTCGTATACTTCTTCAATAGTTTGCGTGTCCTCACCCGATGCAGCGGCAATCGTGTCTAAGCCTACGGGACCACCACTAAACTGTTCTACTATCACGCTTAACATTGTTCTGTCAGTCCAATCTAAGCCGCAAGGGTCTACCTGGAACAGTTGCAGCGCTTCTGCTGCGACACCTTCATTTATTTTGCCGGATGATTTAACTTCAGCATAATCGCGAACTCGCTTGAGTAATCTATTGGCAATACGCGGCGTTCCTCGCGCTCTACGTGCAATTTCTAACGCCCCATCTTTAGTTACATCGGTTTTAAGTACTTGAGCGGTTCGTAAGACAATTTGACTGAGTTCTTCTACTTCATAAAATCTCAGTTTTTGAATTAAACCAAAGCGATCGCGCAAGGGAGAACTCAACGCTCCGACACGGGTTGTCGCTCCAACTAAAGTAAATTTTGATAAAGGGATACTGCGGGTACGAGCGCTAGAACCTTTGCCTATAGTAATATCTAAACGATAATCTTCCATCGCCGGATATAATATTTCTTCGGTCATTCGAGAGAGGCGATGAATCTCATCAATAAAGATAATATCCCCAGGTTTAAGATTGACAAGCAGTCCCATAATATCTCTGGGACGTTCCAAAGCCGGAGCGCTAGTAATTTTATAGTTAACTCCCATTTCAGATGCTAAAATCATTGCCATTGTAGTTTTACCCAATCCTGGGGGACCATAAAGCAGCAGGTGGTCTAATACTTCACCTCTGGATTTAGCTGCTTTTATTGCAATGTCAAGTACATCTTTTAAATCTTTTTGCCCAATATAATCGGCAAATTGCTGTGGACGAATACCAACTTCACTATTATCAATATCATAAGCAGCTGCTTGGGGTTGCAAAAGTTTTTCGTCGCCCGGTTCAGGAGCAGTTTTCTTCAGATGACGGGGTTCCTTGTCTGGTTCTTGAGGCTGGGGCTGTTTTTTAGAGGAGATAATCGCCATAGTCCGCTCATAGATAATGTTTTACTTGTTCTAAAAATGAGAGCAATGCTTGTTTTCGTCGCCGCAATAAATGCGAGAAAACACGGTATCAAAATTTTTTTGTCGAGTAAGCTGCGTCAGCTTTAGAATTTATATTTCGGGTATATTTCGGGTAAATACGATGGGAGTGCTTTCATAAAATCATGCTAGCTAAGAGAATCTTACCGTGCTTAGATGTCAAGGCGGGACGTGTTGTAAAAGGAGTTAACTTTGTAGACCTCAAAGATGCTGGCGATCCGGTAGAGCTAGCAAAGGTTTACGACGAAGCTGGTGCAGATGAGATAGTGTTTCTGGATATTACAGCCACTCATGAAGATCGAGGCACGATTATCGACGTAGTTTATCGAACTGCCGAACAGGTATTTATTCCATTAACTGTAGGTGGAGGAATCCAAACCTTAGAAAATGTTAAAGAACTGTTACGAGCTGGGGCAGATAAGGTTAGTATTAATTCAACAGCGGTACGAAATCCAGACTTTATTAATCGGGCCAGCGATCGCTTTGGCAATCAATGTATTGTTGTCGCTATTGATGCTAAACGAAGGTCAGATACGGAAAACTATGGTTGGGATGTTTATATTCGTGGTGGACGGGAGAATACTGGTTTAGATGCCCTAAAATGGGCCAAAGAGCTTGAAGAAAGAGGCGCGGGAGAACTATTAGTAACAAGCATGGATGCTGATGGAACTCAAGCCGGTTATGACATTGAATTAACAAAGTCAATTGCGGACTCTGTAGGTATTCCAGTAATTGCTTCCGGCGGCGCTGGAAATTGCGAACATATATACTCAGCCGTTACCGAAGGTCAAGCGGAAGCGGCACTATTAGCATCGCTTTTGCACTACGGACAGCTTAGTGTAGCGCAAATCAAGAACTACTTAAATGAGCGAAAAATTCCCGTGCGAAATTAGCTTTGGCAAGAAAAAATGAAGCGATTATCAATGTCTAAATTACTTCAACACGGTTCTTAGAAACGATGTTAATATAAATTAACAATAATTAATAAAACTTAAGAAATATGTTGATTCCTATTTTAGTATTTGATGTAGCTTTAGTAGCATGGTCTTTACACCTAATGGAAAGAGCATTTGAAGACAAAGAATTTTCATTGATGCTGGCTGGTATGTTGGTTGCCCTAGCAGCCGCCGCCATGATGGTAGTTTACTTCCTCATGGGGCACTGTATGAGCTACTTACTACAAGCTTCATCATAATTTTTTTGTTACTAAGTAATTAATTTGATTGTTATACTTGCTTATACTTATTATTAAAATTTGTATATTGACAAATAGTATAGAATTAAGGCATCATTAAAGATGCATTTTGCGGGGTTATAGCTCAGTTGGTAGAGTGCCTCAATGGCATTGAGGAAGTCAGCGGTTCGAATCCGCTTAGCTCCATATTTTTAAGTGGGTCATAAATTAGGATACCTGGCGACTAGAAGTCGCGGCTGCACAGGCAAAACCTGCCTCCGCAGGTTAAATTTTCTCGTTTTCGTTTGTTATAAGGTTTTGCCTTGTAATGCATTTAAGTAAGGCTCTGCCTTCCATTTATACTGGAGGCAGAGCCTCCGGTTTATGGGTTCCCACCCAGAGACTGGGAACCAGTAAAACCAGTAAATCTAAGACCCAAAATTGAAATGGTTGTACAATTGCTCAGACGGAAATTTACTGTCGAACAATTCCATAAAATGGCAGAATCTGGCATTCTGAATGAAGATGACAGGGTGGAATTGATTCGCGGTGAAATAATTGAAATGGCTGCGATAGGATTAAAGCACGCTGCTTGTAGAAGACGTTTAAATTATTTTTTGTCTCAAAAATTAGGCGATAAAGTAATTATCAGTATTCAAAATGCTGTTTTACGAAATGAAATTTCCGAGACGCAACCAGACGTAGTTTTATTAAAACCTCGTGAAGATTTTTACGCATCAGCACATCCACAGCCAAAAGATGTTTTTCTCGTCATAGAAGTTGCTGATATTACTATTAAATATGATAGAGAGGTGAAAATTCCTCTTTATGCTGAAGAAAGTGTAATAGAAGTTTGGTTAGTTGATATTAATGATGAATGTATAGAAGTTTATCAAGAACCTGCTAATGGTGAATATAAGAAAGTGCAGAAATTTAGCAGGGGTGAAAGTTTAATTATTCAGGCTTTTAGTGATGTAAATATTAGCGTGGATGAGATTTTAGGGAATATTTAAAGGAATTAATTATGGTAGTAGCGAAGGTTAAATGGGATAATTTTTCTCTAGAAGATTTTACGATCAATCCACCAGAAAAAACAGAATGGGTGGATGGTCAATTAATAGAAAAAGCGGATATGACCCTCAGACATGGGAAAATTCAATTAAGGCTTGGTCGCTATTGGCAAGATTATAAAGATTCTAGCGGACAAGGAGGCGAAGTTTATACAGATGTGCCTTGTCGTACAAATCAACAAGGGCGTTCTCCCGATGTAGCTTATTTGACTCCCGAACTCGTAGCCCAATTTGGTGATGTTGCGACTTTACCGCAAAGTTTTCCTTTGAGTGCTGAGATTGTTTCCCCTACGGATTTAGCAGAGAATGTATTGTTAAAAGCGCAGGAATATTTAGAATCTGGTGGTGAAGAAGTTTGGTTAGTTTATCCTGAGAGTCGCTGGGTGATGGTTATTATTGAAAACCAGGGTTTGATGTTTAAATCTGGTCAAATTGTGAGTACGCAAAAGGTGTTGAAAGGTTTTAGTGTAGCGGTGGATGATTTATTGGCTTAAGACCAATTTGAGAATAAATCAAAGTTGATAATTAAACAAGCAATCCCTGCATTCCCTCACTTCCCACACTCCCGACTCAGGATACTTTGCCCATTCGCCAAACGATAAACGCCGGTTGGTTCGACAATCGGATCGCCCATTTTCCAGCGACGGCGAGGTTTTACCGAGGTATCATCAGGTACGGATTGTACATCAACAGCAGAGTATTTTGAAGGAACTGCATCACCGGGACGATAGGGGAAACCTTGACTACCAATAATATAGAAAGTGCCGTTTCTTTTCTTACTTCTGACTACACAGCTAGTAGCAATTAAGGCTTCGCTATCAATTGTGTTTTGGGCTAATTCTATGAGGCTGTTTTGAATATTACTATTATTAGGTGCATTAATAGTTGTTACACCTTGAACACCTTGTTGGGAACTGGCTGTAATATCGCTTTGATCGGTTTGTTGGATACGAGCTTCGATACCAAAGACACCTTGAGAGTCAATTGCAACGCTACCACCACTACCGGTGAAAGCATTGGCAGTGATATCGCTGTTTTCTTTGGGTATGGCGACGATAAATTTTGAATCAATATTGATGTTACCACCATCACCGCCTTGTTGTTGAGTACCTGCATTGGTGCTGATTTGGCTACCGTGACGGAGCAGCAAAAAATCGCTGAGATTGAGTAAAATATTGCCACCATTAGCATCAGCAATTGATTCAGAACTTATAAAGCTTCGTTTATTAAGAGTAAGCTGGGATGCATTAATATTAATGTTTCCAGCAGCATCTTGAATTTCCGTGTTAGCTGATAGCTTTGCTCCGTCAGTTACAAGCAGAGAATTTGTGGTGATATTAATATCTCCACCTTTACCGGAAGTTCCTGGAAGCCGATTTTGTTGACTAGCAGCACTGATAATGCGGACATCGGAACCTGTCAAAGTGATAGAGTTTGCGTTAATCAATATATTCCCTGCATCGCCTTGTCCCTGAGTTCTAGTATTTATTTCTTGATCGCCAGAGAGAGATAGACTATCTGTATTAATTATGATATCGCCACCTTGTCCCACTGCTTCAGGTTCTACTTGGCTAAAAGCACCACTAGTAAATTCTTCAGAACTACCACTAAATGTGATGCTATCTCGCGCATTGATAATAATATCACCTGCATCGCCTTTAGCTTCAGTGTCTGCACGCAAGTTAGAACCACTATCTAGTAGCAGTGAGCCTGTTGTAATTTTAATATCTCCTCCTTTACCATCGCCTCCATTCTCATTTTGAGTTTCACAAGCACAAGTAACTTCCGTAAAAATATCAGTGCTTCGTAATAAAACTACTTCATCTGATGCTTCAACGATCACACTGCCAGAATCGCCTTTACTCGATGTGCTGGTAGTGATTTGAGAATTCGATGCGCGTAAAGAGCCTGTTTTGATGTAAATGTCGCCACTATTGCCTTCACCGCTATCGTTAACTCGGCTTAGAATCAAAGTTCCAGCTTGTCCAGCGCGAGTAAGCTCACCTGGTTGCTCTAGAGAAACTAAGTCGCGGGCGACAATACTTATTCCTCCAGAATTTCCGCGTCCATCAACATTTGAGGTAATAACAGCTAGATCGCTGAGAAATAAAGAACCCGTGTTAATGCTAATACCTCCACTATCGCCAACTCCTCCAAAACGAACATCATTTTTAATTCCACTTCTACCTTCTCCAAACAGAGAAAGTGTGTCACGGGCTGTGATGGAAATTTTACCTGAATCGCCTTCATCATAGGTGCTGGAACTGATTACCGCACCATTTTTAATAAAAACGTTTTCAGCTAGAATACTAATGTCACCACCACGCCCTGTGGCTCCATTGTATACATCACTAAATGAAGCGCTGGGAAATCCATTGCCAACTCCATCGAAAGTGATTGTATCTGTGGCTTGAATCGTGATATTTCCTGCGTTTCCTTGCCCAAGAGTAAAAGAGTTTATTTGAGCGCCATTAGTTACAGACAGCGAACCTGTTGTAATATCGATATTTCCAGCATTACCCTGTGATTGCGATCGCACTATATTAAATGGGGCACTAGGAAATCCATCGCTCGTGATTCCATCAAAAGAAACTACATCTGTAGCATTAAGCGTAATATCCCCCGCAACAGTTTCAGGTGTCCCCAAACCTTGCCCAATACCAGCAGAAAGCTGACTTCCTGACAATATTTCTATATTTCGAGCATTAACGGCAATATCACCACCACCAGCGGCTTCTACAAATACAAACGCATTTGTCAGCGATACATCCCCGCGAGTCACATTTTCGGGAAATCCCAATTTAAAATCATCACCATCTATATCTAGCGCTACAGTTCCAGGTGCTGCCAATCCTCCTAACTCAACTCTCCCACCATAAGCGTTTAAGTTCCCCCCATTCATGTTGACATTACCACCTAAAAGCAGCAAACTTTTACCATCGGGAACCCGCAAACCGGATACGTCAAAACCTGCTGGATCTGTTCCTGCTGGCGCAACTGAATTATTTTGAATCGCTGCATTTTGATTAATTTGATTAAATAACAACGCATCCGGATTCACAGTTAATAAAGGTGGTGCTTGGGGGTTGGTAGCGCTAAAAAATCCTTGTTCACCAAATTTAATTGCATTCGCACTTGTCCCCATAAAGGAACCGTTTACATCTAAAGTGGCATTTTCTCCAAAAACAATTCCGTTGGGATTAATTAAAAACAGATTTGCATTAGTTGGATCGAAATTTCTATTTGATATCGTTCCCAAAATTCCATTTATAGAAGAACTATTATTTCCAGTTACTCTTGTTAAAACATTTTGAATCGTATCATTGGGAACAACAAAATAAGCTCCTCGCCCTTGATTGATGTTAAATTCCTGCAAACTATGAAATAAATTTTGACCCCGCTCGGCTCCACCTTCTATCAAAGTGCTGGGAATACCATCTGGATTATTTATATTATTGTTAATTGCTGAAGCTTCAATTCCTAAACTTTTATCTGGGACAATATTAATATTGCTTTGAGCAAAACAGGGATTAATTGATGTTACGCTTCCACCAATACATCCTAATAGTAAAATCTTTATTCTCAAATTCCAAAAGTTATTAAACTTAGTGCTTCTCATTACACCGCTCCGAAAAGGTTGAACAAAACGAAACCTTGACTTAATATTTCGGGATAGGGATTAGGTAATATCGACGGTTATATAAATAGTTAAACATAATTAATTACACAAATTACAAAATGTAAGTAAATATTTTTGTATACTTACTTAAGTAAGTCGCCAGAAATCAAACCAACTATATAACGTGCAGAGGTTCCCCCCGTTGAGCAAAGTTCGGGGCATCCCTGCCATTGGTGTCAAGTTAAGAAAAATGGATTTGTGTCAAGTGATTACGATTGAGTATTTCTGTAGAAATGGTTTTTCGCAGCTTGTACTTTTTTAACCGCGCTCAATTACAAAACCCAAAGTTAGAATTAATACCTTGGCTCGTTGAACATCATTTAATTGCAAAGTGCTGTACAATTGCTAAATTTAACAATACTTTTTCCCTTAAAATAATCCTACTCCGCTTCACCAATCAACGTAAACGCCGCCCAATGTATCGGTTCTGGGTGTGTTTTCATAGTTTTCAACATAGCATTACGTAAGGAAGCAGCTTTATCTCCTGTTTTCTCCCACTGACGATAAAATTCACTCATCAAATCCGATGTGGAATCATCAGGAATCTTCCACAACGAAACAATTACACTTGATGCACCAGCAGTTATCAGCGAACGAGATAAGCCTATCACTCCATCCCCGGTAATTTGTCCTCTACCCGTATCGCAAGCACTAAGTACAATTAAGTCGGCATTTAGTTTTAAATCTATAATTTCTGTGGTTTTGAGTAAACCTTCGTTTACATTGCTCAATTGATCGGCTTTATTAAAGCGGGTATCTGGTGCAAGCGCTATAGCTCCAGGAGTACGTTCCCCAAAATCCTTGCCGTCAAGCAATCCATGTGTTGCAAAGTGAATAACTCTAGCGCTAGATATTTTTTGCAGTACGGTAGATTTGGTAGCTTGATTTCCTGTAAATGAAGTAGTGTTGAAAAGTTTAGCGATCGCCTTTGCTTCTGTTTCTGCACCTGGTAGTGGAGGTAGTTGCGCCGGTGGAATTCCTACAATCGGCATGGTAGGATTACCTACAATTAAGAAATCTTTTGGTTGTAAAGAGTTTAAGTTTAATTTCGCTGTATTATTTTTATTTGTCAGTTCCAAAACTTGAATTGCTGGCGCACTCATGACGGTATGTTTTTCAATTAGATATTTACCCGATGCATCCATCAACGCTGAGAAAGGAACTAAAAATAACGATTCGTGAGGAATAAAAATTACGCGATCGTCTGGGTTTGTGGGGAGATGTGAAGCGATAGGTTTGATTAGTATTTCATGCAGCTTTTGTAAGTTTTGTTTTTGATTAACTGGTTTAGTTGGTTCTACATTTATACCCCTTGCACCGATTGAAACACGACTGTTTTTTACAAGTTCTGCTAAAGGTGTATCGAGGGATTTTATATCAACTTGTTTAAAAGTGACTTCTCCCGTAGGTTTGATTACCCAAATGTAGAGTTGTGATTTATCAATTACGGAATATTCTACAAACGTTGCTTTTTGCTGTTGTGCAATTTGCTTAATTTGTTCGATGTTGGGGGGTTTGATATTTGATAGTTGGTTGGGGTTAAATTTAGAGGATAATAATTCTATTAATGCCCTAGCTCGACCGCGTTCGGATATTTCTAATGCTTCGGTAGTTTTATTTTGTGCGATTAAGGCTATTTGGAGATGACGGTAAGTATGAGCTTGTGTTTCAAATATTGAGATTTTCTGGTCGTCAGTTAATCCAGGTCTTAGAGATTCTAAAATCTTTATTGCAGCGAATAGATTTTTTTCAGCTTCTGGATATTTGTTAATAGTATTGTAGAGTGCGCCAATATTGTTGAGAGTTTTACCTTCCCCCGCTTTATAATCAATTTGTTTGACAATAGCTAAAGCTTGTTGGTAGTAATCCAAGCTGAGGGTGTATTCTCCCAAACTGTTATAAACTCCTCCAATATTGTTAAGAGTAGTACCTTCCATTAGCTTATCGCCAACTTGTTTGTGAATAGCTAAAGCTTGTTGATAGTAATCCAATGCTTTGGGGTATTCTCCTAAATTGTTGTAAACTTCTCCAATACTGTTGAGAGTAGTACCTTCCCCTACTTTATCGCCAATTTGTTTTTTAATAGCTAAAGATTTTTGGTAGTAATCCAAGCTGAGAGTGTATTCTCCCAAATTTTCGTAAACTAAGCCAATATTGTGGAGAGTAGTACCTTCCATCAACTTATTACCAACTTGTTTGTGAATAGCTAAAGCTTGTTGGTAGTAATCTAATGCTTTGGGGTATTCTCCCAAACTGTTATAAACTTCTCCAATATTGTTGAGAGTAGTACCAACACTTGCTTTATTACCAACTTGTTTGTGAATATCTAAAGCTTGTTGGTAGTAATCCAATGCTTTTTTGTATTCTCCTAAATGGCTGTAAACTGCTCCAATATTGTTGAGAGTAATACCAACACCAGCTTTATCCTCAACTTGTTTGTGAATAGCTAAAGCTTGTTGATAGTAATCTAATGCTTTGGGGTATTCTCCCTTCAGGCGGTAAACTAAACCAATATTGTTGAGAGTAATACCAACACCAGCTTTATTACCAACTTGTTTGTGAATATCTAAAGCTTGTTGGTAATAATCTAATGCTTTGAGGTATTCTCCTAAATAGCGGTAAACTAAGCCAATATTGGTGACAATATCACCTTCTTCTTTACGCTCCTTAATTTATCTAAAAATAACTAAAGCTTGCTCAAAATTATTTAACGCTTCTCGATATTCACCTCTTCTCAACTGCTGCACACCTAATTCATTCAACCGCAACGCTTCATTATTACGCTGTTTGTTACCTTCTACCTGCGCTATCTTCACTTCTTCACTAGCAACAGATGATTTGGCAACGGATGAGTTATTCGTCAATACAGCTTCCACGGGTGAGGAAACTAAAAACACGGTTGCAGCAAGCAATTTAAGACTGTAGTGCATGATTCAATCCTTTAAAAGATTTTACTAACAATTTTTTATATCTCTGAGCAAGTAGAGGGTATGCAATAATTTTTGCAGTAGCTCAGATAATTTATCAGTATTTTTATTGATTGAATACGAAGTTTTATGCAAAAATACTTATCTTTTTACGGTTGGAGGTAAAATCGTTAAATTTAGCTTGTGCAGGTGGGCTTTGTAGTTGTAGCCCTAGCCTTCGCGGGCTGACGACGGTTGCAGAATTGGTATCAAAATTTTCATTCCCGAAACAAAGATTTCTCGTTATCCCCATAAATAAAGAGACGTAGCACTGCTACGTCTCTACATCATTAACTTTTTAACCCACGCAGGTGGGTTTTGCCTGTGTAGCCGCGAATTATATTCGCCAGGTAAATTTCCTTCCTCTAAGAGAATGTTTGGAAAGTCTATAAAAAATATACCTAAAACCTCTCTCCAAACCTCTCTCCTGCAAGGAGAGAGGCTTATTATCCCCATTCCCTCGTAGGGAAGGGGGGTAGGGGGGTTAGGTTTCCGGTATTTTGAGGTAAAACATAATACTTTTCAAACAACCTCTAAGACTCCGGTGTCGGAACTGGCTTAATATCCTTTGCTTTATAAAATGTCTCCAAACTATCTCTATCGCCAACAAACCTCCAGTGCCAAGGTTCGTAACTTACACCTTGTGGATTATCTTTAGGAAATGAAAGTTCAAATCCATAACGTGGAGCATTTGCTTCTAACCATTTAAAAGCTTTGGTATTTTCAAAATTTGTACTTAAATTAGTTGCGGGTACTGCACCATCACCTACATCTAAAGCGTAACCCGTGTGATGTTCGCTATGTCCGGGAGGAGCGCTGACTGATGCTCTTTGGGCTGGTGTTTGATTGCGTTGGGCACCGACTTTAAAAAATAACTGTTCCTGTTCTTTTACCGAGCGAAATCCTGAAATTGGTACCAATCTTATACCGGCTTTTCGAGCATCTTTTACCATCTGCTCAAACTTTTTACCTGCGGATTTTCGTAACCTTATCCGTTTTCCGCCTGCATTAACTGCTACAATTTCCGATTCTGGAGCTTCTTGATATTCTAAATGACCTAAAAGCGCATTATTCTTTTCTTTGTTGACAGAATCGCTATCTTGTGTATTAAGCGAAGCCGAACTGGTAGGCAAAGGTTGCTGTTTTGCAGTATTTTTCGGTGCAGCTATGTAAAATATCAAACCACTGATTGCAGCAAGCACAGCAAAACCCATTACTCCGGCGATCGCCAAAAATGAAGGGCGTAAACCTAATTTGGGAGCCGCATCAGGAGTATCGCGCAAAGCTTGGGGAATATCTTCGCTAATTTCGGAGGGGGTTGAGTTTTGTGCTTCCTCGTAAAACTCATTATTCAAGGCTCAACTCCTGATGAATGTTCGGTAATTATTAGAGATTGTAGACTGTAGAGAAAGAAACCTGTTAGATAGTAGGTTACATATGCAATTGCTGATTTTGTGTTAGAAAACATCTTAGAACTTTACTTTAAGCTGATTGGAACGGTTTCAATAGGATTTTTCTTAGGGCGGTTGCTACCGAATACAGTTATAAATCGCTTAGGTAAGTTCCTGTTTTGGATCGGAGTACCAATAGGAATTGTCGCTTTTCTACGCAAAACTGATTTATCGGGAGCAATTTGGATTGCACCGACAGTAGCTTACGCAGCGATGTTACTCGGAGCATTTTTTGCTGTCGTTAGCATAAAATTGCAAAGTTATTTTACAACTACAGTCCCATTACCGCCGACTCAGGGAAGTTTAATTATATCGGCGATGGCAGGAAATACGGGTTTTCTTGGCTATCCTATCACTTTGGCAGTATATGGTACTCAGTATTTTGCCTGGGGATTATTTTACGATTTATTAGGTTCGCTGTTTGTCACTTGGGGTTTTGGCGCAGTTATCGCAGCCCGTTTTGGCGGTAGCGCTAGTAATTTCTGGCAGATTAGCAAAGTAATATTAATCAATCCTGCTTTATGGAGTTTCGGATTCGGCTTATTGTTTCGGCAAGTAGAAATTCCCCAGTTAGCAGAGTTTCTTTTGGGCAACTTGGGTTGGAGTGGTGTAGGTTTGTCATTAATTTTAATGGGAATGCGATTGAGCAAGTTGACGAATTGGCACAATTTACCCGCTTCAGGAATTAGCCTCGCCATCAAAATGCTATTAGTACCCCTCATCTTGGGCAGCATTTTCCAACTTGTCGGTTTAACAGGCACTCCGGCGAAAGTAATTTTACTGCAAGCTGCAATGCCTCCGGCTTTCTCCACCTTAATAATTGCCGAAATCTTCAATCTCGACAGCGACTTAGCAGTTACCACAGTAGCAGCAGGAACATTACTATTACTTTTAACTCTTCCGATGTGGCTGTTAGTATTTTAGATTTTGGATTGGTAATTGGTAATTGGTAATTGGGCATGGGGGATAGTTAGGAGTTAAGAGTGATATTAAAAATTTCTCCTTGTCCCCTTGTCCCCTTGTCCCCTCTTCTCCTTGTCTCCCCTCTTCTCCTTGTCTCTCCTTGTCCCCTTGTCCCCTTGTCCCCTCTTCTCCTTGTCTCCCCATCACCCCATCTGCCTATCACATCAACAAAACTGACTCACCTTCTGTGCAAGCTCCGCTGGGTTTGTAAATTCATAACCTTCAAACGGTTGATGTATCCAGGGGTTATCAGATAGATAATCCGCATAGTAATCGGGGACTATTTCCGAACAAGCTTTATACCAAATAACGGCGGTACGAATTTCTTCTATAGTGGTTTTGCTATTTTTCTTTAGCCAAGGAATAGTCTCTTCAAGCGTAACTCCTGAATCTACTAAGTCATCAACTAAAAGGATTCGGGAACCTAACGTTTCTGAAGTCATTGTTAAATGTTGAGAAAAGGTTAGTTGCCCCCTTTCTTGCTTGCCCGCACCGCTGTAAGATGATGTGGCTAATATTGCTAGCGGCTGCTTGTATATACGGGATATAATATCTCCGACTCGCAGTCCACCCCTGGCAAGGCAGACTATTTGATTGAATTCCCAGCCGGATTGATAGATTTGAGCAGCGAGTTGTTCTATTTTGTGGTGATAATCTGACCACGAGATATAAAGGTCTGGCATAAGAGAGGTAATTTAAAGCTAATAGTAGATGCCAAATCTTTTATTGTAATACGAGTGTAGGTATTATGAGCGATTCTGTGGCTGATGGTTATCCCCAAAAGGTTGATAAAGATAAAAAACTCAACTTAAAGACCAAGTTGGCTTACGGTGCTGGGGATTTGGGACCTGCTATTACTGCGAATATTTCCGTATTCTTTCTGTTAGTTTTTTTTACTAATGTCGCGGGTATTCCGGCGGGTTTAGCTGGCAGTATTTTAATGGTGGGGAAGATTTGGGATGCTGTAAATGACCCATTTGTAGGGGTTTTAACGGATAAAACAAAATCGCGGCGTTGGGGTCGTCGTCTTCCTTGGTTGCTGTATGGCGCGATACCTTTTGGTATTTTCTTCTTTTTACAGTGGATTGTACCAACTACTAATGTTTGGGGATTGTTTTGGTATTACGTCATCATTGGGGTGATATCTCAGGTATTTTATACGATAGTCAATTTGCCTTATACGGCGATGACTCCAGAATTAACTCAAGATTACGACGAACGAACCAGCCTTAATAGTATTCGCTTCGCTTTTTCTATTGGCGGTAGTATTCTTTCATTATTATTAGCACGATTAATATTTGCCTTAATTGAGAATCGGCAACAGCAGTATTTAGTTTTAGCAGGAGTTTGCGCTGTAATTTCGATTTTGGGACTATTTTGGTGCGTCTGGGGAACTCGCGATCGCGTTTTGGCTTTTGAAGCGAAACGTACTCAAAGCGACGAAAGCGAATCGATTCCCATCAAAGAACAAATCAAAATCGTCTTTAATAACAAACCTTTTTTATTCGTAATTGGTATATATCTTTTTTCCTGGTTAGGGGTACAAATAACAGCCAGCGTTATTCCTTATTTTGTAATCTATTGCATGAGGCTAAAGGAATCAGATGTACCTACAGTGATGATTGGGGTACAGGGAACCGCTTTATTGATGCTGTTTATTTGGGGTGCATTGAGTAAACGAGTAGGGAAAAAAGCCGTTTACTTCATGGGAATGTTTTTATGGATAATTGCAGCTACAGGATTATTCTTCTTACAGCCCGGTCAAATTGGTTTAATGTACGTTTTAGCCGTATTGGCAGGTTGCGGAGTATCAGTTGCTTATTTGGTACCTTGGTCAATGATGCCAGATGTAATTGAATTAGATGAACTACAAACCGGACAAAGACGTGAAGGATTATTTTACGGCTTTATGGTTTTATTACAAAAATTTGGTTTAGCTTTCGGTTTATTTTTAGTGGGAATCGCTTTGCAGGCTTCAGGCTTCCAGGAAAACGTTCCCGGACAAACTGAATTACCAATACAGCCAGATGCCGCCCTAACAGCCATTCGTATCGCTGTCGGTCCGATTCCCGTAGTATGTTTAATTTGCGGATTATTTTTAACTTATTTTTATCCCATCACCCGCGAAATGCACGCCGAAATGTTACTTAAGCTCGAAGAAAAACGGAAGAAAGAGGAATGAGGAGTTAGGAGTTAGGAGTTAGGAGTTAGGAGTTTATATTTTTCCCTGTCCCCTTGTCCCCTTGTCCCCCCATCTCCCCCTCTCCCCCTCTCCCCTATGCCTGCAAAATAATCATCAAAAAAACCTGCCATCGGGCTAATGTATCTTAGCTCTAGTAATGTTACTTATAGAAATGTAACGATTAGTAACTATATTCAAATAAATAAAAATGGCAGATACAAGTTTACAGGAAATTACTACTCAATTAGAAAGTTCTTCTTTGAGAGATAGGATGGTAGCCCTTGCTTCTTTGAGGAATGTCCCCGCAGAGGATGCAGTTCCTTTAATTAAAAAAGTACTTGATGATGAATCTTTGCAACTGCGCTCTATGGCGATATTTGCTTTAGGAATTAAACAAACACCAGATTGCTATCCAATTTTAATAGAAACACTACAAGCAGACTCGGATTATGGCATCAGAGCGGATGCTGCGGGTGCTTTAGGATATTTGGGTGATGCTAGAGCTTTGGAACCGCTGTCGCGAGCTTTTTATGAAGATACCGATTGGCTGGTACGTTTTAGCGCTGCTGTAGCGCTTGGTAATTTGAAAGATACTCGCGCTAAGGAAGTACTTTACAAAGCCTTGGAAAGTGAAGAAATTGTCATCCAACAAGCGGCGATCGCAGCGTTAGGAGAAATCAAAGATATCGATTCTGTAGACAAGATTCTTAGCTTTGCTCAATCGGAGGATTGGTTAGTACGTCAGCGTTTGGCAGAAGCTTTGGGCAATCTTCCAACTGATAAAAGTATCTCAGCTTTGAAGTATTTAGAAAAAGATAGCCACAATCACGTTAGTGAATCGGCAAGAATTTCGCTATCAAGACTTGAACAAGCGAACAATCAAGTGGGATAATCAGTATTTGAATAATACAGGGAACAGGGAATAGGGAATGGGGAATAGGGAATAGGGGAAAATCAGAATATGTTTATTTCGTTTAACACCTTTGACTTTTGACCTTTAACCTCTTTAAAAACATTGTCCCCACTCCCTATTTCCCATCCTTTATAAAAATATTGATGTAAGGTAATTTGCGAAAATGAATATTGAAGAGTTTTTTGAATTAAGTGCTGGTAAATGGTTTTCTCATCGTACTAGTCATCATTTGGCTTTTAAACAATCAGAAGGCGGTAAATCAGATATTATTATTGAAACTTTAGCAGCCGATCATCCAGAAGTAATTAAATTGTGCGAACAACATCAAGTTGAACCTAGCAGTGGAAATAGTGGTGCTAGAGTAACTTGGAACGGCACAATGGAATGGGATAAAGAAAAACACGAAGGCTCTACAGTTTTAGTTGCAATACCAAACTTAGATAACCCCCTCGAAGGTAAGTTGCTACGAGAAATGGGCTATGCAGAAAAAACTCCAGTTGCCGGAAGTTATAAAATGGGTAGCGATGATGCGCTTACCTTAACTACAGAATACGAAACCATGTGGTCTGAAGAACGTTTGTGGTTCGCAAGTCCAAATTTACGGATGCGCGTTGGTATTCTGAAGCGCTTCGGGGGTTTCAGTATGGCTTCTTTCACTTCCGAAATTCGCATGGGTGGAAATCCATCTGCTGCGAAAACAGATGATGCAGCAGCTAACACCGCATCCTAATTAAAATCAATTACTAATTATTAACGCTTACAAAAAGCCCCCCTTTTTTAAGGGGGGTTGGGGGGTTTTAACGGCTAAAATACTTAATTTTATGTCCCTTGCGGGACACGCGACGCTAACGTTGCTGTTGTGTAAATCCTATTAACTACGAACCAGTTGATGTATTCTTCTTGCTAGCAGTCTTATTAGGTCTGCTTCTTGATGTTTTAGGTTGTGTTGCTTTATTAGAGTTAGTTTCAAGCTTTGTTACTGTCTTAGCAACATGATCAATTTGAGTTTTTATTGTCTCAAATCCCGCTAATTTTTCAACAACAGCTTTTAACTGTTCTTGCTGATTATTTAGCTGTGCATCTATTTCTCCTAGATTTAGATTTTGTTGCGATTGAGTATCTGCTTTATCTAATTGAGCGATATTTTTCTCAATTTTCTCTGTAGTTTTAGTTAAAGTATCAACTTTACTTGAAACAGAAGAAACTGACTCTAATTTTTCACTTAGTGCTTGTAATTCGTTTTGTGTCTGATTATTACCTTCTATGGTTTTACTCAGGCTTTCTCTGGTGTAAGTATTAGCTTTATCTAACTGATTCAGATGTTTCTCAAGCTTTTCTGTAGTCTTAGTTAAATTCTCAACTTTGTCCGAAATAGAAGAAACAGCTTCTAATTTTTCGCTCAATGCTTTTAAGCTTTTTTGAGAAAGATTATTATTACCTTCTATAGTTTTAGTCAGGCTTTCTCTAGAAAGAGTATTTGCTTTATCTAATCCGTTTAAATCAGCTTCTAATTTTTCTGTAGCTTCAGTTAAATTATCAACTTTACCGGAAATGGAATCAACAGCTTCTAATTTCTCGCTGAGTGCTTGTAAATTTTCCTGTTGCTGATTCTTAGTATTTTCTAAGGCTTGAGTAAGACTTTCTCTAGAAAGAGTATTTGCTTTATCTAATTCGTTGAGATGAGCTTCTAATTTTTTTGTAGCTTCAGCTAAATTATCAACTTTACCGGAAATGGAATCAACAGCTTCTAATTTCTCGCTGAGTGCTTGTAAATTTTCCTGTTGCTGATTCTTAGTATTTTCTAAGGCTTGAGTAAGACTTTCTCTAGAAAGAGTATTTGCTTTATCTAATTCGTTGAGATGAGCTTCTAATTTTTTTGTAGCTTCAGCTAAATTATCAACTTTACCGGAAATGGAATCAACAGCTTCTAATTTCTCGCTGAGTGCTTGTAAATTTTCCTGTTGCTGATTCTTAGTATTTTCTAAGGCTTGAGTAAGACTTTCTCTGGTGTGAGTATTAGCTTTATCTAATTCGTTAAGATGAGCTTCAAGTTTTTCTGTAGCTTCAGCTAAATTATCAACTTTACCTGAAATAGTAGAAACAACTTCTAATTTCTGGCTGAGTGCTTGTAAATTTTCTTGAGAAATATTTTTGCTGCTATTTATTGCTTGAGTAAGACTTTCTCTTGAAAGAGTATTCGCTTTATCTAAATTATCAAAACGAGTTTCAAGTTTTTCTGTGGTTTGAGTTAAATTATCAACCTGCTTTTTTAAAACTTGGGAAGATTCGGTTTGATTTTTACTATTATCAGAAACTATTTGAGTTAACTGCTTATTCAACTCACTTGTATCTTCTACAAGCTTTAATAACTTTTCCTGTTCAACTTTACTAGCATTAATAGCACTCTTTATTTGAAAAACCAATATAGTAACTATTAATACAAAAAATACTGATACCGTGGAGAGAATTTGCAGTGTCATCCCTAGTTTTATCCTCACGTAAATATAGTTAATTATTCATCCTAGATTTATTATTAATAAAATATAGAATGATACATCATCATATAGTAAGTAAAGCCATATTGTAGAGTCAAAACTTTACTATTCGAGATTATTTCCATTAAATGCAAATATTTAAGATGAAATAAGGTGAAATAATAGTAACACTAACTTTTGCTGCAATACGGTGAGAGCGGCTTAGACCAGCGTTACGAATGATTAAAGATTGCTTGCCTTTGACTCTACACCACTGAGATGTTTAAATTATATATTTAAAAAACGAGCAACTGTTTGCGGTAATGGCAGCACAATTAAAATTAATAGCGCAATTGCTAAAAGTCCGAAAAAATCCCGTTTATTATCCAGTTCAGTCACATCGTTCAAAGCAGGTTCGTCTGCTAAGCGTATAAATAATATCAAGAAAATCGCCCACGGTAAATATTGTGACTGAATAAAGGAAAGTAACAGCAGCAATAAACGAGCAGTATATCCAATAATCATTGCTGTTTTCTGACCAAACATAGCATGAACAATGTGCCCGCCATCAAGTTGTCCTACGGGCATCAAATTTAATGCCGTGACAATTATTCCTAGAAAAGCAGCTACCGCTACTGGATGTAGGTCTATTGCTATATTAGAGCTTAACTGAACGCCTAATGTTAATTTTGACAGCAGCGCGATTAATATCGAATGGCTGGGATTTAAAGCTTCTATATTAAATATCCGCATTTTTTCTTCTATCGGAACTACCTGCGAATTAGCTAAACCCCATATCAACAAAGGTAAACTTGCTAAAAAACCAGCAATAGGTCCAGCAATGCTAACGTCAAATAAAGCTTTACGATTGGGTACTGGACTACGCATCCGAATAAATGCGCCAAATGTCCCCAGGAAAAAAGGTATGGGAATAAAATAAGGCAATGTAGTGCGAATTTTATAAAACTTTGCCGTCAAATAATGACCCATTTCGTGTATGCCCAAAATGGTTATCAATGATAAGGCATAGGGTAATCCCTGCAATAGTAAGACAGGATTGGACGATATATCTTCAGCTTCAACACCAGCTATTATCGCTCCCATTAAAGTAGTAGTTATTAGAGTCGCTCCTAGCAAGAGCAAAGCCAACCCTGGTTTAGTTAATTTTTCTTTTTTGCCCTCACCTGCTTTATAAAGCTGATGATTGGGAACTAGTAAAAATATTGGTTTATCATTAATACCTTTTTGAAAAATTAAAATGAAGCGATCGCCAAATTGTGCTTCAATATTTTCTTTTACCTGCTGGTAAGCCTTATCCCCTGAAGTTCTTAACTGACCTCGACAAATCACTGCTTGGGGACGATATTCAATATTATGAATAAAGTATGTAGACCAAGAAAAACACGAACGCAGTTTACTTTCTTCTGCTGGCTCAATAGGACGCACTGGTACTGATTCTACGGGTTGTTGTATAGCCGGTTGTGTTGCGTCGGGTGTGGGAGATGTTTGTTTTGGATCTTTAACGGAACTGCGCCCCCGCTCAAATAGCACCCAGTATAACAAAGAACTAACTACTAATGACCCAAAAACTAACGGTAATGGTGTTCGAGTACCGTATTTTATTGCCCAACCAGTCCATGTTATCGGTGGTATCATCAACATTAACCACAACAGCCAAACAGGAGTTTTTGTCACTTTCGCAACATTTCGTCTGAGAGTATAGTAAGTAAATATTCCTAAAAATATTCCTAAAACAAGTAGAAGAATCCAGGATTTCATTTTATTTTCATTTTAATGGGCGTTGGCAATGTGAAGCTGTTGTGTTAGTACTGCATATTAACGTCGAAAAACAAACTAAAATCCGAATTTTTATTCACACTTATGTGTAATCGATCTCGATTGCCTGTTCTTTTAAAAAAAAGAGAATCTAAAATTCCCGCATCTAAATTCTAATTAACCGTCTTATCAACACAAATTAAAAACCTATCTCCTTCACACAATAAGAACCTATGCGCTCACCATTTCAAGAGCCGAGTAATCATACACCCAAGCCACCAAGGGCAATTCTTTCTTCAATTAAAGCATTTCCCCCCAATAGGGATACTTTAGGAGGAACCGCTTACTTTATTGTAAGAAACGAAGGCAATATTTTGATTGATTCTCCAGCTTGGGACAAAAATAATCGAGATTTTCTAGAAAGTAATGGTGGTGTAAGGTGGTTGTTTATTAGCCATCGCGGTGCCATTGGTAAAAGTGCAGAAATTCAGAAAACTTTTGGCTGTGAAATTTTAGTTCAAGAGCAAGAAGCTTATTTATTGCCTGAATCAAAGGTAACTGCTTTTACCGATAAATTTACTATTGATTCAGTATCACAAGCAATTTGGACACCCGGTCATTCCCCCGGTTCGTCTTGTTTTTACCACAATTCGGAAGGAGGAATATTATTTTCAGGAAGACACTTAGTTCCCAACCGACAAGCCGAGCCAGTACCTTTAAGAACATCTAAAACCTTTCACTGGCACCGACAAATCAAAAGCATCAAATTATTACTAGAGAATTTCACACCCCAAACACTCAAATACATCTGCCCTGGCGCAAACACGGGCTTTCTCCGAGGAGAACGTTTGATAGATAACGCTTATACTAGTTTAGCTAATCTCGATTTAGCAGAGTTGCTTACAGCAAAATCTGTTCTTTGAAGATAGCTTGGGGGATTGGGCATCGGGGATTAGGCATGGGGAGAGGGAGTAGAGGGGGTAAAAAAGATTAACTCCCAACTCCCGTCTTCCCGTCTTCCCAACTCCTAACTCCTAACTCCTAACTCTTTACTGCTAACTGCTCACTGTTCACTGTTGACTGTAAAAGTTCCACTGCTGCTTGATATTGAACGTCATCAGAAGTGGCTACCCGATCAATTTTTATTGGTTCGCCAGAAGAAATTACTTTGTCTGGAGTAATGCCTAATTTATTGATATCTCGATGATTTGGGGTTTCATATTTGGCGATTGTTACCGCTAAACCGGAACCGTCAGATAATTCAAATAATGATTGGATTAAGCCTTTTCCAAAGGTTTTTTCTCCTACGAGAGTTGCACGTTTGTTGTCTTGTAGGGCACCAGCAAGAATTTCGCTAGCGCTGGCTGTTCCTTGGTTTACCAATACAGCTAATGGATCTTTTGTTAATGCTGGGCCAAAAGATTCAAAGTTCCCTTGGATACCTTGACGGTTTACTGTATAAACTACAATACCTGAATCTAACCACAGTCGAGCAACTTCTATTCCAGCTTGTAACAAACCACCGGGATTGTTTCGCAAGTCCAGAATGTAGCTATCTGCTCCTTTTTCTTTTAATTCGCTAATTGCACGAGCTAATTCTGTTGGAGCATTAGCATTAAATTGAGTCAAGCGGATGTAGCCAATATCTAAATCTCGATCTTTTTGCAATTTAGCAATCACCGGATTCAAAGTAATGCGATCGCGGATGATAGAAATTTCTTTTGGAGAAGTGCCATCTCTTTCTATAACTAAGCTTACAGCAGTGCCAATTGTGCCGCGCATCAAGGAAGCTGCTTTATCAAGAGTAATATTTTCTGTGAGTGTGTTTTCAATTTTGATAATGCGATCGCGCGGTTGAATCCCTGCTTTTTCTGCTGGGGAACCTGCAATAGGTGTAACTACTTCTAATTTACCCGTTTCAGGGTTTAAAGCTATTTGCAATCCTACCCCAGTTAATTCTCCAGAAGTATTGACTTGTAGACTGCGATACTGTCGGGGGTCTAAAAACCTTGTAAAAGGGTCATCAAGGGTTTTGAGCATATTCTGAATTGCTTCATAAGCTGTTTGGCTATCGTTTAGCCTTGTTTTCAAAGCTTTTTGCCGCAGTTGTGCCCAATTTTGATGGTTGAATGTATCATCTAGATAAGTCCGATTCACAATTCGCCAAGCTTGGGATACCAATTTTTGTTCGTTTGTTAAAGCGGCTGCTGGGAAGCAAAAACTACCAAATGCGACCCAAAGAGCCATAAGCAATGATAAAATACCCCGAAAAACCTTTAAATTATCCATAAACTCGATTTTTACTTTATATTTCAACCAACTTTACATATCTCAAAGTAGCTTTCGCGAGCTTCGATAAGATGAAATCTATCTCTCGATTATGTTACTTTTTTTATAGAAGTGTTTTTTGCCGCGATGAATTTCGGGCAACTGACTTCTAACGAACGGGTACATAGCGCCCATGAAACGCTATGATCTAGTTTGTATCCCCATGTATTTTTTTTGTGGTTCGGGTGCAAGCAGAACGCAATATATTCCCTCCTGAGAGAGTGAAAATGTTTCTTAAAACTATCATTACTATGACAGTTTAAAAGTAAATTCACTTTCTGACAGGTTCGTTCAATATCTCGGTTGGGCGCTTTTAGCCGATCCCAAGAGATAATTATCAACCGCAATCTTTATCTAGGAATCCGGGTTGTATGACCAACGTAATTGACTGGTTTGATGAGCGCTTAGAAGTCCAAGCGCTTGCAGAAGACGTGACAAGCAAGTATGTTCCTCCCCACGTAAATATTTTCTACTGCTTGGGTGGAATTACTCTTACTTGCTTTTTAATCCAGTTCGCAACTGGATTTGCAATGACTTTTTACTATAAGCCAACCGTTGCTGAAGCTTATTCTTCAGTAGAGTACATCATGAACGAAGTCAGCTTCGGTTGGCTGATTCGTTCCGTTCATCGCTGGTCTGCCAGCATGATGGTGTTGATGATGATTTTGCACACCTTCCGGGTTTATTTAACTGGTGGTTTCAAGAAGCCCCGCGAATTGACTTGGGTAACAGGTGTTGTTCTAGCTGTAATTACGGTATCCTTCGGCGTAACTGGCTACTCTTTACCTTGGGATCAGATAGGTTACTGGGCTGTGAAAATCGTTAGCGGCGTACCAGAAGCAATTCCTGTAGTAGGAGTTTTAATTTCTGATATGTTGCGTGGCGGTTCTAGTGTAGGACAAGCTACTTTGACTCGTTACTACAGCGCTCATACCTTTGTACTGCCTTGGTTGATTGCAGTATTTATGCTGGCGCATTTCTTGATGATTCGCAAGCAAGGTATAAGTGGCCCATTATAATTTCGAGCCATATCATAAAGAAGCTTGAAAAATAACGGACTTGATACCCGCGAAACACCAAGTAACGAGTTATTTGCCTTTAAATTGGTTTAAGAATAAACCGGCGCAAGCAAATACTTGAATATATCAGTTTTAGAGGCTTTAAACCTCTTTATGAGCGCCTGGACGGCTGACGTTTTAACTGAGATTCACAATACTCAACTTAAAGAGCGATCGTAACTAAAAAAATGGCAACACTAAAGAAACCGGATCTAAGCGATCCACAATTGAGAGCCAAATTAGCTAAAGGCATGGGTCACAACTACTATGGTGAACCTGCTTGGCCTAATGACTTGCTCTACGTTTTCCCAGTTGTAATCATGGGTTCTTTCGCTTGTATCGTAGCTCTAGCAGTGCTAGATCCTGCGATGACAGGAGAACCAGCGAATCCTTTTGCAACACCTTTGGAAATTTTACCTGAGTGGTATTTATACCCAGTTTTCCAAATTTTGCGTTCGCTTCCTAACAAACTTTTGGGAGTATTGGCAATGGCTGCCGTACCTCTGGGACTAATTATTGTTCCTTTCATTGAGAACGTAAACAAGTTCCAAAACCCTTTCCGTCGTCCCGTAGCTACCGCTGTATTCCTTTTCGGAACTTTGGTAACAATCTATTTGGGTATCGGCGCAACCTTGCCTTTGGATAAGTCTCTTACTTTAGGACTCTTCTAAATCGGCTGGAAGGCGAAGGTGTTTTAGCGCCTGTAGGGTTTCTCTTAAAAGTGCTTATTTATAGGTACTTGTGAGAAACCCGCGTCCGGCGCTAATTTTAATAAATTTTATCTATATGCTGACAAAATTTTAGAAGTTGATAGCTTTGACTCAGTATAAATATTTCAGTTAAATATATTACATTCAAAAAAATTTGGAACCAAAAATTGAAACCGTCACATAATAAACTATAATCTTTACTTAAAACTATTTTTGATCGCGATCGGCTAAATTCCCCAAACTTGTATCAACGAAAATATCAGCAAAAAACAACTGAGGATAAACAGCATTTTCTTAAAATCGTAATATCATACTTAAAGAGATATAGTAGCGTGGTAAAATAGTTTACATATATAGTGCTTGTGAACTTGAATACGTATTTAAGTGCATGAAGCACCGAAAGGTGAATTTAGAGTATATTTGGGATTTTTTAAATTAATAATAGCAAATCAGATTTCTCAATCTGAGCTTTATAAACTATAAAAGATGTAAGTAAAGTTAATCTACTAATATTTAAGTCAAGGTCAATGCTAGCAATTGTGGAGCAAGACCATTTGACGGTTAAGAGCGAACTTAAGCTTCTAAACCAGGTACAACAATGGTTTGAAAAATTCTGTCTGCGTAATTTGTCTGGGCTTAGTTGGCTGGAAAGTCAACAGTATCGACTTAATCTAGCATTAGCTGAAGGCTTTACGAATGCCGTTCGTCATGCACATCAATCTTTACCACCAGAAACAAACATTGATATTGATGTATTGCTATGGAATGACAAACTAGAAATTAAAATCTGGGATTACGGTAAGCCATTTAATCCAGATGCAGTAGCCGAACCAGAACCCGGTACTTTACAAGTAGGGGGGTATGGATGGTTTTTATTAAGACGATTGGCGGATGAAGTCGTGTACGAACGCGATACGGATGGCAGAAATTGTTTGCTCATCGTCAAGTATGGTACGTATGAAAATTAATCGAAGCTAATCAAAAATTAGTTGTACTAATGTTTGATTATGCTAAGAATCGATGTAATTCAGGTTTGATGACCGTTTTTGCCTGTCTATATTTTTCTTAAATTCTCAGAGAAAGCAGGGAATGAGTAGAGAGATAAAGTAAAATATTTATTGTTCTGCTTGGCAATATTGAAGTATTAGTGAACACAATCGGTGTAATACTATTAGGACTTACGCAACAATAACGGAAAATATAGTGTTCCAGACATTTAAGATCCCACCCTGAGCCGCACCCTTGCGGGTGAACGGGTATCTCCTCCGGAGACGCAATACCTACGGTACGCTCCGCTAGGCGCTAACGCTACTTCCCTCAACGGAGCGCCACTTGCTACAACGGTCGTGTTCCTCCGCAACGCAGTGGCTTAGGAACCTCCGCACGGGAGTAGACTCACCAACCCCCCGATGAATTGGGGGGCTTTGCGTAAGTCTTGACTATTTTTTGATGACTTAACTTTAGGGAAATAGATCGGAATCTGGTGCAGGTTCCTGTTAGCGTAAGCAATAAGCAACCACAACTACTTACTGGGTAAGACAACTGCGAGTATCTAAGAACAGAAAATAATTGAAGCGGTATGAGAAATTATTCAATAATTTTCTCGTGAGAATTTGATTAAAATCCAAGCAAAATTTATAAATACTTTAAATCGAAAATAACTGTATAAAATAATTTCATAAATACCGTATACACAGCATTAAAATTGCAGTTCTCTCTTTGTTAGGATTTGACAGCAAGTGCGACTCAAAAAGTAGCTCGTGGCTAGTCTTTCACCCACTGCTGTGCGACTCAGAGGCTAAAATAATTTTATTGATAGCGATTTTTTCATCTCATCTAGAAAATAGTAATAATAAAAGGAGTAAAGGCACAATCGCTAAAACTGCATCGTCTAAAATACTTATGTGTGAATGTAACTATTATTTTCGCCACCATATTACTGACATAAAGTTATTAAATGAAATTAGTGTGACTGCAATTGAATAATACATCGCGATCGACAGCAGCACCAAGAAGGAGAATATAAAAAATGTTAATGACGCCATCAGGTAAAAACACTTACTTAAACTTGATTAACACTAAAGAGAATAAAAAACTCAACCACATTTTCGTTTTTTTAGAAGTTTTTTCTCGCGAAGGTGGAATTCAGTCTTATGTAAAAGATGTGTTTCAAGCTTATAACACATTGTCAGAACCGATAAATGGAGAAGTCTTTTTATTACGAGATCAAAAAGGTTGTGCAAATCCTTTTGAATCGGAACGATTACAATTCCATTATTTCAAAGCTAAGTCTTCTCAAATAGCACGGATGAAGATGGCTTTGGCTTTACTAAAGCGTTTAATTCAAGAACGTCCAGATCGTGTATTTTGCGGTCATGCTTATTTAGCACCTTTAGTTGGTACGTTGTGCCAACCTTTGGGAATTCCTTATACTGTAATTACTCATGGTAAAGAGGTTTGGCAGCCATTACCTCAGTGGACTAAAACCAATCTTCAAAAAGCTTCACAAATTTGGACTGTCAGTCGCTATACTCGTGAAATTGCTAGTACTGCCAATAGTTTAAATACCAGTAAAATCCAAATTATGCCTTGCGCTGTCGATGGCGATCGCTTTACTCCTGGAGCCAAACCGGCGGATTTATTAGAACGTTACGATCTCGCAGGAGCAAAAGTTCTGATGAGCGTAACGCGATTATGGTCTGGTGATATTTACAAAGGAGTAGATGTTACGATTCGAGCATTATCGCAAATTGCGGAAGTTTTTCCCGAAGTTAAATATTTAGTAATTGGACGTGGTGACGACAAACCCCGCTTGATGCAGTTAGCCAAAGATTTAGGGGTAGAAAATAAAGTCGTTTTCGCTGGGTTCGTTGCTACAGAGGAATTAGTACGCCATTATCACCTTGCCGATGCTTACATTATGCCGTCTCAAGAAGGTTTCGGTATTGTTTATTTAGAAGCAATGGCTTGTGGCGTACCCGTATTATCTGGTGATGCTGATGGTTCGGCCGATCCATTGCAAGATGGTAAATTAGGATGGCGAGTACCGCATCGCGATCGCGATTCTGTAGCAGCAGCTTGTATCGAAATTCTCAAAGGAGATGACCAACGTTGTGATGGAGAATGGTTGAGAAAGGAAGTTCTTTCAGAATTCGGTATCAAAGCCTTTCAAAAACGATTGCAGCAGGAGTTTTTATCTTCAGTAAAAAAGAGTTAGGAGTTAGGAGTTAGGAGTTAATAGCTAGGAGTTAATACTTAGGGGGTGAGGAGGTGAGGAAATTATTAAAGAAAAAATCCATATTACTCCATCTCCCCATCTCCCCATCTCCCCATCTCCCGACTGTATAATTTTTTAATATTTTATTTCTAGGACTTGCCTTGACTTTGGAATAAACTCGCTATCCTAGAAAGAGACTTGGATTATTTTAAAATGAGCTTTAGAACATTTCAATCAAATTTCTCCCATTTGCGTCCTTGGCTCGTCTTGTTCGCAATTTTTTGGTTGCTGGGTACATTCGGCTTAGGTTGGTTAGTTAATTCGTTATTGATTATTCTGGGGTTGCTATTTTTAGCACCTATTCTGGCTTTTTTCGGTTTTCGCTGGTGGTTGCAGCGTAGTTTGGTTGCTGATAACTGTCCGGTTTGCGGAACTGAGATTACAGGTTTAAACAATACTCAGCTACAGTGTCCTAGCTGTGGCGAAAAATTGCTTGTGGAAAACCGAAATCTCATACGCTTCACCCCAGAAGGAACTATTGACGTAACAGCAATTGAAGTACCAGCAAAATCAATTGAAGATTGATCGTTGCTAAATTGATAAAATAATTGTCACAGTCCAAAAACGACGGACGCATTACTAATTTGTCTTCGATAATCTAAAATCGAAAATTCCTGCATAAACGCATCGGTTGTCAAAATCGAAAATATAGAATGGTATAGTCTTGACTTTTAACTATTTTTGTGGCATCTTCTGTTGAGATATTGAGATGGTGTAATCATTCTGCTGTTCGGACAAATCGCCTATATACAGCGAGTACTTACCCGCCTGCCAATATCCAGAAATTTCTGGTTTCTCTTGAGAATAATTATCCCCTAATACGCAAAAGCGACCTTCTGGACTTTCAATTAACAGTGTTGGTTTTCCTTTGCTTTCTACTGTTAAGCGTAAATAAGGTAGTGATTCTGCTACTTCCAGAACTTGATTGGGTGTTGCACTAATATTGCCGCAATTACTTTTCTCAAATCCTCCAGATTTCCCGCTAAGAGTTAAGGGATCGGGTTGAAAATCGCGTTCAATTTGTACTACCTCTGCTCGGGCTAATTGAAGGTTAGCGAAAATAATGATTATCGCCAAAACTACAGGGAAAAATTTAATTAACGTAGAGGGTTTCATTTTTACAGTAACGAGAATGGTAATTTTATTCAACCGTATTAAAAAAACGGTGGATTTAGTTATTCTGGATTCGAGAGAAGGAAAATCTTATTTCTAGTTTAAATATTATTAATCCGTATGTTTTGAGTTCAAATTGTAACTAAATCACCTGTTGTATATTTAAGTTTTGAATTATTTTCTAGACACACATAGTGTATCAAACGATTAAATTGGGCAATCCATAGTTGTCTTGTACACAGTTCTATTAGATAGAATCACATACAGAACCGCCAATTACGGAATGCCGGTTTATTTGTTGTTATGTAAATTTCCTTTTCGGAGAGGTAGAAAATATTAATGAATCCTCAAACACAAGAAAATTTGAACGAGTATCGCCTCCAGAAGCTAGTTACTCAAATTGATTCTGACTCAGCAGAACTAGCACCTTTGCCGATTTTAACAACTTATAAACTGAAAAATAATGGTATTATTTATCACACAGTTAAATCCATGAATTGGTTTTACCATTTACCAGTTATAGCCAAACTGGTAGTTGTGATTGTAGGATTTTGTGTCAGTTTTGCTATGTTACAGGCAGCACTAAAACTGATTGCTTCTGTTATAAGTATGGCATTACTAGCAGGATTAGTGTACCTCGGATACAATTTTTTCGTGGCTGGTAATAATTCTTAAATAAAAGAATAATTTATTTCAACAATCGCTACCTTTTTTGCGTAAAAATCAATTTATAGGAATGGTGGTAAATGGCAACTCCAACGGTAAGGAGAAGTAGTAAACAATTGGGAAACCCAAAACAACCCGGAAAAACTAATCCGCTTTCGCTTTCTTCTCGGCGGGTTGCGGCTTGGGTAGCAGAAATTACGCTTTGCGCCGTGAGCGGTTTGGTGCCTTTTGGTATTGGTGCGTATACAAATACTAAAACGAATATGGAGCGTGTACCGCTTAATCCGGTACTGGTAGCAGCAGAAAGAACAATTGCTTATCCTTTGGCTTTACCTGTAAGTTATGGTACTCGCAATGTCGCGTGGTCTACAAATTTCTTATGGACGATCGCAATATTAGCTCCTCTGTCACTTTCGTGCTGGCAATGGTATTTGCTAGCTAAAACCGGCAGTACTACTGCTAAGCGTTTGTTTGGCATTAAAGTAATAACTGAGAAAAATCAACCGCCCGGTTATAGGGCTGTTTTGCTGCGGGAAGGAAGTCGTATAGCTCTACCAATTTCCGCAGCCTATATGTTGTGGCGTTACACTTTTTTGTTCCCAAACCTTGCTTTTTTCGCGGTATTAGCATTGTTGATGTCGCTTGCTGAAGCAATGGGTTTTCCGATGCTGCGGCAAGGTCGCTCACTCCATGATAGAGTTGCAGATACTTATACAGTGGATGCCACTATTCCTTTCAACCCGTCATTGTTACGCAGAAGGAATAAATCTAATTGGGGGCAGGGAGATGAAGAAGCAGCCATAGAATCAATCGTAGTTACACCTCAAAACCAAAACCAAAAAAAGCATAGTTTATGGGTTTGGATGCGGCAAAACCCCAGCTTGACTTTGCTGGGAGTGGCGCTGTTGAGTATGGCTGGTGTCTTAACTACTTTAGTCGCAACTCAAATTTATATTCAAACTCAAGAAAATCAAAAAGCAGTTAAGCAAAATAACAGCAGACAGTTTCTGGCACTTGAAAAACAATATTATGCCAACTCTGGAGTTAGTAAACAAAATACAATTGTAGCTTTAGGAACCTTAAGAGATACCCAAGCAACCATATTTCTTGCTGGTTTGCTGGTGAAAGAAAACGACCCAAATTTATTAAAAAGTATCCAGCAAGCTTTAGTAAGTATTGGTCTTCCAGCGATTCCAGAACTTAAGAGGATGAATCTTTTATTAGAACGTGAGTTGGATTCTTTATCTAGTAATAAAACCAGAGAACGCGAATTACGAGAACAAAATTTGTATGCCAATCAGCAGGCAATTAATAAAATTCTATTTGTTTATAACGGTAACACGAATGGGATTGATTTAAGCCGCACCCAATTGTCTGAAAATGATTCGACAAAAAATTCTGGTTTAAACTTGGCATTAGACAAAGTTGATTTATGGGGAATTGATTTCAAGTACGCAAATTTAGATAAAGCCAGTTTTAGCGGTAGTCGTTTTCGGGGACCTGGTGAAGATAAACGTTGGGATACTTATGATGATTGGATTACCGATTTTAGTCAAGCCCAGCTAAAACAAGCCGATTTAAGCGGTGCTAATCTTAGTCGCGTCTTAATGGTTCGTACAAATTTAAGTCGAGCAAACTTGAATCAAGCCAACTTATCCGCCGCACGTTTGGTTGGTGCTAACCTCAGTAGCGCTAGGTTAGCAAAAGCCGATTTACGCAATGCTGTTTTAGAAAATGCCAGTCTTACAGGGGCCGATTTAGGTGAAGCCAAATTAAACGATGCCGATTTATACGGCGCTCGTTTAGGTCGCGTTGTGGCGATCGGGACACAATTGTCTAACGCTAATTTAATCAAAACCGAATGGCAGGGAGCGGACTTGTCTTCAGCTTATCTTGACCGCGCCAATCTGAGTAATGCTAATCTAAGTGCCACGCGACTTACTGGTGCTATTTTACGCTCTTCCAACTTGCAAAACGCTAACTTACGAAATGCCGATCTTAGTCTTGCAGATTTGCGGGGGGCAAATTTAGCAGGAGCAGATTTTCAAGGTACAATACTTTCTCCAAGGCAGCAAAATCCAGCAGACAAGTTTGTCGAAACCCCCACAACAGGAGTTCAATCTGCTGTCATCAGAGGAGTTGATTTTAGCCAAGTTAAAAATTTAGATGATAATCAAAAAGCCTACATTTGTACTCAAGGAGGACTTCATAATAAGTATTGTCCGTAAAAAGAGTTAGGAATTAGGACTTAGGAATTAAGAGTTAAGAGTTATAAATCTAAAACTAATACTTGTTAATTAGTGATATGTAAATGGTAACTGCTCACTGATAACTGGTAACTGATAACTGTTCACTGTTCATGGGTGGAAAAATGAAGTGTTTTAAATATTTAGCGTCCGTAATTTTAGTTAGTTCGAGTTTGAGCTTAGCTTACCCCGCGAAACCAGTAAAAGCTCAAGTTGCATACGGTAGTTATGTTGGTGTTGGCGGTACAGTTGGTGTATCCGATGGTACTCAAATTGGAGGCGTTCTTGCCGTCCGCTACAAGCTTCTAGAAACACCCATATCTTTCCGTACACAGGCTTTAATTGGCGAAAGCACGGCAGTTGTACCTATGGTTTCTTACGATGTTCCTCTTAACTGGCAAACTGATGCTTATCTGGGGGCTGGATTAGTTTTAGCTGGTGGAGATAACCCTTCTCCCGTCGGTAATAAAATCAGTTTTGCTTTGCAACCGGGTGTTGATTACATGGTACCTAACAGCAATACTGTGATTTTCGGTAATGCGATTATTGCTTTTGATGCTTATCGTGAGAAGAGTAGTACTGCTCTTTCCGTACAGGGTGGTGTCGGTTTTAGGTTTTAAGGGGAATTGGAGAATAGGTAATAGAGAATGGGGAGTAGGGAATAGGGCATAAAATAATCTTTGTATTTCTTCCAAATAAAAAACCTATATATTCCTGTTAACAAACCCGGTTTTTTTTAAAAGCCGGGTTTCTGAATATTTTCACATATCCCAGTGCCTAAAAGACGCAAAAAACGCTCTTGCAAAACACGGAGGAAACAAATTTTTGCTGTTGCCCATTCCCTGTTCCCTGTTCCCCATTCCCTACTCCCTATATCCTTAAGCTACAATCCCATTCTCGAATTTACCCAATTCTTGTGCTTGAGCGATATAATTTTGACCGTATATTTTCGCAACTCTTCCGGTTTGCGTTAATATATTTCGCACTTGTTTATTGGAAAAGTCACCGAGGTTAATATTACTTTGAAGCGCCATTCCTGCTGCAATGCCAATTCCTTGGGCAACACCGCAATTAAATTCTACAATTCTACCGGCGGAACTTGCATAGCCCTCAAACCCTGAAGCGGGACTGATAACTGCTAAATTAGGTATATCTTTGATTATGGCGTGTTGAATGCCAATATTAAATAAGGGTTGTTGCAGGTGTAAAAGGTTTTCTATACGTTTTTGTTCTGCTCTTATATCTAAACCTTTGATACCTCCACGAATATCAAAATGATAACCAAAGGTTCCTAAAGCTTCATCTTGTCTAACTCCACCTGCAAGCATTTCTGCTCCGGTTAAAGGATCGATCGCTCCCGTAACGTTACCTGCGTGACGAATGTATAATTCTTCAAATGGAGTAACTGTATTTGCGCCAATCGCTTTAAACCATTGAATTACATAATTCATTTCCGCAAGCATTTTTGAAGTAGGTTTGGCTTTACCTCGTGCTAATGCTTCTGCATCGTCGGCATTTACATCATATAAAAATGCGTTCCAAGATAATCTGCCACCTGAAAGAATGGCAACGTTACCATTATCAAGAATTGCGCCGCTTTTTTCTAAATTTAAAGGTGTTCCTCGGAAGGAATGGTAAGCGATGGAAAGAGCTTTGCAGCGGATATCGATGTAGTCTTTACCTACGTACATGGTTTTGAAGTTGCCATTTTGATCGATTAAGTCTTCTCTGAGACGGTTGGCAATTTCGGGGTTATTACCTGCGGCTTGATTTAACCATTTTTGAGCGTGTGTATCGTTAAGGTTGGTAAAACGTTCGAGGTAAAGTTTTTCTATGTGTTGGAGTCTTTGTAAGCTTAAGCCTTGAGTTTGAAATACTAAAGTAACTGAAAGTTCTGAATCTGGTAAGCCGAAAGTTTCAAATCCTTTGAGCTTTTTCACTCCAGCAGCTTGAGCTAATTCTGCATTTACGGTGGAGTCAATAAATTGTTTGGCTAAATATGTTTCTTTTTTAGTTAAATTAATTCCAACAATTCGATTTCCATGCTTGGTAACTGACTCAATTTCAATATTGCTTAATATATCGACGTGAATTTCTTGCAGCATCTCCCGCAATACTTTATCTGCTAGGTAAGGATCTAAAGCAACCTGCACTACTCCAACTTTTTGCAGAAATTCTTCGTAGATAGCGGGTGCATCTCCGAAAGATTGCAAATTGTATGCTCTGCGAATTTCTAAAGGAATAGACGATCGATCTAAGTAGCTTAAACCACCGCGTACTAAGTGCCCGCCTACGCCTTTTCGCGAATCGCCTTTGAACATTAGCAAGCTACGCGGGTATTGATTTGTACGGCGGTAATATTCACGTGCTGCACAAATTAAGCTGAGTATACCGGGAAGTTCATCTCCAAAAGCAATTATGTCATAGGTACGGGTTTTGTATGCAAGTGTAGTTTGAGGCATAATTTTTTTCTCATAATTATTAATTCCTATAAAAATCAACAGCGTGTATTTTTATAATTCCGCAGAAAATAGGGTACCCGAAAGGGTACTTTAAAATATTAATTAATTTGAATTGTTGAATATAATTATTTGCTAATTCAGGGAACTTAGACAACAATTAATGCTTCTAATATCGCGTAGTTATGTCTATGTTGTTTGACGAACGAAGCATAATTACTTAGAACCAATAAAACGGATAATTGAAGAATAAATATGAATTTTTCATTCAGTAGAGTTGCAACTGAAATCAATTCTGGGCAAATTAAGCAAGTCAAAAAATGGATTTATCAGTATTTTGAAATTGATGATGATATTTCCATCTCTCTTAGTCAGTTACAGTGTAAGGAAGAAGATTGTCCGCCAATTGAAACGGTAATTTCGGTGATGACTAATCCCGTACAGCAGTATAAAATTCATAAAAAAATTACAGATATTGAATCTAATGATATTTATCTTCTCGCACAAGATAATTAAAATAGTCGTAGAAGAAAGAATAGCAATACAAAAAAAGTTAGTTAAATTCGGACGGGCAGGGATGCCCGCTCATGTTGCCTATATACCCAATGGAAAGGTAATCGGATTATCTAAAGTTGCTCGAATTTGCGAAATGTATGCACGACGATTACAGGTGCAGGAACGTCTTACCGTACAAATTGCTGATGCATTACAAGGTTTGCTCAAACCTCAAGGGGTAGCTGTGGTTATAGAAGCTAGTCATATGTGTATGGTAATGCGAGGCGTGCAAAAACCTGGCTCTTGGACTGTTACTAGTGCGATGCGAGGAGTATTTGCTGAAGATGCCAGAACTCGCGAAGAATTTATGAATTTAATCCGACACAAACCCAGTTTTGGATAAGGGTAAATACAATACGTCGATTTTACGGCAAATATAGGGAGACGTTGCAGTGCAACGTCTCTACACAATATGTTAACGGCTACCAGCCCAACTTACCCATCGATGGGATGTACCTGTGTGGATTTCTGTTTCAGTATCTTGCTTTGCGATCTTAGATTTGATTAAATCCGCATCATTGCTATTAGGCAAATTAGCATCTTTCAGATTAGCTTGAGTTAAGTCAGCACCGCTAAGTTCTGCTTCTGCGAGATTTGCTTCATACATATTCGCATTTGTTAAATTTGCACTTCGCAAATCGGCTTTTTGCAAGTTAGCTCTTTCTAAGTTGGCATTAATTAAATCTGCACCAATTAGATTTATCTCGCTAAGATTCGCATTACTTAAATCGGCTCCACTTAAATCGGCATCAGTTAGATTTGCTCGACTTAAATTACATCCTTTAAGTTTAGCCCCACTTAAATCGGCTCCGCTTAAATCTGCCGCACACAGGTTTATACCGCTTAAGTCAGTATTTTGAAGATTTGCTTGATGGAGAATAGCTCCATTAAAATCTTTTTCTCCCGCTCTATATCGGCTTAAAAGCTTATTAACGTCCATATTTTTCACCTTTTGCTTTTAGCAATAGATAAGTTTATAAATCGAGATGTTTTTATTTACGTCTTTCCTTTATTGACTTTATTGAAATTTAAGTTAAACTCAATAAGTTTATTCTGCTAAAATTTTTCTGGTATGGAACGTTTACTTAAAATAATGATGTAAAAGTACTAAAAAGTTTTCCTTTCTTATAAATATTTTTTAATTCTATTTATTTTTTAACTTTTAGACGTTGCAATGCAACGTCTCTACATGAATTATTTTGACTATGACTTAATTAATCCTAGTTTAGAGTTAGTTTTTGCGTCTTTCTGTAGTAATTCCAATAGTTTTTGTTCAATTACTTCACTAATTAACTTATTTCCTTGTAAATTAAAATGGATGTGGTCGTGATACAAGGCTTTTGGATCTTGAGAAGAATTGAATATCGGTAGAAAATCTATATAGAGAATACCTTCAGCTTGAGTAAATTCTTGTAGGCGTTGGCGTTCTTTAATTTCATAGTCGCGAGGTCCCGGTTCCCCGATTTCTCGCTTCAATGGAGTCATAGCCAGTACAAATTGAGCGTTGTGTTCTTTTGTGAATTCTTGAATTTTTCTAATGGCTTTTAAGTTACTACCAACGCGATCGCCAGTTTCGTTTTGTATTTCTTTCAATCCTGGTATGGGTTTTTGCTTGATAATATAGCGGTTTAATATTTCCAAAGCAGCCAGAGGCGGTTTTTCTGAGGGATAATTGCGATCGCGTCCTACTTGTAGTGAAGTTGGTGTGGTTGAAAATAAATCATCGGTATTAATTAGCAGCACGATAGCTTTTGAGCCAAAGCCGCCAAACCTTTGTAAATAAGCTAATTCGTTTCTCGGTCCCCAGGAATTGGCTGAAGCGTTTAATACTTCGACTTGCGTAATATTTTCAGATAAATCAGATAAATGCGAGACTTCAGATGTCAGAGAAAGCATCATCAAATTAGAAATCGTATTCTCTTGATCTGTCCACCAACCACCATTAGCGATAGAATCTCCTAAAAGCAGTATTCGCAAGTTTGAAGGTAAAGGTGTTTCTTGAATATTCGCACCTCGCATCGAATACTGATTAATTTCGATACGATTGCCAAACCGACGGGTACGTTGAGAAGGAGTTAATAAATAACCTATTTTTTCATCACCGACATAAGTTAAAGGATTGCCAAAACCAAACAACAACCGCAATCCAATTTCTGTAACTACAAATAATCCAATAATCGCTGCAACAATAATTAATAAAATAAATCTCACCGTTTATCTCCTTTTTTCGTGTGATGGCACAAATTACACCAATATACACGACGGGAGATGGGGAGATGGGGAGACAAGGGGAGAAGAATAATTACCAGTTACCAATTACCAGTTACCAATGCCCAATGCCCCATTCCCATTTTTGTTTACTTTTCTTAAGGAAATTGTTATCTGAATGTTTTCCTTATATCTGCTTATATAGGAAGTAACGGACTAAAATCGAGGCGGATCGTTTCGTCAGATTGATAAGGGAGGATTATTTTTATGTCCGATTTAAATCGAGGAATAATGAAGTTTAAGGGTGCGGATACTCCTAAAGCTGTAACTATTTCTACCGTTCTGCTCTTGGGTTCGATTGCATTACTTATATTTTGGGCACTACAGGTGGCTTACGCGGTAAACTAGGAAACTAGCTACTCGCTTATATTAGGGCACGAAATGTATTACGTATGTGTTAAACCTGTAGACTTTTCTTTACTTACCTTTTTGTAAAGTAATGTTGAACAAAAACACAACAATAATTTTTAGTTTTTGTTTATCAGTGACAATTCGTTAAACGCTGATGTTGGATTCTAAGGGGTGTGGATTATATTATCACCCCTTAGACCGTTTTCCCGTTTGTCAAAATAAGATTTTAGTTAAATTTTAGATTTTAGATTTTTGTTAATTATTAGATTGAAGAGAAATCAAAAATAAATTATATGCTTGAACTGTGGGGTGCTTTATTTATTTTTATTTTTTGTCCCCTTTTAGGTGGATTACCAGTGATTTCGTGGATTACCAATGCTTTCGCTAAGCGTCGGTTGGCCCAAATCGGTACTGGTAATATTGGCGTTAGTGCTGCTTTCTATCACGGTGGTACTGTGGTGGGAGTTCTGGCTGTTTTGTCGGAAGCCCTTAAGGGAGTGATTGCAGTTTTAATCGCGCGTGCTTTTTTTCCAAGTGGTTCCTATTGGGAATTGGTTGCTTTAATTGCCTTGGTAATAGGTCGATTTTGGATGGGGAAGGGCGCGGGTACTACTAATGTTGTCTGGGGATTTGCGCTACACGATCCGATGGCGGCGGCGTTTGTATTGTTAGTAGGTAGTATCAGCTTTCTGCTTTTGCGTTCCAAAGAATTAGCAAAATATGGAGTGTTGATTTTGTTTCCTTTGATTGTCGCGGTACTGCATTTTGACAATATATCCCACATTTTGGCGGCGGTTGTTTTAGCGGGTTTGCTTGCTTGGATTTACCAACAGATACCCGATGACTTAAATTTAAAAGCATCCGAAGCGAAACCAGAATCGCAAGCGATGTTTCAGTTGTTGCGCGGCGATCAAAAAATACTTTCTCTGGATGATGAATTAGATGCTGCCATTGTAGGAAATAAAGCAGCTAGATCCTCCGAAATGAAGCGTGTTGGTTATCCAGTTCCCAAAGGTTGGGTACTGACTCCGATGGATGAGCCAGAAACGCTGATAGATTATCTTCAACCGTCGGATTTATCTCCCCTTGCAGTACGTTCTTCAGCGTTGGGAGAAGATACCGAAGAAGCTTCCGCAGCCGGACAGTACGAAACTGTTTTGAACGTTACGACAAAAGAAGGTTTACAGCAAGCTATTAATACAGTTCGCGCTTCTTACGAGCATCCAGCCGCCGCTCAATATCGTCGCGATCGCAATTTAAAAGAAACTGCAATGGCGGTATTGATTCAACAACAAATCCAAGGAGTATTTTCTGGAGTTGCTTTTAGTCGCGATCCAATTACTCAAGAAAATGATGCTGTAGTAATTGAAGCAGCGACAGGTAGTGCGGCTCAAGTAGTTTCCGGGAGATATACGCCGGAACAATATCGGGCTTTTGTGGTGAAAACTGAGAATTTGTCTTCGGTACATTTGGAAGGTGAAGGACAGATCCCCGCAGTTTTAATCAAGCAAGTAGCTTACTTAGCCCGCCAAATCGAACAGCACTACCACGGTATTCCTCAAGATATCGAGTGGAGTTATGACGGTCAAACTTTGTGGATATTGCAAGTTCGTCCGATCACCACTTTACTACCAATTTGGACGCGGAAAATTGCCGCAGAAGTAATTCCGGGAATTATTCACCCCTTAACTTGGTCAATTAATCGTCCTTTAACTTGCGGTTCTTGGGGAGGAATTTTTGCGGTAGTATTGGGCGAGCGTGCTATTGGTTTAGATTTTAACGAAACGGCAACGCTTCACTTTTCTAGAGCTTATTTTAACGCCAGTCTTTTAGGAAAGATTTTTTTACGCATGGGATTACCTCCCGAAAGTTTGGAATTTCTGACTAGAGGCGCAAAGATGAGCAAACCGCCTCTGAATTCTACTTTGTCAAATTTACCCGGATTGCTGCGGTTGCTGACAAGAGAATTAAGTTTACAAAGAGATTTTAAACGAGATTTCCGCAAGCGGTTTAAGCCGGGATTAGCTGAATTAAAACAAAAGTCATTACTTGAACTTTCACAAGCTGAGCTATTAGAAAGAATTGAATTTATTTTAGAACTGCTTCGTAGCGCCACTTATTACAGTATTATGGCTCCCTTGAGCGCTGCGATTAGACAAGGAATTTTTAAACCAAAAGATAGTGACATTGATAACAGGGCAGCTCCCGAAGTTGCAGCCCTTCGAGAGCTTGGGGAATTAGCCGCAGAAGCAAAATTGATATTACCGGAATTTGATTCAGAAACGGTATTTGAAGATTTGGCAGTTTCCACACCGGGACAAAAAATTCTCGAAGACTTTGAAACCTTGCTCAACCGTTACGGTTATTTGAGTGATGTGGGAACCGATATCGCCGTTCCCACTTGGAGAGAAGAGCCGGAAGCTGTAAAACTATTGTTTATTCAGTTGATGCAAGGAAACCAACCTCCTAAAAACAAGCGCAAGCGGGGGGGAGTCGTACAAAGTCGCGTAGATTTGAAAGGACGAGTTACAGAAGTTTATTCCCGACTGCTCGCACAGTTACGCTGGACTTTTATCGCTTTAGAACGAAATTGGTTGCAAAACGGTTCGATTCAAAAACCCGGAGATATATTTTTCTTAGAAATCGAAGAAATACGCAGAATTATTAGGGATTCGGATTATCAACTGATTAGTAATTTAACAGAGTTAGTCAAAATAAGAAAAAGGCAACTCGCTTCCGATGGCGAACTTAATCCCGTACCGCTGCTAGTTTACGGTAATGCACCTCCGCTATCAGTTTTCTTATCTACTCCTTCTCTCGTTCCCGATGGAATGCTAACCGGAATTCCCGCCAGTCACGGGCAAATTGAAGGTAAAGTTAAAGTGTTACGGAATTTACAGGCTGTTCCAGATATAGATAAACAAACAATTCTGGTAGTTCCTTACACCGATTCCGGCTGGGTTGCTTTACTGGCAAGGGCTGGCGGATTAATAGCCGAAGCAGGCGGAAGGCTGAGTCATGGTGCAATCATCGCCCGCGAATACGGTATTCCCGCAGTCATGGACGTACATAATGCTACTTGGTTATTACAAGACGGCCAGCGAGTCCGGATTGATGGTTCTAAGGGAATTATTGAGATATCGAACGATTTAAGACCGGATTGAGGAGATGGGGGGATGGGGAGATGGGGAGATGGGGAGATGGGGAGACAAGGGGATGAGTTAGTACCACCAGAGTTAGGAATTATTTAATTCAACCTTTAACCTTTAACCTTTAACCTTATTCGCCTCTAAAAAGTGGAAAAAATGGTAGAAATAATACTATATCAACGTGTAGCTTTAAAAACTGATTTGCCCGAACATCAATTAAAAAAAGACGATGTTGCAACATTAATTGATTTTGTTCCTCACCCCCAAACAGGTGAAGATGGATGTGTTTTAGAAGTATTTAATGCTACAGGAGAATCAATAGCTGTTGTTATTGTTCCCACATCTGATATTAAGCCTTTAACAAAAGATGAGATTCTCAGCGTTCGTTCTTTGGTGAAAATCTAATCATCACACAACACACTAACACGATATATGAAAGCAATTGAAACCACAGCCACAATTAATGAAAATGGGGAACTTACACTAGATCGATCGCTAGAAGTTACCAAGCCACAGCGCGTTCGTATTATTGTTTTACTTTCCGAAGATGATGAAGCCGATCCAGATGAAACACCGACAGAAATAGCTATAGAAGGCATTCATCAAGGCATACGAGAGGCATTAAGCGGACAAACTATTCCCCTTTCACAAATGTGGGATGGGATTGATGCAGAGTGAATCATCACCGATTCAAGTAGCTCTTACACCTCGTTTTAAAAGGGATCTACGACAACTCGCCAAACGCTATCGTTCAATTCGTAGCGATATCCAACCTTTAATTGAGCAGCTTCAGGCTGGTGAAATTCCTGGGGATAGAATTGCTGGAGTTAAATATCAGGTTTTCAAAGTTCGTCTTAAAAATAGCAACATTCAAAAAGGAAAAAGTGGAGGCTATCGAGTAATTTATTATTTGAAAACCGATCAAGCAATAATCCTAGCTACAATTTATTCTAAATCAGATATTTCCGATGTTAGTAATGAAGTAATTGAAGAAGCCATCTCACAATACGAACAAGAAATCCAAATAGAAGATAACCTAGACTAACACTACCTTCTTAAGTTAAAAATAAAGTCGCTACATTAATGTGGGAACAGCGACATCTAATTTGGGAATGTACACAATACCTGATTATCGACACAAACATTGGTATTGATATTAATCCTAAAACTCTTTTCTATCAAAGCTTGATTGCAGGTGCGACCGGGAGCGGAAAAACAAATTCTTGTGCCAATTACATTTGTGCTGCCTTACAAATGGGCTTTTCAGTTATTATTTACGATCATAAACCTGATTATCAGCATATTAATATACCCAATCAAGATGCAATAAACATTTTAAATGGGAATGCTCAAATACCTGATGATATTTTGAACAATTTAAACAGTCGTATTATTCATCGCCATAACCGAGCCAGTGAAGCACAAAGAGCATTAGAAAAAGCCGCAGATGCTCAAATTTCGATGACTAAGAATTTTGGTCCTGGTGAAGCACTTGTAGATTTATTTGGTGCCTCAGCAGTAGTTAATGCGAGAATGCGTTTATCGCCTTTTCAGCTTACTACTGAAGAGTTATTACAGCAGCAAGAAGAACAACAAGCCGCATCTCAATCGCAAACACAGCGCAGAACTTCTCGATCCAGATAAAATTTAGCCCGTGTCTAAAATATTGAAACAAAAGCTAGGATTCTAGCTTCATTTTCTATCGTCCGAACTATTTTTTGGTAGTCAGCAGGGAATCAATCTATGAAAGAAGCTTCATCTAAACACGAATTTGCCATAGTCCCTACAATTGTTAGTGGAAATCAAGAAACCGTTATCATCCAATTTTTAAAAACAGCGACAGAATTGTTAAGCCAAGTTGAAACTGTAGAAGAAACTCAAGAGATTTGGCATAAAGTAAATGCGCTAGAAGCTCTTTCTAAAAAGTTCCAATTAAATAAAGAGGTGCAACTTGATGCTACTGAATTGCGAATAAGGATTGAACGCCGATTAGGAAAATTATTTAGCCAGAAAACTCAAACAAAAGAAGAAATAACAAGCCAGAAACAAAGCTCAGTTAAGATAGATTTGGATTACGAAAATTTTAAATCAAACCTTAATATCACTAAAAATAATTTGTCAAAGTACCAGAAGCTTGCAAGCACTCCGCAAGAAATATTTGAAAGTGTCATAACTGATTTAAGGACTGAAGCAACAATTAAAAACCAGACAGCTTTATCCACAACCGCAATATTACGGGCTATTAAGAGTAACAATAAAAAACATTCGGCACAACCACTATTTAGTCCTATCATTAAACCTTCTGACAACTGGAATTTCAGCACAGTTAATTACAGCCGTATCGAGAAAAAAATCGGAGAAGATAGGGGTTACATTCCTGGTGAAATTTATGCCAATTGTTTGTGGTATTACACTAAGCCCGATAATTTGGTAGTAGCACCAATGGCAGGTTCTGGTCAAATTTGGCGTGTATATCAAGCGCGTCATGAATGGATGGGTCAGCACGTCTATGATATTGATTTAAAAATGTTTGATCTGACTCCACGCGGAAAATACAAACATTTAATTTTTCAACACAACTCAACAAAAAGCTTCCCAGTTGAAAGTCCTGATTACATTGTCATCGACATTCCTTACTATGGTATGGCTAACCAACAATATTCTGACAAACCTGAAGATTTGGCTAACATGATTTGGGATGATTGGAAGATAGCAATAGCTGCAATCGCCAAAAACTGTGCAGTAGCACAACAAACAGGAAGTCTTTGCACTGTTATTTCTCCTAACTATCGAGATGTAGCCAAAAAACAAATTTTCATGGTTACAGACATAATTCGCTCTCAGTGGGAATTAGCTGGTTATCTTCTTTACGATAAAGCTTATTCAAGCCGAAGAATCCAGCAAAATCAAACTCCTCAAATGGCTAGAATGAATAATCAAGCTAAAGCTAATCAAATTATGCTGACTGATATTACGGAAATTCTTACATTTCAAAGAAGTTAATTTTTCTGACTACTGATTAAAAAGACGATTAAACTAAAAGTAATAAAATAAAATCGATAATGTGTCACTGTACAAATGTACAACATAAACACAAGATATTAAATCAAAAAGCCAGCAGTCGGATTTGAACCGACGACCTACGCATTACAAGTGCGTTGCTCTACCACTGAGCCATGCTGGCATAATTAAGTTATAACCATTTAGAATTGTACCAGAAAAAATAATATTGTAAAGCCCTAATTTAATATCAATCGATGAAAAAGCTTTCATCAAAAATAATTGATTGTTTGAAGTCAGAAAAATTATCGTAATTTATGCCTTGCTTCTGACTCAATTAAAACGATTATATTAAGACGCGAATATTTTTATCTGTCTAGAGAATGATTTACCTGAACCCGAAAGCAAAGCTACTTTAATAAAAATACAGAATCTTGAACATAAAAAAAATTAAAACTTTGTTGCTGCCGCTACAAGTTATCTTAAGTCAGTGAAGGGCGATCGCCAAGCAATTCATAGATTGAAAACTGCTAACTGTTCGCCGTCCACTATTAACAGTTAACCGTTAACCATTCCTTAAAGTAAGTAAAATATGACAGCGTTAAGCCAAAAAGATTTATTGAGCATAGCAGATTTGAGTCAGATGGAGGTTGAAGAACTTTTGCAAATGGCAACTCAGCTGAAAGCACAAAAGTTGAAGTTGCAATGTAATAAAGTATTGGGACTTTTGTTTAAGAAAGCTTCTACTAGAACGCGAGTTAGTTTTACGGTTGCAATGTATCAATTAGGCGGGCAGGTTATTGACCTTAATCCTAATGTAACTCAAGTTAGTCGCGGCGAGCCAATTCAAGATACGGCAAGAGTTTTGGATAGATATCTTGATGTTTTGGCAATTCGTACCTTTGAACAGCAAGAATTACAAACCTTTGCAAATTATGCCCAAATTCCGGTAATTAATGCGCTAACAGATTTAGAGCATCCCTGTCAAATTTTGGCGGATTTGCTCACAATTCAAGAGGAATTTCAAACTTTAAAGGGTTTGACTTTAACTTATGTCGGCGATGGTAACAATGTTGCAAATTCTTTGATGTTGGGTTGCGCTTTGGTGGGAATAAACGTGAAAATTGCCACTCCTCCGGGATACGAACCTTGTTCAGATGTTGTAGAACAAGCACGCGCAATTTCAGGTGGAAAAACTGAAGTTGTTATTACAAAAGATCCCTGTGGGGCAGCAAAGAATGCTAATATACTTTATACTGATGTATGGGCAAGTATGGGGCAAGAAAAAGAAGCAGACGACAGAATGCCAATTTTCAAACCTTACCAAATTAATCAGGAATTGTTGAGTTTTGCCGACCCAAAAGCGATTGTTTTGCACTGTTTACCAGCGCATCGCGATGAGGAAATAACAAATGATGTTATTGAAGGCGAACATTCGCGAGTTTGGGATCAAGCAGAAAATCGACTCCACGCTCAAAAGGCTTTACTTGCCAGTATTTTAGAAGCCGAACCAGTTTAAATTTTGAGTACACTGCGTTGCGGAGGAACACGACCGTTGTAGCAAGTGTACGGGATTGTAGATTTTGCGGAAAGTTGAGGAAGGCGTTGAGGGCGTAGATGTTCTTCTCCTCAAACTAAGCATCGACAGATTTTGGATTTCTCCGCGATTCATAATCCAAAATCTTCCTGTTAACAACTCCCAATTCAAAATTTGTTTGAGAATTTGCAATATAAAAGGCAAAAAACTTTGCCGTTATGAGGTTTTTTGTAGTACTAATGTTCTTAGGACATTTGTATTTTACTTCCCTATAAATCTATGGAAAAACTGACAGAAGCACAAAGAGAACTTTACGATTGGCTGACGGAATATATCCGAATGCGTCAACATTCACCTTCAATTCGTCAGATGATGCAAGCGATGAATTTGAAGTCGCCAGCACCTATTCAAAGTCGTTTGGAGCATTTACGCAACAAAGGATATATTGAGTGGAGTGAAGGTAAAGCCCGGACTATTAGAGTTTTGCATCCCGAAGAACCCGGCGTACCGATTTTGGGAACCATAGCTGCTGGTGGTTTAATCGAACCCTTTACCGATGCTGTGGAACATTTGGATTTTAAAGAGATAAAATTACCATTCCAAACTTATGCTTTGCGGGTAACTGGCGACAGCATGATTGAGGATTCCATAGTTGATGGAGACATGGTATTTCTGCGTCCGGTACAGGAACCCGATATGCTTAAAGACGGTACCATTGTCGCTGCAATGGTAGACGGGCACGGTACCACATTAAAGCGGTTTTATCGTACAAGTACCGAACGAATTACCCTCGAACCTGCAAACTCTAAATATCAGCCAATTGAAGTTGATGCAGGGCAGGTACAGGTGCAAGGTTCTTTAGTTGCCGTTTGGCGTAATTACAACTGAAGTAGGGAATTGGGCATGGGGCATGGGGCATAGGATTTTGGATTTTAACAACGGATGCTTTTGTTTTGGATTGGGAGTTAGGAGTTAGGAGTTAGGAGTTAGAAATTTTAACCCCATCTCCCCCATCTCCCCCTCCGGGTTGCGCCACTTGCTACAAGTCGGGGAACCCGCCCAACGCAGTGGCTTACCATCCCCCCATCTCCCCATCTCCCCATCTCCCCATCTCCCCATCCCCCCATCCCTTTAATTACGAGTCACTAATCATCGCCAGGGTAGCCGCCATTTTATGTATCTGACGCAAAAAAAATCTCAGCTAAAAACACCAACTACTTTTCGCCTAAAAATTCCTTATCGTGCGGGGGAAAAGAAAGGTACTTATCAAGCAAAACAGCTATTACCGGGATGTCCGAAAATTCCGCCATCTCTGCAATTGCGAGGCTACCAAAAGCAAGCTGTAAATAATTGGTTTGCTAATAATGGTAGGGGTACTCTAAAAATGGCGACTGGTAGCGGTAAGACTATTACAGCACTGGCAATTACTTGGGAATTATATAGTCAAATTAATTTGCAAGTATTGTTGGTGGTGTGCCCTTACCGCCATCTTGTGACTCAGTGGGCGCGGGAATGTGAAAAGTTTGGTTTAAAGCCGATTTTAGCTTTTGAAAGTGTTCGTACTTGGCAAACGCAACTTTCGGAGCAGCTTTATAATGTACGTGCTGCTTCTCAACAGTTTCTGACAATAATTACTACTAATTCTACGTTGATAAGTGATGGTTTCCAATCTCAATTAAAATATTTTCCTGAAAGAAGCTTGATTATTGGCGATGAAGCACATAATTTAGGCTCGCCAAAGTTGGAGGAAAGTTTACCGCACAATATTGGATTAAGGTTGGGGTTATCAGCGACACCAGAAAGATATTTTGATGAGGTAGGAACTCAGTCTGTATTTAATTATTTTGGTGCGGTTTTGCAACCGGAATTTACTTTGAGAGATGCCATTAATCAAGGTGCTTTGGTGCGCTATCTTTATTATCCGGTGTTGATAGAATTAACCGAATCTGAAAGTCTTGCTTATGCCAAATTGACGAAAAAAATCGGACGGCTTTTACAGTATAAACAGCGAGAAAGTGGCGACTTAATTAATATTGAAGACAATGAAGATATCAAATCGTTGTTAATTCAACGTGCGAGATTGGTAAGTGCTGCTGAAAATAAGTTAATTGCTTTGCGGGAATTAATGTTAAGTCGTCGCGAAACTACTCATACATTATTTTATTGCAGCGATGGTTCCCAAGAAGCAGAAGGGCGTGCGAATTTGCGTCAATTAAAGGAAGTAACTCGCATTTTGGGAGTAGATTTAGGTTATAGAGTTAGTACCTATACGGCGGAAACTTCTTTAGTAGAAAGAGAAGCTTTAAGAAGTCAATTTGAAAGTGGAGAATTACAAGGTTTAGTTGCAATTCGCTGTTTGGATGAAGGCGTTGATATTCCTGCTATTAAAACTGCTGTAATATTAGCTTCTTCAAGTAATCCCCGTCAATTTATCCAGCGCCGGGGGCGTGTTTTACGTCCTCATCCGGGTAAGGAACGTGCAACTATATTCGATATGATTGTACTGCCTCCAGATTTAGATAGAAACACTTTGGAGGTGGAGCGTAATTTGTTGAGAAAAGAGTTGCGGCGGTTTGTTGAATTTGCCGATTTAGCTGATAATGCTGGTGAAGCCAGGATGAAATTATTAGATTTACAAAAGCGGTATGGGTTGATGGATGTTTGATTTGGGCATTGGGCATTGGATAATATGATTTTTGAATTTCATCAAAAAAACTTTGCGCTCCTTTGCGTTGAAAAATAAGATAAAAATTACCGTGATGTGGGATAATTAGGTATAGGGATAAATATTTTTATAATTGGATGTAAGTAAAATTTTTATGGGCACTAATATTTCCATTATAAAAATACTCCTTATATAAAGATAATACCAGAAAAGTGGTTCTAAAATAAATATTTTTTCGAGATAAATACTAAAAAATGATTTTAATTAATTTACACTTTATTATACATAAAAATTGTTTATTAAACGCGTTATAAGGTTTCAAATAATACATTCATCTATCAGTTAGCTATTAATAATCGGGCTTAAAAGGATAATCCGAGCAAACATCGTTACAGTGACTTTACGGATAACAGAGTATAGCTACTACGGGTAAAATATAGCTTGAATTGCTATGTTAAAAACCGTAATGAAAAAACAGCATAATATAGATGAAGTACAAGAGCCAATAACTAGCGCATCACCGGAAGTAAGGCAAATAATCGAGCAAGTATGGCATTTAGAAAAAAGCAGACTTGATAAAAAAAGTTTAGGTCATATTAACGAAGATATTTTAGCAATCGTTAAGGAAGCTGTAAAATGAAGCTGACTTCTATCAAGCTTTGTAATTTTCGTTCTTTTTACGGTAAAACTTGCGAAATCCAGATTGCGGGGACAAATTCAAACAATACTACTATTATTTACGGTAATAATGGTGCGGGTAAAACGAGTTTGCTGAATGCATTTACATGGGTATTATACGAAAAATTTAGTGCGGCTTTTGCCTCCATCGATCAACTTGTAAATAAAAGGGCGATCGCCGAAGCAAAAATTGGGCAGAGTGTGGAATGTTGGGTGGAGTTAGCATGGGAACATGATAGTAAACGTTATCGTGTAAAACGTCAATGTCGAGTTTACAAACACGAAAACGATCTTGACGTTGGTAAAACAGAAATATATATGCAGGTAGCTGGAGATGACGGTAGATGGTACCTTCCACCGCAACAACCGGAAGAGATTATCGGACAGATTTTACCAGCTAGTTTACATCAATACTTTTTTTTCGATGGCGAAAGAATTGAAGAAATAGTTCGTTCCGATAAGAAAGCGGAAATTGCGGAAGCTACTAAGATATTTTTGGGTATAGAGGTAATCAATCGTTCGATACGACATTTACAAGAAGCAAAGAAAAGTTTAGAAAATGAGTTGAGAATAATTGGTGATTCGGAAATTAAAAAATTACTGAAACAACAGGGTAAAATTGAACTTGAAATTGAAATAATCAACAAGCGTCAGCAAGAAATAATTAAAGAGTTAGAATATCAAAATACTTTTAAAAAAGAAACTAGTAAGCGGTTGCGGGAACTGAATGCGGCAAAGGATTTACAGGAAAGACGGCAGGAATTAGAAAAACAGAAAGCGTCGCATCAAGATGATTTACGGCAAACTAGAGAAACTATCAAAAAAGCCATATCTACACGCGGCTATACAGTATTGTTACCGGAAACAACCGTACAGTTTCGAGAAATTATTGATAATTTGAAGCAGAAAGGAAAGTTAACGACAGGGATTTCGCGGGAATTTATTCAAGATTTATTAAACTCACATAATTGTATTTGCGGTACAAGTTTAAGTGAGGGAAATACAACTCGCGCAAATGTCGAAACCTGGTTGGAGAAAGCTGGCTCCTCGGAAGTTGAAGAAACAGCAATCAGAATCAGCGCTCAAGTTGATGAAATAGATAAGCAAGCAGGATTATTTTGGGAAGAAATTGATAAAGAACAAGCTAGAATTAGTCAGTTAAGACAGGTTATAGCTGAAATTGAAGCAGAGTTAGATAATATCGAAGAAAGACTAAGAAAAGATCCGAGTGAAGAGATTAGAAGTTTACAAAAGCGGTTGGATAAAATAGAAGAAAAAATTACAGAGTTAACTTTAGAACAAGGCGCTAATCAGCAAAAGGTAATTAACTTAAAAGCTGAATTAGAAAGTTTAAATAAACAAATATCCAAGCAGAAATTAAACGAAGAAAAACAGATATTAGCCCAGCGTCGCATCACCGCCACCCAAGACGCGATAGATAGATTAACACAAGTCAAAGTATTGCAAGAGCAGCAATTTCGCTTGCAGTTAGAAAAACGAGTTCAAGAAATATTTAGCGAAATTTCCTTTACACCTTATATTCCCACAATCAGCGAAAAATACGAATTAACGCTGATAGAAAATACTTCTGGTTTCGCAATGCCAGTTGCAGCATCCACCGGAGAAAACCAGGTTTTGAGCTTATCGTTTATTAGCAGCATTATCGATAGAGTGCGGGATTGGAGTCAAAATAAAATGCTGATGGTAGCCGATAGCAGCACATTTCCAATTGTGATGGATTCACCTTTCGGTAGCTTGGATGTAATTTACCGAAAACACATAGCTCAAATCATTCCAAAATTAGCAAATCAATTGATAGTTTTGGTAACTAAGACTCAATGGAGAGGTGAAGTAGAAGACGAAATGTCATACCGAGTTGGTAGAGAATATGTGTTGACTTATTATTCTTCCAAACCAGATTGCGAACAAGATTTTATTGAATTGAGCGGGGAAAGATATCCTTTAGTGAAGCAAAGCCCGAATGAGTTTGAATATAGTGAAATTGTTGAAGTTGAGAGAGAGTAATAAGTTAACAATTATCAATTAACAAGGCTCTTCATTACATAGTATGCTAAATTATGAGCAAGAAATCGCTGCAACACT
>NZ_CAWUDI010000027.1:0-120422 GCF_963920925.1 Calothrix sp. CCY 0018 | reverse complement strand
CTGCTAAGTATTTTAAAACGGTACGGGTGGACTGCTCGGAACCAAAACAACTTCGATTGTTTGAAACGCCCTCCCCTGAGTTAACAGGGATTAAGGAGATAAAACGCCGCTCTCGTAGCAAAAAGCGTTTGCCGGGGAACTTGTTAGGCGAACAGTTAAACCTGTTTGATGTAGATAAGATAGTGGATTCTAACTAAGCTATCTGAATCCCACTCCCTTTAGGGGTGGGAGTGTCAAAAATTTGCTGCTGTAATCTTTGTCTGAGCCAAAGTTGCTTCCAATAAAGGTTTGCCAAATTGCTTCACTTGTTCGACCAAAATTCCTCCAGCATTTTCCGGGCAACCTGCATCAAACGGTGGTGCGGGGTTATATTCCAATAAAAGTTGAATTCTTTTTGCAGTTTCTTCTCCACTAAGCTGACTGACAACCACCAATCCAAAGTCAATACCAGCAGTTACGCCACCACCAGTAATTCTGTTCCTATCAATCACAACTCTTTGGGTTCCAACTTCTACTCCCAGCATTGCTAAATATTCGCGAAATAACCAATGGCAAGCAGCGCGATAACCTTTTAGTAAACCGGCAGCAGCGAGAATTAAAGAACCAGTACATACAGAAGTTATATATTTTGCTGTTTGAGATTGTTGTTTTAAAAATTCTAAAACTTCCGAATCTGCCATTGTTTCTACGGTACCCATGCCACCACCAGGAACGCAAATAACATCCAAGTGCGGACATTCATCAAAGGCAGTTGTTGGTAAAATAGTTAACCCTTCGCCACTCGTTACGGGTTCTAAATTTTTCCACAACATATGTACTTGAGCTTCAGGAATTAAAGAAAATACTTGATGGGGTGCGGTTATATCAAGCTGAGTCATGCCTGGGTAGATAACTAAGCCGATGTGATATTTAGATTGTGTCATATTTGTTTTAGATTTTAACAACGGATGCGTTTCTTTTAGATTTTGGATTTTCAGAGGCAATGATTTACTATCTTAAAAATCATATTAAAATTTGCATAGTCCTCAACTGGGTACACTTTTAGTTTTTAGTTAAATAGTTAAATGGCGAATTCTCTACACAATTTATTTCACGCTATAGCTACGGCAAAAAACGAACATCAACTGCGAATGCGCTTTATGGATAATATTGGCGAGCATTTTGATGTACAGCGTTGGGGAATTTATCTGTTTAACGAAGATTCTTCCTATAGCGCAGTTGAAGTTTATGGTGTACCGGATGTCGATAATTTCGTAGAACTTTATGCACAAGTTGGTCGTAATGTTGACCCAGTGTTACGTTATGTTACCGAACGTCATGCACCAGCCCACGAAGAAATGGTATTACCTCCGGGAGGTTGGAAGCAATGCGAACTTTATCAGAATTGTTGTGCTTATTACGACCACGAACATATTATGACGGGGCCTATTGTTGGTAAAGGAAAGCTTATTGGTGCGATTCACTTTGCTCGCATTGGTGAAACACCCGCATTTAATTATCAAGATATTGTCGATTTGAGCAGCGTTTGCATTCATCTTTCAGCTAACATCGCGGTGCTACAAGCTCAACAAAATATATTTATTTCACCCTCTTCCAATCGTCTAACACCCCGCGAAATCCAAATAGCCCAATTAGTTGCACGGGGATTAACTAATAAAGCAATAGGTACAGAACTTTGGATTACGCAAAACTCGGTAAAACAAGCTTTGAAAAGAATGTTTTGTAAACTGCAAGTTTCTTCACGTACCCAAATGGTATCAAAATTGCAAGATATCCTGAATTCGCCCATATGAAGTTGTAGCCAGTAAGTGATACTTAAGAAAGAAATATTTTTGATTATAAGGTTGTATCCTAATTTACTTTTTATCAACTAAGCTGTCTTTAGAAATCTCTAAAATTAACATAATTATTTCTGTTCTAAATCGGGTATCATAGTTTCTCCGCGTAATCTAAATTAACTTATTTCTTCATTATGCCAACTGAATTAATTGTTTTAATTGCTGCAATCATTGTCGCTTGGTTGGTTTTCCAGGCTCTGTTGAAGGTAGTGAAAACTACTTTTAGTACGGCGATCGCTGTTTTCATAATTGTTATTTTTCTAGGTATTTTTGGAGTCGGCTCTGAAGACTTAATTCAAGAAATTACCAAACTACCTGAAACTCTAATGCGCCTATTTACGAATACACAATCGCAAATAGGCATTTAATATCTAAGAAGGGAATAGGGAATAGGGAATAGGTAGAAGAAGTAATATTAATAATTTACGCTAATTCTGTCTTCACAACTTCCCTTATACAGTAAATTTTTCTATCACTTCTTAACAATTATTTTTTGATCAAAATATATGCTTTAGCGTAGGTTGGTAATTGCTTAATATACTGATTAAAACTAGCTTGACTTTTGAAAATACCCGCCAGGAAATCAAGTTGATAGAAGTTGGGTAAAAACGCACCACCAGTATCTGCAACTACTCCCATTCTGAGGTGTCTGCGTCCATTTTTCATATACTCAATAACCACCATTCTACCTAAACCAACATTGAGTACATCTCCAGCAAAAGTGACTCCCGATTTAATAGATATTTTTTCATCTATTTTATAGCCGTAACCTTTAATGTCTTTAACTTCTCTGAAATACCAATAACGCTTTTGCGAACGTCTATTTATTCCTTTTACATAAGGAATTTCATTACTTCTATCGACATTGAAATAAGCAGAAGAACCACCACCTAAATCGACTAGTATCGTTCCTTGCATTAATGCTTCTTCTAAACCTTCTCTACTCATATACACTATAGGTTTAACTTTGTCAAATTCCTTTCCACCAGGCTCATAAATACCTGACAAGACATCTTGTTTGGTGTATTTTGTGTAGAATTTATCTGTTAATGGAGTATCTTTGAGGCTGTAAAGAGGAACGTTGAATTTAGCAGTTTTTGTACGAGAACCCGGATGAACGAAGACAGCGTATTTGGTAATTCGTAAATCTTTACGTTGAGGTTGTTTGGGATTATAAGCAGACCATCTAATTACTCTAAAATTAGAGTTGATAAAATTTGGATCTTGTAAACGAGTTGGACGATTATTGGCAATGTCTTCTTGCAATACAGCAATCATAAAATCAAGTGTTTTCGTAATATCTTCTACAGATACTCCTTGAGTACCCAGTACCCCCGGACGTAAAATATTTGGGTCATCATCAGCATGATCTTGATAATATTGTCTGGTATTAATTAAAGTTGATAACAAATCTTTTTCATTGAAACTTACTTTATTACTGCTAGGTAATTCGGCAGGACTAAAAAGCTTATTGCCATTAATGCTAAATTGATATTTTTTTAATTCATCAATAACTCTGTAAGCCTGGGATAGTAGCTGAGGTTGATATAGATTATTTGTTAACCCATTTGTTGAAGGTGCAGTTTGAAACGAAAAATTTGGAGTTAGCTTAAGACTTGAATTTGTTAAATTCTGCTGTTCGGGTACGGTAGAATTTTTCAGGGAATTCAAAGATATATTTTTGATATTTTGTGAAGAATAATCGGTTTCGATTGATTGTGATTTTTCCGAATTCTCATAAGCATAACCACTTATACTACCAGCTAACAAAAAACCAGCTAAACCGACTACAAAACGCATTTTGGGAATTAACATCTTCATCACATTCTGTTGTTCACTCATTGATATACCAGGAAAAATCGAATAGGTCAAAGATTAAGAGTTAGGAGTTAGGAGTTAAGAGTGAGTAATTAGTTGTTAGTTATCAATAAAAATTATCTACCCCCTCTACCCCATCTACCCCCTCTTCCCCCTCTCTAACTTAGTGGAGCAAAAATACTTCATAATTAAGAAAAGCTCGCTCTCACAAAAACGATGTATTTAACTTACTTAGACAGCAACAGCTGGTTGATTGAAATGGGGGGTCAAAATATACTGATAGATCCTTGGCTGGTTGGTTCCCTAACTTTTGCTAATTTAGATTGGCTATTCAAGGGTTCTCGTGCCCAAGAACGTCCCATACCGGAAAAAATTGACCTGATTTTACTATCTCAGGGTTTGGAAGATCACGCTCATCCACCAACTTTGAAGCAACTTAAGCGCGATATTCCTGTTGTCGCTTCTGAAAATGCTGCTAAAGTTGTGAATCAGTTAGATTACCTTCATGTGAATTCGCTGGCTCACGGTGAAACTTTTACCCTCAATGGTAGTGTGGAAATTACAGCTACTCCTGGTTCTCCTATCGGCCCTACTTTAGTAGAAAACGGATATTTGCTTAAAGAACTCGAAACCGGCTTTACTCTTTACTACGAACCTCACGGTTATCATTCTGAGTCGCTGAAAAAATCCGCTCCCATCGATGTTGTCATCACCCCATTGATAGATTTAGGTTTACCATTAATCGGACCAATTATTAAAGGTAAAGAAAAAGCCTTAGAAGTTGCTAAATGGCTAGAACCCCAGATAATGTTACCAACAGCCGCTGGTGGTGATATAACCTTTGAAGGATTGCTGATGAACTTTATTAAGCCAGAAGGAACCGTTGAAGAATTCGGTACCCTATTACAGCAACATAATATATCAGCCCAGGTACTCGAACCAAAAAGTGGCGATAGGCTCCGCCTGATGCTGAAGCATAACGCACTCAATTAGATTTGAAAAAACGAGCAGTTTCGGGAGTGTAGGGAGTCGGGGAAGAGTTTTTAATAGCCAACAATAAGGGCGTGCAGGAACTAAAGAAGCAAATTCTATAAGCTGTAGGATTCAATTGTATATCAGTGCTAATATTATTTATTCGCGACCAGTTAATATTTAACTTGGTCTATTTTATTTTCCATAGCATTTATCTGTTCCCTGTTCCCTGTTTTCCCGATAATTGTTTTAGAATACAACGTTTTTAGAATAAATCTGATAAATATTTATACATCTATATTTATTTCTACTTGTTCGTAATTGTTACAGGAATCTCCCATGAAGTTAAACTTAGTACGTCCAATGGCATTTATCGATCTAGAAACAACAGGAATCGATATTGTCAAAGATCGGATTATACAAATTGCCGTATTAAAAGTATTTCCCGACGGTAATGAAGAAATGAAAACTTGGATAATAAATCCTACTATTCCTATTCCTAATGCTTCATCGGAAATACATGGCATTTACGACCAAGACGTAAAAGATAAACCGACTTTTGCAAAAATTGCTGATAGTTTAGCAAACTACATTAATGATAGCGATTTAGCAGGATACAACTCAAATAGATTTGATATTCCTGTCTTAATAGCAGAATTTTCCCGTGTTGATATCGATTTTAAACTTGAAGGAAGAAGAATTATTGACGTACAAACCATTTTCCATAAAATGGAACCTCGTACCTTAAGAGCCGCTTACAGATATTATTGCGGAGAAAAATTGGTCGGCGCTCACGATGCTGAAAACGATATCCGCGCTACATACGAAGTTTTTAAAGCCCAATTAGAACGTTACGAAAATGAAGAATATGAGGATAAAGATGGTAAATTATCTTATCCTGTAAAAAACAATATGGATGAGTTACAAGAATTCATACCTTTTGATTTTCTCGATCCCACAAAAAGAGTTATTTACGATGAAAATAACGAGATAATTTTTAATTTTGGTAAATACAAAGGTAAATCTGTAGCTGAATCATTCAAGAAAGAACCTAATTATTACAAGTGGATGATGGAAAAGGAGTTTTCTGTTTTTACAAAGAAAGCTGTAACTAAAATTTGGGAATCGATGAATCAAGAAGATGATTAAAGTCTAAATTTATCTACAAACATCAATCCAGTTATTGTAGCTTTTTACCATAGACTTTGAGATTATACGAGTTTATACTGTCATACAATAATGAAGTATATTACTCTATGATATGTCACAAACAAACCCGATCTTAATCTCTTTGTTTAATCACAAGGGTGGTGTTAGTAAAACAACGACTACTTTCAATTTGGGATGGGCATTGGCAGATACAGGAAAAAAGTCTTAATTGTAGACAGTGACCCGCAATGCAATTTAACTGGGATGGTTTTAGGCTTTAATAAGCAGATAGATTTTCAAACTTTTTATGATAAATATCCAAACTCAAACTTGAGTTCGTGCCTCCAGCCAGCTTTTCAAGGTATGCAATCCCCACTAAAACCTGCTGAAGTAATTTCTATAGATGGAACAAATAACAAACTTTTTTTACTTGCTGGGCATTTAGATTTATCAGAAAGTGAAGCACAGCTAGGTATTGCACTCCAGACTGGAAATGCTATACCTGCTTTGACTAATCTTCCAGGTTCACTAAGACATCTTCTAAAAATAACCGCCAATAAAAATGAAATAGATATTGTTTTGATTGATATGAGTCCGAGTGTAGGGGCTTTAAATCAATGCCTTTTAATGAGTAGTGATTACTTTATTGTTCCTACTTTTCCTGATTACTTTTGTGAACAAGCAATAATTTCTTTATCTCGCGTAATACCAAGGTGGAATGAATCAATCGGATTTTTCCGAAAGCCTGGACTTGCTTACCCTTTGCCTAGCAATCCTCCTAAATTTCTTGGAATTATATCCCAACGTTATCGCCCCCGCAGTGGTAACGCCGCAGCCTCATTCCAAATGTGGATCACACAAATAAAAAAAACCGTTGATGATATGCTTGTTCCTGCTTTGTCTCATATCGGAATGGCAATATCAAAAGATGATTTTAATGCTTCTAATCCTGGTGATACTCCCTATAACCTAGTAAGTATACCTGACTTTAATTCGCTAATTGCACAGTCTCAAAAGCATAATGTACCTGTATTTACTTTAAGTGATGAGCAGATAGAACAGTCTGGTAACGTATTAAAAACAATGCAGAAAAACCGCAATAATTTTGATGAAATTTTCAAACAACTAGCTAATACAGTTACTCATTTAATTAATATTTAAATTCAATTTTGCTTTAGATAAATGAAATCTGCTGTAAGAGGATGTTTTAAAAGTATCCGGCGAACATAATTCGCGACTACACAGGCAAAGTCCACCTGAGCCGCACCTTCGGTGAACGTGGACTAATGAATTTGAACCCGCGCAGGCGGGTTTGGCTTATGTAGCAGCGGTTTCAACCGCCGGGTCAATTTTAAATTAGACTTTTTAAACATCCTCTACAATCACCGAGAACCTGAAGGCGGGATTTTCTCGATACTAATCAACGACTCCATTACCTTTTTTGCGATCGGTGCTGCAACGGTACTACCGAAAGTATTTTCTCCTTGCGGTTCGTCTACCAATGTCAAAACTACATAGCGAGGTGTTTCTACTGGCAAAATACTCACGAAGCTAGTAATTCTTGAATCGGGATCGTAGCCACCAGTAGCACTAGCTTTTTCTGCTGTACCAGTTTTACCTGCAATCCGATATCCGGGAATTTGTGCTGCCTTACCCGAACCCTTATTAACCACGCTTTCCATCATTTGCAACACTGTTTGAGTTGTGGTTGGCGAAAAAATTTGGCGAGATGCTGGTAAATCTTTTTCTTCGTGGATTTGATCTTTATCATCTATCAGCCCCTTCACTACATGGGGAGTTACCAATCTACCACCGTTTGCTAATGCTCCCTGCATTTGAATTAATTGTAATGGTGTTAGCGAAAAACCTTGACCGAAGGAAGCTGCTGCTGGCTCAATTGGCGTATTGGTAAATTCTTCTTGGGGTTTGAGACGACTGGTGGTTTCAAATGGTAAATCTGTCTCGGATTTCTGCCTTAATCCCAATCTTTCCAACCAACCGTAGTAAATACTTGGCTGCATTCGCTGGATAATTTTAACCATACCAATGTTGCTGGAAGTTTGCAGAATTTGAGCAACGCTGATTCTTCCATTAGCGTTTTTCTCCGCATTCCGAATTTCACGATCTGCTACTTTAATCATTCCTGTATCATTGAACACGTCACTCGGCTGAATGCTACCAGTTTCTAAAGCGATCGCCACATTTAATGGTTTAAAGGTTGAACCGGGTTCGTATAAATCTGCTACAGCCCAATTTCTAAATAAAGCATAATCGTCTTTAGTGAATTTTTGATTGGGGTTGTAAGTTGGCGAACAAACTAAGGCGAGGATAGAACCATCCCACGCATCCATGACTATTACTGCTCCGCGCTTGGCTTTAAATTTCTCTATTTGTTCTTGGAGTGCCAATCTTGAAGTTCGTTGCAAACGGCTATCAATAGTTAACTGCATCTGTAATTTGTCAAAATTAAGAAATCCATCCGGCGCATGATCTGGCATCAATGCTCCATTTCCCGCTCTTGACAAACGTACCGTTTTCATGGAACGTTCGAGCAACTTCTCTTGAGAATATTCTATTCCTGCTTTACCGCGACGATCTGAATTTACAAAACCAACTATATCAGCGAACAAACTATCAGAAGGGTAGTATCGAGAGAATTTTTTTCTTAAATCTATACCGTTAAGCTGCAACGCACTAATTTGATCTGCAACTTCTTCTTGTAGTTTAGAAGAAATAAAAATACCGCTTTTTTGTTTATTAAATTTTGCTTCTAATTCCGAAGCATCTTGATTCAAAATAGTTGCAAGCTTGCGGGCAATATCAGATGTAGACTTATCTTTGTCAAACATCTTTGGATGTACGTACAAGGTATAAATCGGCAGATCGATCGCTACAACCCTTTTATTCCGATCTACTATTTGGCGACGAGGAATAAAAGGACGCATACTAAACATCTGCTGATTTCGCGCCTTTTTGGTTAATTTGGCACCATCAACAATTTGTAAACGGTATAAATTTATTCCCAACCCTAAGCAAGCAGCTATTAATACACCCCAAACTATAAATAATCGTCTTTTCGGGTTCGCTGAAATTTGGGACGATTTTGCTGCAAATTTTCGATTATTTCTACTTCTTGGAACATCGCGATTCAAACGCGACTGTGTGTAATCCTTTTTACTAATTCTACTGGTTTTACCTGGAAACTTCTGCATACATCGCTGCTCCTTCGTAGAGTCTTGAGGAAAACTTGCGCCGATTCCCTTTTAATAATTTTGGATTTTGAATTTTGAATTTTGGATTTTAGATTTTAGATTTTTCTATTCCCAGATCCAAAACTTAAATTCTAAAATTAATCGGGTGAGAAAACCGCTCTTTTACTTAACGGTATTCTGTTTTAACACCCAAGCAGGGGAAAATTGTATTTGAATTGGAAACGGGAAAAAGTCCGATCCAAGATTGCCTATTTTAATATCCCACTGCATTTGAAGGTTGCGACTCCGATCCTAAAGACTCTTTACCAACCTGTTGGGAACTTGATGGTGGAGTTTCTTGCAAAAAAATGGTGTTTGCTGGAGTCGGTGATACTAATCCAGAATGTGGTTTTTCAGCTTCTTGCGCCATTTTATTTTTGAGCGCCTCATCATGTTTTGTTAGCTGACGCTCATCCCGCTGCAAATATTGTAGCTTTTTATACGACCTACTCCAAAGATGCTGAGAATATACCGTCCAACCATAAACTACTAAAGTTGCACACACTAACAAAAAAGCGATCGCCGCACTGTGTCGGTGCAGCGAGTTCCAACGCATCAACCATAAGGGCACTTTACTGCCATCTGGCATTACAGGTATAGAGGCGCGATCGCGAGTTCTAGAATTTTTATTATTTAGACGTTGGGGTTTAACTCCCTCTAAAGAAGTATTTGAAACAACGCTCGAATTATTCTTTCTTAAAAAAGAAGACGTTGTTCCTCTTCTTCTGCTTAATGCCTGTTGGGATTTCGGTAAAGGTGGAAGGCTGGTATGTTCGGAAGTTCTATAACTCCTGAAACTGTTTTCTTGACGAGTTGAATCTCTCCCTACCCAGCGTTTTTTTCCTGTTAAATTTGATTTACGAATAGCAGCCATAAGTTTTTACATTAAAAATACTGTAGTTTAGATAGAGATAAAATATAAAAGTAACTTGCATTACAATTTTTACAAAGCATTGACTTAGAATTGTAACGCCCCTTTGCAAGTGTTTGTAAAAAGGGCTTTAGTTAGCTTGAATGTTCCGACTACTATAATTTCACAATTAGTTCGCCGCATCATAGCATCCTTAGTATGAGAATATCCATCGATCGCAGGCACTGTACTTCCGCAACATGATAATTTATGGTATGATAACCTGTTTTATAATCAAAACAACCGGCAAGAGTTGGCAAGTAATAAATTTACACTCATCTAACGCCTGTATTAACTACAGAAAGCGCTTACGTAAGGAATGGTCAGTATAAAAAAGAATAATTTATTATGTAAAAACTAATTAGAACTACAATATTTAAAAAAATCATCAAATAAGGTATCGTATTCAACAGGCTAAAAATAGTTCTTGACTAAATTGGTGAAAGAGGAGTTATGAAAATTAAAGTTTTTGGTTTTGCTTTATTGTTAGGTTTGGCTACAATTCTTGGGGCTTGCGAAAACGCTGAAGAAACACCTACAACCGACGCAACTCCACCTGTTGGAGAACCTGCTGATGGTGGTATTGTTTCCCCCGAACCAACTGCTACCCCATAGTTGACAGTAAGCATTTAAACTACTGCCGCTATTTTTTGTAGGTCGTTCCTCACTTTCTTTTGCTTTATTACGTAAAAGCCAGAAGAAAGTTAATTGTCGCTTTGAGCAATTTGAGAATTGTGTGTCATGCTTTGGGACTGATGTTTTTCTATTCCCCTATAGCTTTGCTTAAAAAAAGTAGACCTGGTAATGATTATCGAGATTGCCAGGTTTTTATATTTATCCTGCTAATGGTTGTAAAATTTTAAATAGTCATTTGTGAAATACCCGTGCCAACATTTAATTTAACATTTCGTTTGGATGGCGAATGGGGAAATATTAACGGGGAACAGCTATATAACTGAGTATTAAATATACAATTAGTGCAGGCTTAACTACTTAGCAAGACTTTCAACTCGATTTTGTCGCATTGAGAAAGAAAATTGAGAGTTTACTATATGCTTAGGGATAAAAGACTGTACAATAAAATTTCTAAATTAAAAATCAAAAATTTCTAAATTAAAAATTAAAAATCTCTAAATTAATTCTTAGTATTTTTGAACTAAATAGATGAAATAAGAAATAATGAGGAGAAAAAAAACTCAAAAAGCAGTCTTTTTAATACTTTTAACTGCTATATCACTTATTTTATTCCAATTAACTCCATACCATAAAACGTTTGTAATAGCATCACCCCCAAGTATTGATATTCCAGAAGAAATATTGCGAACAGAAATTATTTTAGAAGCGCGATCGCCAATTGACGGTAAACCTCTGAGCGCCGCAGAATATGCTCAGCTACAGGCTCAAATTAAAACACGTCCTTATCCCCCCAAGCTCAGCCCCAAAGTCCGGGAAACAGTATTCCTGCTACGCTTACGCAAGATATTGAAAACACTTTTTCCCTTTGTGGATTTTTAAGATTGGGAATGAGGTATAGGTTAAAGGTAAATTAAATTCCTAACTCCGCGCCTCATAACTCCTAACTTCCCACCTTTCTTCCTCAAGAGGCGGGCAAAAATTGCAAATAAATGTAAAGAATATATATAGATATACGAAAAGTAGATTCACTGTTTCCATAATATCCAACGTAATTAGCTCCATGTCTATGACCACTATTGCCCCAGAACAAGTTAACAGCATCATTAAGAACCAACATCATGACCCTTTTGAGATACTTGGTTCCCATAAAGTAGAAAAGGATGGCAAGCACGTCTGGGTTGTGCGAGCTTATCTACCCAATGCTAGTGCTGCATGGGTAGTTCTTCCGGAAGAGCGGAAGCAAGAAGAAATGCAAAGCGTACATGACCCCAACTTTTTTGAATGTATTATAGATACTGAAGAATTAGCCAACTATCAGCTTAAGGTTAAAGAAGAAGGTCAAGAGCGGGTAATTTACGATCCTTACGCTTTCCGTTCTCCAAAACTAACGGAATTCGATTTACACCTGTTTAACGAAGGAAATCATCACCGAATTTACGAAAAATTAGGAGCGCATTTCACTGAAATTAATGGTGTAAAAGGTGTTTACTTTGCAGTTTGGGCACCAAATGCACGCAATGTGTCGGTGTTGGGAGATTTCAACAGTTGGGATGGACGCAAACATCAAATGCGTAAAAGCTCTGATGTTGGAGTTTGGGAATTATTTATTCCCGAATTGAAAGTAGGAGAACACTACAAATACGAAATCAAAAACCCCGCAGGACATATTTACGAAAAGTCCGATCCTTACGGTTTTGCTCAAGAAGTTCGACCCAAAACTGCGTCTATTGTCACTGACTTAGATACTTATGAGTGGAATGACAGCGAATGGATGGAAAAACGCCGTCATACCGATCAACTTTCCCAACCAATTTCAGTTTATGAAGTGCATTTGGGTTCTTGGCTGCACGCTGGGACGGATGAACCACATAAATTACCAAATGGTAAAACCGAGCCTGTGGTACCTGTTTCAGATCTGAAAGGGGGGGCACGTTTTCTTACTTATCGGGAATTAGCAGAAAAACTGATTCCTTATGTTAAAGAATTGGGATACACCCATATTGAAGTTCTCCCAATTGCCGAACACCCTTTTGATGGTTCTTGGGGATATCAAGTAACTGGTTATTACGCTCCCACTTCCCGTTTTGGTAGTCCTGAAGACTTTATGTACTTTGTGGATGAATGTCATAAAAACGACCTTGGCATAATTGTTGATTGGGTTCCCGGTCACTTTCCTAAAGACGGACACGGTTTAGCTTTCTTTGACGGGACTCATCTTTACGAACATTCAGATCCCCGCAAAGGCGAACATAAAGGGTGGGGAACTCTGGTATTTAATTATTCGCGCCATGAAGTGCGTAATTTCCTCACATCTAATGCTTTATTTTGGTTTGATAAATACCATATTGATGGCATTCGCGTTGATGCGGTTGCTTCAATGCTTTATCTCGACTACTGTCGCGAACCTGGGGAGTGGGATACAAACCAATATGGTGGTAGAGAAAACTTAGAAGCAGTAGAATTTATCCGCAGTGTAAATCACCTGATATTTAGTTATTTTCCCGGCTCGCTTTCCATTGCCGAAGAATCGACTTCATGGCCGATGGTATCTTGGCCCACATACACCGGCGGATTGGGCTTTAACTTGAAGTGGAACATGGGTTGGATGCACGATATGCTGGATTATTTCAGCATGGACCCTTGGTTCCGTCAGTTTCATCAAAACAATCTGACCTTTAGTATGTGGTATCACCACAGCGAAAACTTTATGTTAGCGCTGTCCCATGACGAAGTAGTGCATGGTAAGAGTAATATCATCGGTAAAATGCCTGGAGATAACTGGCAAAAACTAGCAAACGTGCGCTGTTTGTTTGCCTTTATGTTCGCTCATCCCGGCAAGAAAACCATGTTTATGAGCATGGAATTTGGGCAGTGGAGCGAATGGAATGATTGGACAGATTTACAATGGAATTTATTACAATCTGAGCCACATCAGCAGTTAAAAACATTCTTCCAAAACTTAAATAAGCTTTACCGTAGCGAACCTGCTTTATATACTCAAGACTTTGAAGAACCTGGGTTCGAGTGGATTGACTGTAGCGATAATCGTCACAGCGTAGTTTCATTTATCCGTCGGGATAAAGATTCAGACGATTTTATCGTTGCCGTTTGTAATTTTACTCCACAACCCCATTCTCACTACCGTATCGGCGTACCGGAATCTGGGTTCTATACCGAATTATTCAATAGCGATGCGCGAGAATATGGCGGTAGCAACATGGGTAATTTAGGCGGTAAATGGACTGATAGCTGGTCAACGCACAATCAAGAACACTCCTTGGATTTATGTCTACCACCTTTAGGAGTATTAGTTTTGAAATTGGATAAAGATAGAACTGCTGAGGTGATGGAAGAGCAGTAAAATTTAAATCGCTGCGATGGTACAGAGACGTAGCATTGCTACGTCTCTACATTTTTTGGGCCGGAAGATAAGTACCATTACAAAATTAATTGTGTATTGTCATTGCGAGGAACGAAGCAATCCCAGGGACTTAAAGTTTTCAGTGCGGGTAAAATTCATTTTGTACGACTACTTATGATTTAAATTAAAATCGCTATTTTTGTAGTTATTCACGAACCACAGAGTTATACAGAGAAATAATCCGCTCGTCGAAAACCGCCTCTTACTCTGCCAAAGTCACTAAGCCCACAATAGAGGATATACTGCGGCTGATGAGAAGGAGTGACATCTGAAACTAATTGAACTTGACCAAGATTTTCAAAAAGTGATGCAAATTTACTAAGTGTAACAGCGTCATCAGCAACATAATCCGATTCTAAATTAGAACTAGCTGCTCTCAGTAAAGAAACATGTTTTTCAATACGTTTTTGAGCTGTCTTGATATCTTTATCGTAGAGGTCATCAAGCACATAAAACGCTACTTCACTAGTCCACAATGCGAGAGAATGTTCAATCACTAAATCCGATGGTAAATTACCAGGAAACGTTAATTTAAATTCTGGCTTCTGACTTTTACGAGCAAATGTATCTACATATTGTACTGTCGCATTACCAACAGGTATTTGGCTTTTTTCTTCAGGTATACCAAGCTCAAAAACTACCCAGTATGTTTCACCAACAGCTAAATCTGGAACAAAAATTTTGATACCTTCTTTTTCTGTGATTAAATCAGCTTCTGATGTAACCCCAAACTCTTGTTGTGCCTTCTTTTTTGCTTCCTGAGCGTCTTCTATTACAGCAGCCCTTTTTGCAGGTTCTGTAATTAAATCATGACCATACAAGTAAAGAATCTCAATATCTTGTTCAATATCTACTTTAATTTGAACATTAATAGCTGCTAAATGCTCTCTTCTGTGCAATTCTTCTTGAAGGCTGTTTTTAATATCATCAATATCCCTTACAAAAGTAGATTTACCACCCGTTAAGCCTGCTAGAGCATCAAGTTCTTTAATATTAGCATCTGACCCAAATGCAAATGTTGATAAGCGGATATTTCCGCGTATTTTAGAATCTATATTTTGTCTAATTTTGATCCAGTTGGTTTCTCCTGATGTTGGCTCGCCATCCGAAAATAAATATATATGATTTAAAGTATTATTATTTCCGTAACGGTTTATCTCGTCTATACCAAACGATAATGCTATATTAATATCTGTTCCACCACCTGCGGTCATCCCACTGATAATTTGACTAAAATTATCAAAATTAATTTTACTAATACGAGTTGCTCTGAATAAAGTTTTAGGCTGTGTATCAAAAGCAATAACTCCAATCACATCATCATCTTTCATTCTTTGAAATAATTCTTGGATTGAAGCCTTCACATCATTCAATTTCTCCCCTGACATTGAGCTACTCGTATCTATAACGAAAATATAATTAGCCGATGGTGCTTTGTTATTAGGATGCTCTGATGGAGCAGTATCTGAGGTTTTTAAAGCAATTTCTAAATAATGTGTAGCTCGTTCATCGCGTTTCTGACTCAGCGGAATTGGAGCGATTCCATAGCTAACTGCTAGAGAATGTCCGGCTTCAGGAGAAGGAACTTGCTCACTATTGATAAAATCATCGAAGCGAATATCCCTTTGGTCAATCAATTCTCCTTGTTCTATTAAGTCTTTGATTCCAACATTTAGCCTAGTACCAAATTGATTGTTTCTTCTTATAAATAACCCATCATGTGGCAAAGGTTGGTTTTTTGGATTAAGCGGTAAAGGTTGGGTTCTTGCAATATTATTAAACTCGATAGATTGGGATTGGCTGTTTTCAGATTCGCCTTGAACTTTATTAATACTATTAAATGCTCGCTCTACATTTGCATTATCTTCAGGCAATTTTATCAAAACCATTGGTTGTTCATAAGATACCAAGATATCTGTAACTGCTTCCCAGTATCTATAAATGCTTATAGCTCTAGATTCTTCAATATTAAAGGCTCTTCATTACATAGTATGCTAAATTATGAGCAAGAAATCGCTGCAACACTTACTATGCAAAGACTTTGACTATTATTTACTTGATTTCTTCCTAAAATCGTTTTTTTCCCTTCTGCCTACAGCAAAGCTGCCTTCTGCCTTTTTACGATTATTTAGTTAGCATACCAAGTGCTGAAGAACCATATTAAATAATCGACCAAGAGTTTTAAAATCTAAATCCAAGTCTGGCTTCAACTTGAAAATTAGTAATAAAATTTCTTCTCCAGTGGGTTCTAATTCATTGATTCCTAATCTACTACTTAATCTATTAATCAATTCTCTAACTGAAGGATTTTCTTGGTGTAGTGATATTACTTGGGAAAATAGTGATATCATCTCGGTAATTAACTCATGTAATTGCTCATAGGTCATATTTATAAAAAACTGCGTTGTATCAGGATTATCTTGAATATATTCCCAGATACTTTGATTTGGGTGACTATTGATATAGTTCTCAAAACGTTCAATATTTGTCATAATTTATCTTCCATTAGACATTAATTAAATAATCTTCACATTTGCGGCTATACTGTTTTTACTTAATCTATGATAATTGGACATCTTATCTCTAATTCAGAACTTGTTATAACTATTGATGAAAAAATATTTTCTTTTTTTAAACAGTCCAACCAGGAATTTAGTTGATCATATTTACCATAAATTTGACTTGCTTTTTCTTCGGCTTCTACCCTGCAATCACCACCCATCAACAACAAAATTTTAATTTGCAACACCAAACTAGATATATGACTGGAGTTCAGTTGCAAAGCTTTACGGATATACCCAAGTGCAACTGGTTTATTATCTTTAGCAATAGCAACTTGAGCTTTCCAATACCAAGGTTCTGGTGATTGACTGTCAAGTCTCTTAGCTTCATCAAATTTTTCTTCGGCTTGGTCGAATATTTTATTTCTTAATAATTCACATCCTTCTTGTTAATATTTTCATTTTGTTGTTAATTTCCACCTCCAAAAAGGAAAAATGCTAATGTATTTGTAGCTGCTTTACTCAGCCTTAGATATGTTTCCTTTCTAACAACTCAGATGACTATTAAATGGAGACTAAACCGTTTGATGGCAGAGCGACGTATTTCAGGAAAAGACTTAGCGAAAGAACTTAATGTCCATCCAAATACTATCTATCGCCTCCGCCGAACTGACGAAATGCCATCAATTGATGGGAATATGTTGGAAAAATTGTGCAATGCTTTGGAATGCGAGCTAAGTGAACTAATTGAGCGTGCGCCAAATGGTAATGCAGCAGCTAGTCATTGAAGGTTGAAAATCTGCTGAGCATACCAACATAACTATCGATAATGATGATACCTCGCTATCAAAAAGGTTCATTCTCCTTCTTCAGCGCCTCCCATCAATCGAAATGCCCTCGTAGGGCTTGCAACAACCTTCGCACTAACAGAGGGCGCGATAGCCAAAAGAATTGTGCAGATAAATCATCTGGCGTGGGAGTGAAAAAAGCTACCTTTACCTACAAAATATAATGTAAGTAATCCCAGAAACAAAATCTCAAATCCTAAAATGTTTCAGACCTCAGATGCTTGACATAAATGTGGAAGCCTTTATTAGAAGAAAGAATTGCTTCCTATGTGGTGAAATTGTTAAAACAAGAGTACAGCCGCTTTTATAAATAAGGACGGAAATATGATGCATATCCAAATCAAATCAGAACAGGAACAATTTATTCAAGCACAAATTGCAACAGGTCGATTTACGTCAGCAGAAGATGTCATCAATGAAGCGTTTAAACTGCTAGAAGAACGAGAAAGAAGGTTGGAAGAATTGCGCCAGAAAATTGCAGTTGGAACCGAACAAATTGAACAAGGAAGAGTTACAGATGGCGAGATAGTTTTTGCACGATTGCAAGAAAAAATACGTAAAATTGCCTCAGAATCAGAAGAATGAGTAATTATTCATTTTCAGATGAAGCAATCCAAGATTTAGATGAAATTTGCGAATATATTGCTCGCAGTAATTCTAAAGCTGCTAGCAAGCTTTTTGATGACATACGTAAAAAGTGTAAGTTAGTAGCTGATTTTCCTAACATGGGGAAGAATTATGGAAGACTTGCACCAAATCTACGTGGGTTTGTTATAGATGATTACATTGTATTTTACTACCCTAAAGAAGACGGAATAAATATAACTCGTGTAGCAAGCGGTTATCGAGATTTGGAATCATTATTTTCTGATGAGTAATTATGGATATCAAAATAAAACCAGAACACGAACAATTCATAATCGCGCAAATTGCAACAGGTAAATATAAAAATCCACAAGAAGTGGCTGATACAGCATTTCAAATACTAGAAAAGTTAAATGATGAATATACTGAATGGATAGAAGAAACTCGTTACTATGTTGATGTTGCTATCGCAGAACTAGAACATGGGGAAGGTAAAGATGGCGAAACCGTAGTGACACAGATATTAGAAAGATTTCAAAAAGCGCGTTCCAGACAAGAATAAGTAAAGCTTTTGCTTTCGATCCAGAACGGAAAGCAATTTTACTTGTGGCTGGTAACAAAGTAGGAATAAGTCAAAAGCGGTTCTACAAACAACTTATAGCAAAGGCAGATAAACGATTTGAAAAACATCTTGGTCAGTTAAAAGAAAAAGGAGAAAAAGACGATGGAAATTAAACTGTCGGAGATACTGCAAAAACTTCCACAGGAACGTCGAGATAAGATTGAAGCGCGAGCGGCTGAACTAATCGCAGAACATATGACGCTTCGCGATGTAAGAAAGGCAAGGGAACTTACTCAAGAGCGTATGGCAGAATTACTCGGGATTCGCCAAGATAGCGTTTCAAGACTCGAAAAACGTAGTGATCTTCTTCTTTCAACTCTCCGTAGTTACATAAATGCAATGGGAGGGGAACTTCAACTAGTTGTAGAGTTTCCTGACAGATTACCTGTTGTACTGACTGGGCTTGCAGAATTAAATGATGAGAATGATCAGAATTATTCTGAGCATAAAGTTGCTTACCCACAAGCTGAAGATTAAATTATTTTTCCTTAAACAACCCCAAAGAACAAATAATCTGAGGTTCGCGTTTTTCTACCTCTTCGCTTACAATACACAAACGGTCATCAGTTCGCAGTGCAACCACTAATTCAGCTAATCGTAACCGATCGCTTTCTTCAAGAAACATTCTTCTCAAAAAAATCCACTACTGTTTTCGCGATCGCTTCATTCCCATCAATGGCAATCTTGTCTTTACAACGCGGTGGCTCTAATGGCTGCTTAAGAAATTCCCAGGAGCTTTCAAATAATTCCGCAGGAGTAAGAATTTGATGATAATTGTAGTCGGATATTCCTTCTATTAGATAAGCTGCTTCTGCAAAGTTGTCTCTAGTTACAGAAACAATCGGCACACCTAATTTAGTCGCTTCCGCAAAAGTACTGAAACCTGGTTTAGAAACGACTCTCCCGCAAATTGGCATAAAATCAACGGGACGGGTTTTTAAGTCTTTAACTTTGATTAAATTTGGTAATTCTGGAGCCGATTTATCAAAGGTGATGAATTGCCAATCTGGATATTTTCTGAGGTTATCGTAAGGTATTTGCTGTAAACCCAAACCGCCAAAAGTAAGCAGTATAGTTTTTTCGCGTGGTGTATTTATCTCATACTTAGATTTGATCTCATCCGCATCGATAAAAGGAGAGCCACCAGTTAAACCGACATCAGTAATATTTTTTATATTATCGAACGCCTGCATCGGTTCGTGAAAAGGAAGTCGAAAAAGGCGATCGCACTTTCCGTAACATTCACCAATCCAATCAGCAATGTCAACAAAATCACCGCCCCATTCTCGGTAAATAAAATCCCAGCCAAAATTACTAATTGCCCAGCAAGGAACATTAGCAGCTTTACCAATTTCGGCAGCTAAGAATGGAATATCCGCCAAAATTAAATCAACCTTGTTTTGACGAATAAAATCAACTTCAGAAGCAACGATCGAACGCTGATTTTTCTTAATTTCTAATAATTTCTCTAAAGTAGCTGGTTTATCCATCTTGAAACTATCAGCCTGCACTACCCCCAAATCGTAAGCACGGGGGCGATGAATAAAATCACCTTTGATATAACATTCCAACAACCAACGCGGTGCGGTTGTCACCATAATCAACAATGCTTCCGGACATAACTCCTGAATAGTCGCCGCCACCGCAGCAGTGCGAGTCGCGTGTCCGAAACCGTGATTAGTAATCGCAATATATATGATAGGACGTTGCATATTTGGGGATAGGGCATTGGGCATTGGGCATGGGGAATAGATCAAAATGATTCGTTATTTCACCTGTCCCCCTTTACCCTTTAACACTTTATATGCTTCGGCTAAATTGCGCCTAGTTAACTTATGTGAGACGACTACTCTTTTAGTAGTTTAATCATTCTCAACAGAGCCAGTTTTTATACTTAGTATAAAATTCAAATTTTATACTTCCCATGCCCAGTGACCCATGCCCCATGCCCTATTCCCCAAAATTCCGAATCTCCTCAACCAACCGATCCATTTCCGACTCTAAAGTGAAGTAGTGGACGCAAGCACGGACGCAATCGGGATCTGCTATTGTTCGGGTAAATATTGCTTTTGATTCTAAGAATTTTACTAATTCTATGCTGGTTTTAGATTGACTGGTTTCTAGTTGAAAAGAAACTAAACCGGATTCGGGGGGAGAATTTTTCAAGCATTTTATACCCGACACTGCCATCAATTTCTGCCATAGGTACTCGCTATTATGACAAATTTGTTCATAACGTTTTTGCGGTGTTCCCCATTTTTGATGTACTGCAATTGCTTGAGTTAAACTAATATAAAAAGGATAAGCGGAAGTTGCAATTTCATATCTTTCTCCACTTTCCTGCCATTTTACTGGTTTAGCTCTACCGTCAATAACTACGCTACGCCAACCTACAAAGGTAGGGAAAAGACTCTCTCGTGCTTGGGGACGCACGTACAAACCGCCCACGCCGGGAGGGCCGCACAACCATTTGTGACCTGTAAAAGCGTAAAAATCTACTCCTAATTCGCTTAGATTTAATGGTAATAATCCTACAGATTGTGCTGCGTCTACCATTAATTTTGTATTATTGTTTCTACAAGCTTCTACTATTTTCTCTAATGGTAAAACTTGTCCTGTGTTCCAAAGTACGTGACTTAAAACTACCATACGGGTACTGGGTCGCAAATGCTGGGCAATAATTGCTACAGGGTCGCCATCATTTAAAGTTGCCATTATTGGGCAAGTACTAACTTCCACGGAAAATCTGCGTGCTATTTCCTGGGCTGTGGCAATAATTCCTGGATGTTCGCAGTCTGTAAGCAGTATATGGTCGCCTGCTTTCCAGTCGATGCCCCACATGGCAATATTACAACCAACTGTTACATCTTCGGTAAGAGTGATGGTTTCTGATGGTACATTTAATTCAGTTGCAATTGCTACTCTGGTGGCTTTAGTTTGTTGAATTAGCCAAGCGTTAATTTCATTACCAAAAGGACCTATTCTTTGAATATCGTCTTGGGCTTGAATTACAGCATTCATAGCCGATGAAGGCATTGGCCCTTGACCTCCAAAATTAAAATAAGCTTTATTAGCTAAAGCTGGAAATTGTTGTCGGTACTGATGCAAATCGGTTTGTGTAGCAGATATACTCGTCATATCAATTTTGGATTTTGGACTAAGTTTAGAAGAACATTTTTCTTCCAGCACATCTTCGACAAATTTTAGACGTGAGATTTGAAGAACAAGATTAAGTATATGGATAATGGCACACAAAAGGCATTTACCATATATAGAATTACTTTTAACAGAACGTATTTGGGATTAGAAAACAACTTAAAAGTTAGGATTTTTTGACTTTGTAAAGCTGGATTAAATAGCTGGATTACTGGTTTTTATGGATATTCAACTTTTAAATATTACAAAAATATTCTTCTTCCTAAACATACATATGCTTCTCTCAACAAATAAATTTTCGGAGGCAGTGTTAAAAGCGATGTTTTTTACACAACGTCAATTTTAGTTACCTTTATTACTCCCCGCCAAGCGCTAATTATTGTTAATTTAAAAGAATGTTAATTAATGCCGAACTACTGCTGCAATATCAAAAATGTAAACGCCGACCTTTTTTGAATGTTCGCGGCGATAAAACTCAGCAAGATGCCCCTAATGACTTGTTGTTGAAGCTGTATCAGGATAAATACGTCCATAAGAAAAAGGTTTTAGAAAAGCTTGATTATCAGCGTCCGAAATTCTCCAAAGAAGAACCACTAACAGGATTTGCCGCAACTTTACAGTTGATGCAGCAGGGAGTTGAATGTATTTACGGAGGATTGCTTAAAACAAGTTATGAAGACAATCATACTTTGTTAGCGCGTCCGGATTTACTTATTAAACAAGCAGGAAATTCCAGATTCGGAGATTGGATATACGTTCCCGCCAGAGTTGAATTAGGTAAACGTCCCAAACAAGAATACCAAGTTATTGCCGCATTTTATGCTTTTGTTTTGGCAGCGGTGCAGCAAGTTGAATCGGAAACAGCTTGGTTAATGCTGCGGGGAAAAGAAACGAAATATGATGTCGATTTGGACAAATGGATTCCTCGGATGCAAGAAATTTTAAACGAATGCATCCAAACATTGCACTTACCAACACCTCCGGAAGTGTTTATTTCGCGGCAAAAGTGCAGTCTCTGTAATTGGTACAGCAGCTGTCATCAAACTGCTTCCCAACAGAAACATCTTTCGCTGGTACCGGGAGTAACTCCAGGACGTTACAATCAGTTAAAAACTCTTGATATTACAACTTTAAGATCGCTTACTCAAACCTTACCTTCAGAAATAGAAGATTTACCCGGCTTTGGTAGTAAAGTAGCGATCGATCTTGTTTTACAAGCAAAATCTTTACTCAAAAATCGCCCGCTTCTCTTACCAGAAGCACTAATTGAACCAACAATTAATCAAGAATTGCACATCGAGTATCGAGAATTGCTGACTTTACCACAAACAAGCGACAAAGCAATAATAGAATATCCAACAACTATAGAAATCGATCCAGTAGTATACGAAACAATTACTTATACAGCCCCTATAGAACTTTACTTTGACATCGAAGCCCAGCCAGATTTGAATTTGAATTATTTGTTAGGGGTTTTAGTTGTTGACAGAGAAAACAACACCGAACAATTTTATTCTTTTTTAGCAGAAAAACCATCGGAAGAAGAATTAATTTGGCAGCAATTTTTAGAATTAGTTTGGCAATATCCCGACGCACCAATTTATCATTTTTGCGTTTATGAGTTCGATACAGTTCAACGACTTGCAAAACTTTACCGTACCCCTTCCAAAAGGGTATTACCAGTGTTAGATCGATTCGTAGATATTTACGAACAACTTACTCAGACATTAGTACTACCATTAGAAAGCTACGCTTTAAAATCAATTGCTCGGTGGTTGGGATTTGAATGGCGTGATAAAGAAGCTAGTGGGGCTAAGTGTATTTACTGGTACGACAAATGGTTGCAAAATGGCGATCGCACTTTATTAGAAATCATCAAACGTTACAACGAAGATGACTGTCGCGCTACCCACAGCGTCAAAGACTGGATTGTCAACTTTTTTGAAAGCCAATACGACGAGGAATGAGTTAGGAGTTAGGAGTAACAAAGGTTAAAGGTTGAATCTCTCCTTGTCTCCCTATCTCCCCCTCTCCCCATCTCCCCCTCTCCCCATCTCTCCATCTCCTGTGATATCGTATTTGTGACTTTTCACAGACGATTAATAATGTACCGTGCGAATTAAAAAAGTATTGAAATTACCGTTAATTATTGTATTTTTTCTGACAATTATAGTAGTTACGCTTATTTTCACAAATTTAACCCCTTCTGCTGTAGAGGTGACGGCTATCGATTTTATCGGAGAAGCAACTTTACCTACAGGTACGGATTTTGAAAATACCGAATTAGGAGGGTTGTCGGGAATAACTTATGATGCTGGGAATCAACTTTATTATGCTATATCCGATGACCGTTCTCAAAAATCAGCAGCGAGATTCTACACTTTTAAAATTAATCTTAATGAGGATTCTTTTCAAAAAGGTGATATTGAGCCTGTTGCGGTAACAACTTTAAAAGATAAAAATGGCAAAAGTTTTTCTGCTGGGACTATAGATCCAGAAGGAATTGCACTAAATAATTCATCTATATTCGTTTCATCTGAAGGTGATGCAGATAAAGGAATTAATCCATTTATCAAAGAGTTTTCACTCGATTCTGGACAAGAAATTTTTAGTTTACCGATACCTCAAAAATTTTTACCATCTCAAGATAAAAAGCGGGGTATTCGTAATAACTTAGCTTTTGAAAGTTTAACTATTACACCCGATAAAAAGTATTTATTTACAGCTACCGAAAATGCATTGATTCAAGATGGAGAAGAAGCTAAACCTAATCAGAGCAGTCTATGTAGAATTTTGCAATACAATTTACTGACTAAAAAACTAGAAAAAGAATTTCTCTATCCTACTAAACTAGTGAAACCTTTTTTTAAACTTGGTGGTAGATTTTCAAGCGGCTTAACCGATCTAATAGCACTGGACAGTAAAGGGCATTTTTTAAGTATAGAAAGAACATTTACTGGATTTGGATTTATTAATTCATTGTTCAAAGTTTCTTTATCAAAAGCTGAGGATATCAAAAATATTGATAGTCTTAAACAAGTTGATTATCAAACTATTAAACCTGTAAAGAAAGAATTGCTATTGAATTTAGGACAATTAGAAATTGCATTAGATAACACCGAAGGCTTAACTATTGGTGCCACTTTAGCAAACGGGCAACCTTCGCTAATTTTAGTCAGTGACAATAACTTTATTAATCTGCAACGAACTCAGTTTTTAGCATTCCAACTTGAGATTGAATCGCGTCTTGAAAGATTCTTACGTTTAATTCGCGAACGTTTTTCGTGAATAGAATTTTAAGGTAAGGGGCAATCAAGGTTCGTAGTAGCGCTTCTCGTTAGCGAAGCGTCTCCCTCCGGGAGATAGAGTAACGCTACTACGAACGAATCTATTACTCCGCAAAATTAATGTGCCGAACCACTACCGTAATTATAAATACTTAGCCAACCTGCGTATATTTCCTCTGATATCTTAAAAATAAATGTTTAAATCCATAGAATAGATTTAAACAGTTAACTACTTGGATAATCATTGAATAACCTTTCAATACAAAGCTTTCGCGTCTGATAAATTCATTTATAATCTGAGATATCGCAGTATATTCACTGAGAACAGTTCCTTAACTCCACGTAGTACTTACAGGCGTTTCAGTACAATTTCTCATAGGCTTTGCTAATTGCCTGTGTTACATAATATTTAGTGCGTTTCCTAGTAATCTCGGTGAATTTGATCAAAACTTTATATATTCAAAAACCAAAGCTAAATTCCTGTAAAAACATGATTGAAATTTTCAGTAATACTTACTAAACTTTCTATTCCCTCTCCAAACCTTGAAAATGTATTAATTCATTGATTTATGTTGCAACAAGAAATTCATAAGATGTTTACTCAAAAACATAAAACAGAATTAGATCCTTATATTGGCAAATTTGTAAATCACCGTTACTTAATCAGGGATTTAATTGGTAAAGGGGGAGGAGGTAAAGTATATTTAGCAGAAGACTGTACGAATGGTGGAATGCCAGTAGCGGTAAAAATGCTGTCTTTGAAGTTGGATAATCGAACGATATCTCAACGCTTTGCGAGAGAAGTTTTTATTGGCACTCAATTAGGACGTAAAAGCCAACATATTGTAAGATTATTAGGCTACGGTATTACTGATGATAAAGTTCCATTTTACGTAATGGAATATCTTCAAGGTCAAAATTTATTAGAAGTAATTAATAATCAACCTTTATCATTAGATAAATTCTTAGATATTTCCTATCAAATTTGTTTAGCTCTGCAATGCGCTCATCAAGGTGTCAGTATTAAAGGGGAAAATTGCCCAGTTATTCACCGAGATATCAAGCCAGAAAATATCTTTATTATTGAAGACGGAAAAAAAAGTAAAATAGTTAAAGTATTAGACTTTGGTATTGCTAAATTTTTAAAAGAAAGAGCCGGAGCAACACTTTCTCAATCTTTTATCAGCAGTCTACCTTATTGTTCTCCAGAACATATGGAAGGACGCAAGCTATTAGATATACGCTGCGATATTTATAGTTTGGGAATTCTCATGTATCAAATGCTTTATGGAAAGCATCCCTTCCAGCTAAAAAGTTACTCTTTTGGTGAATGGTATCAAGCTCATCGTTTTGAAACACCAGCTTTATTAAATGAGGTAATTCCAGAGGCTAAGATTCCTCTTGATTTGGAAAAACTGGTAATTAGTTGTTTAGCCAAAGAAGTAAACAATCGACCTGAAAATATTACAGAGATACTAGACAAATTAGAATCAGTTCAGCGTCAATCTAGTAAATATCAAGAAAAAGATGATAAATTTGTCGCAAATCTATCTGCGGTAGATTTAACACCATCAACATTAATATCCAAACATATTTGCTTACAAAAAACTTGGCCTACCTGCAAGCCGATCGCACCGATTGTATTTCCTCATTTACTCTACACCGTACAAGGTAAAGTGCCTACTTTTTGGGCAATGTTGCCTCAAGTAGAAATATCCAAGTTTTTAGAACAAAAAAATACTACAGAATTTATCCAAAAAATCAATGTTTACCCAATGATTATGTGGGTAACAGTTTTGCACGATACAAATTCCTCTTTAACACGTTGGCTTTCTTGCTTCTTAGATATCAAAGATAAAGCAGGAGAAAGAATGATTAAGCACCTAGCAGAAAAAGGCTATTACCATTTACTCTTTTTTGCATTAGAAGAACCAACAAAATGCGCTCATGTAACAACAATCGCAATTACACCACATCAGCGCGAACAATTATTTAATTGGTTGGAAGCCAGTCAAAATTATAAAAGTTTTATATCTCCTAACCAAAGTAAAAGCATTCTCAAAGCCCAATACGAAAAAATTCAACCCAAAATCCTGCAAAAATTAGTCCAAAATCAATCCAAAAAATCAGCCATGAAAAGTTGGATATCTGATTTATTCCACAAGCTGTTTAAATAATTTGGGCCGCAGGGAATAGTTAGGAGTTAGGAGTTAGAAGTTAGGAGTAGGTAGTTAGTTAATTATTCTTCTCTCCATCCCTCTACCAAAAATAATCAAAATTACCCCTTGACAAACAAGTTGAAAAGAGGCATACTTACTAAAGTCGCAAATACATGGGACCGTAGTTCAACTGGTTAGAGCACCGCCCTGTCACGGCGGAAGTTGCGGGTTCGAATCCCGTCGGTCCCGTTCTAATGTTAAATATGGGTTGTAGAATAAACCTTTGTTGGTTTGATTTGAATGTTGGATAGGTTATCCAAAGGGTAAAATTTCAATTACGGGAAATAAACCTTTACCTTTTTTAGAAACGGTGAGGGTTTAAATTTATGTCACTATTGCAATTGTTAATTAGATAAATCAAAATTGACGATCGCATCACTCACAATCATCGAGTAAGTCTCAACGGACAGTTTTCTCGAAATTGTTAGTGAATCCCAAATCTCAAATATTACGAATTATATGACTTTCAGAGTGCGTATTGCTCCGAGTCCAACGGGGAATTTACATATTGGTACGGCGAGAACAGCTGTATTTAACTGGTTGTTTGCTCGTCATAATAATGGCAAATTTATTTTACGAATCGAAGATACCGATACAGAGCGATCGCGTTCGGAATATACAGATAGTATTCTTGAAGGATTGCGTTGGTTGGGGTTGAATTGGGATGAAGGCCCATTTTTCCAAACCGAGCGCTTAGAAATGTATAAGCAAGCGGTGCAGGGTTTGCTAGATAAGGGATTGGCTTATCGCTGTTACACTACTTCTGAGGAATTGGAAGCTTTACGAGTATCTCAAAAAGCTAGAAATCAAGCCCCTCGTTATGATAATCGTCACCGCGATTTGACACCGGAAAAAGAAGCGGAGTTAAAAGCTGAAGGACGCAGTTTTGTAATTCGCTTTAAAATTGATGACAGCCGCGAGATTAAATGGAATGACTTGGTACGGGGAGAGATGAGTTGGCAAGGTAGCGACTTGGGTGGTGATATGGTTATCGCTCGTGCTACTGAAGATGGGATAGGTCAACCGCTGTATAATTTTGCCGTGGTGGTCGATGACATGGATATGCAAATTACCCATGTGATTCGCGGAGAAGACCATATTGCCAATACTGCCAAACAAATTTTACTTTACGAAGCTTTCGGTGCCAAGGTTCCAGAATTTTCTCATACTCCTTTAATTTTGAATGAGGAAGGCCGTAAACTTTCCAAACGAGATGGCGTTACCTCGATTTCTGACTTTCAGAAAATGGGTTTTACCCCAGAAGGTTTGGTTAACTATATGACCTTGCTCGGATGGTCGCCACCGGATTCTACGCAGGAAATTTTTACCTTAGAATCAGCCGCCAAAGAGTTTACTTTTGAGCGGGTTAATAAAGCTGGTGCAAAATTCGATTGGGCAAAATTAGATTGGGTCAACAGTCAGTATATTCACAGTATGGCGGTAGATAAACTTACCGATTTACTAATACCTTTCTGGGAAGAAGCTGGGTATAACTTTTCCCAAACTAAAGAGCGTGATTGGATTGAAAAATTAGTAGCTTTAATTCAACCCGGTATATCTCGTTTGACTGAAGCTGTAGATGTAGCTTCAATATTTTCTACCGATACAGTTGATTTTGATTCTGAAGCAACGGAACAACTGCAAAAAGAACAAGTCAAAAGCGCTCTTCAAGGAGTTGTCGCGGCTTTAGATAGTGAAATTGATGCTGCAAATGCCAAAGACATCATCAAACGGGTAGTTAAAGAGCAAAACGTCAAAAAAGGTTTACTGATGCGGAGTTTGCGGGCTGCTTTAACCGGAGAAATGAATGGCCCAGATATTGTAGATTCCTGGGTACTGCTGAATAATACTGGCTTAGATAAGCTTCGGTTGGAAAAGGCGATCGCTTTAGCGGCTGATTAATTTTCCATGAAGAAAAGCATTTTAATCGGGTGCAGCAAGTCAAAATCTTGAATAATTAATTACTTTGGGGCACATTCGGCAGTGCCCCAATTTATTCTCATAAAGTAAAAAAAGATATTGAACTGTAATAATTGTTAAGTTTTAAAAACTAATCTTAAAGAAAGCAGCGAGCGGTTTTATGCACTTTATTTTCTATGCATTTCTAACCGATATATCAACTGCTGTATGTAATTATCATTTCATTAAAGAATAGTAATTACTCTTAGATAAAGGAACAATATATGTAATTTTATTGTCATTCTAAACACTTAGATAAAAATGTAATCAAAATGTCTAATAAATTGTTAAGTAGAGTCATAAAGCTATCATTTGTATTCTTATCGCTGAGTGCAGTATCCGGAATAAACACCCGAGTTAATGCTCAGGCAGCTCCTCCGCCAATATTTGGGGATATAACCATAAACCGTCCTTTATCAAAAGATCCCCTCACAGTTCGCGGAATGAGTGGTGGTGCTATAGAAGGAAAAATTATTTCTAATAGAACAGACACGCCAACGGGAGCCTGTACTGGTTATATGGATAAAGAACCAGATCACACCTTGCGTTTAAAAAATAAATTTGATTACATGAAACTGGTAATAGAAAGTTCTCAAGATACCACTTTAATAATTAAAGGTCCCGGTGGTACGTGGTGTAATGACGAATTTGAAGGCAAAAATCCCGGTATTGTTGGCGAATGGCTCGAAGGAAACTACCAAGTTTGGGTCGGCTCTTATAAGAAAGATGATTATTCTCCTTATACTTTAAAAATTACCGAAGCTCAGTGAGCAGTTAGCAGGGAACAGGGAACAGGGAACAGGGAATGGGTGATTGACACTCCCCGGCGTGAACGCACGGGGATTCTTTAATCTACGAGCCAACTTGCACAGACTGGATTTCTCCAACCAATGTAGAGGTCGATTCTCCTAAAGCGTTGCTCATGTCTAGCATGAAGGTTCCGACGTGCCCCGCCATACCCAATCCTCGACTAAGGATAATTCTAGCTGCGTTTTCATCCCTATCCATTAGACAACCACACTTACAAACGTGTGTCCTGGTAGATAGCGTTTTCTTTACAATTTCACCGCAGCTAGAGCATTCTTGACTAGTATGCTGCGGATTTACCGCAACCGTTACACGCTTAAATACTTTCCCAAAGTATTCAAGCCAGATACGGAACTGATACCAAGATGCGTCATTAATGGACTTAGCTAAACAATGATTTTTCACCATATTCTTTATTCTCAAATCTTCATAAGCTATCAAGTCGTTAGACTGAACTACGCACCGTGCCAATTTCACAGCATGGTCTTTACGTTGCCTACTTATTTTGAGATGGCGCTTACCTAAAACTTGTCTAGCTTTTTTTCTATTGATTGAACCTTTTATCTTCTTAGAAACATGACGTTGAGCGCGTTTAAGTACTTTTTCGCTAATGCGTAGGAATGTTGGATTCTTGATTACTTTACCGTTTGAATCGGTGTAGTATTCCTTTAGCCCTACATCTAGACCGACTGTGTTACCAGTAGGCTCAATGTTTTCTGAACGATTTACATTAATACAAAACTGAACGTATACCCCATCAGCACGTTTTACTAGTCTTACCCGTTTTATCTGGTCGGTTTGATAAAAGTGCAAATCACGAGTACCTTTCAACTTTAATCGTCCAATTCCTTTCTTGTCGGTGAAAGTTATTGATTTACGATTATCTGCAAGCTTCCATCCTGATGTTTTGTATTCAAGAGAACGACAATCTTTTTGGAATTGCGGGAATCCCTTTTTACCCGGAATCCCTTTCTTGCAATTCTCATAAAAACGGTTGATTGATGACCATGCTCTTTCGGCACTAGCTTGTCTAGCCATTGAGTTTAGTTCCTTCGCAAACGGAAATTTAGCAGCAAGCACAGCACAAAATTTCTGCAAATCGTTTTTACCAGTACCTTTAACATCCATCCATAGCCGAATGCAGCTATTACGGATAAATTTAGCTGTACGAATTGCATCGTCCACTGCGGTTAGTTGCGCTGATTTCCCGTAGGCTTTGAACTCAAAAACAAGCATCTTTTTTACCTCCAATCTTATACTACCACACATGGTATAAAATTTAAGTAAATACAATATAAAGCCGTCCTGGAAGGACGGGGCTTTAAACCCATTAATTCCGGTAAATTAGAATATTTAGACTATTCACTGCTCCCCATTCCCTATTACCCATTTTCTATTACCCATTTTCTATTCCCCATTCCCCATTCCTTGGTAAAAAGTCTTAAAATTAAGTTACATTTAATTAAGAATAATAATAATGTTTTGGCAAATGTCGTATAGCTCAATCGGGTTAAGATGACAAGTCATACATAAAGAAGAAAATTAAACTTTCTCGGGATTTATATACATCCGTTTCACATTAATCATGTTAACGGGGTGATGCATCCCATTGGTATCTAGAGGCAAATTAAAAATGAAATTCTCTTGGAGAGTCCTGGTTCTTTGGACCTTGCCTGCATTAGTGATAGGCTTTTTCTTTTGGCAGGGAGCGTTTGCGAATACTCCTGCTGATATGGGTAAAAATGCAGCTAGTACTCGCATGACCTACGGTCGTTTTCTGGAATACTTAGACGCTGGTCGGGTAACGATGGTGGATTTGTATGAAGGTGGTAGAACGGCTATCGTAGAAGCTGTTGACCCAGACCTTGATGGTCGGATTCAGCGCGTTCGTGTTGATTTACCTGCTAGCGCTCCAGAATTGATTACTAAGCTCAAGGAAGAAAACGTCAGCTTTGATGCCCATCCTGCAAGAAATGATGGAGCTATCTGGGGTTTGTTGGGCAATTTAGTTTTCCCAATCTTATTGATTAGCGGACTGTTCCTTTTGTTCCGCCGTTCCAGCAATCTTCCAGGTGGCCCCGGACAAGCCATGAATTTTGGTAAGTCACGGGCGCGTTTCCAAATGGAAGCGAAAACTGGAGTCATGTTTGATGATGTAGCCGGAATTGAAGAAGCTAAGGAAGAACTCGGTGAAGTTGTTACCTTCCTCAAGCAGCCTGAGAAATTTACTGCTGTCGGCGCACGCATTCCTAAAGGTGTATTGTTAGTAGGACCTCCAGGAACTGGTAAAACCTTATTAGCAAAAGCAATTGCTGGTGAAGCTGGCGTACCTTTCTTCAGTATTTCTGGTTCCGAGTTCGTGGAAATGTTTGTGGGTGTGGGTGCTTCCCGCGTTCGCGATTTGTTCAAGAAAGCTAAAGATAACGCTCCTTGTATCATCTTTATTGATGAAATTGATGCTGTAGGAAGACAGCGTGGTGCGGGTATCGGTGGTGGTAACGATGAGCGCGAACAAACCCTCAACCAGTTACTAACTGAGATGGATGGTTTTGAAGGTAACACCGGCATCATTATTATTGCTGCTACCAACCGTCCCGACGTATTAGACGCAGCGTTATTGCGTCCCGGACGCTTTGACAGACAGGTGATGGTTGATGCACCTGATATCAAAGGACGTTTGGAAATTTTGGAAGTCCACGCACGCAACAAGAAATTAGATCCAGGTGTATCCTTAGAGGCGATCGCTCGCCGTACTCCTGGTTTCACGGGTGCGGATTTAGCTAACTTGCTTAACGAAGCGGCGATTCTTACCGCTAGACGGCGCAAAGAAGGTATTACGCTTACAGAAATTGATGACGCTGTAGATCGGGTAGTTGCCGGTATGGAAGGCACACCTTTGGTAGACAGTAAGAGCAAGCGCTTGATTGCTTACCATGAAGTCGGTCATGCTTTGGTTGGAACTTTAATCAAAGACCACGACCCGGTACAAAAAGTTACCTTGATTCCTCGCGGACAGGCACAGGGTTTAACTTGGTTTACTCCTAGTGAAGACCAAGGTTTAATTAGCCGTTCTCAGTTGAAAGCCAGAATTGCCGGTGCTTTGGGCGGACGTGCTGCCGAACAGGTAATTTTTGGTAGAGATGAAATTACTACTGGTGCCGGAAATGACCTGCAACAGGTAACTGGTATGGCACGACAAATGGTAACAAGATTCGGGATGTCCAATTTGGGGCCATTGTCATTGGAAAGTCAGCAGGGAGAAGTATTCCTTGGGCGTGACTGGACAACACGCTCCGAATATTCTGAATCAATTGCAGCTCGGATTGATTCTCAAGTTCGTGCAATTGTTGAAGAACAGTTTCAAGCTACTTTACAAATGATGCGCGAAAATCGCAGCTTGATGGATAGATTAGTCGATCTATTAATTGAAAAAGAAACCATTGATGGCGATGAGTTTCGTCAAATTGTGGCTGAGTACGCAGAAGTACCAGAAAAACCACAATACGTTCCATCTTTGTAATATTTCTTAATCATTTTTCTCACATTTGAGAAGTTTGGTTGATAAAAGTTGAAGATTTTAAAAATTAAGGGGATGCGGTGATATCGCGTCCTTTTTTTTGGCGATAAAAATCGAAAACTGGTGTAGAGACGCAAGGGTATCGCGTCTTTACATTTTTTATGGGGTGTTATTAAAAAGATGAAGATGGGAATAATATAAGTATCATTCATCAGTGCGGCGAGCATTTATTAAAATTAGAAGTAAATTCGGAATTGGGTAAAGGAACTGAGTTTGTGATTACAATTCCTCTTAAGTAAAACTTGCTTATTGAAGGATTTCGTCTAAATTTTGAGAAAAATAGGAACGATATAATTCTCTACTCACAATTGCACCATCAGGAGTTAATTTAATTAGTCCAATACTTTCTAATTTATAGGCAACTGTAGGTGAAAGATTTACAGATGTTTGGGCTGTCAATATTTCAGCGAATGCTGCTGCTAAATCAGGATTTGCAAGTAAATCGTCTAATTTTTCTCGTAAATGATGCCGATAAATTCCTCTTTCCGTAGTTGCTTGTTCTAATAACTCTTCTAAAGTTAATTTTTCTTGACTTAAATGATAAAATGCAATATTAACTAAAGCCGGTTGTCCCCCTATTACTTCCATTAATTTTTGAGCTTGCCCTTGTTGCCAATCTAGCCCGTAACGTGATGCTAATTCTTCTATTTGCGAATCAGTAAATTCAGGTAATTTGATGGGTAATCCAATATTAAATGGCGAATGATTTATATCTAAAGGCACATAAATATCAGTTGAATAATCCATAATTAAACGCAATTTGTACCAAACCGGATTATACTGCGCCTTTTCATGCCAAGAACGTAATAATGGTAAGAATTCTTGAGCTAATTTTGGATATTCAAAAACGCGATTTAGTTCGTCAAACGATAAAATAAAAGGATTATTAAGAACTTCTAATATACAAGCCTCAAAATAAAGAGTACAGCTTAATTTACTACCTATTTCTTTATCCCAATATTCATCAAGCTGGGGTTCTATATCCAAACTTTTAGAAAGTATACTGCACAACCAGCGTAAAAAAGTATCCAAATCCAGAAATTTATCAGTATCTACTAATTTTAAATCGAGATGTACTGTATAATAACTCAGTGTTTTTGCATAATCTAGCGTCCTAAACTTCAAAGAAGTTTTTCCCATTCCTTTAGGAGCTTTGATACGAATTATACATCCAGGACGAGAAATTTCTTGACTAATTGAATGCTCAATCGGAGGACGAGGGATATACAATTTTGAGTATACCGATACAGGTCCACTAGGATATTCAATTCCATCAAATTGTTCTACTTCTTCCCCGGTGGTGTAGTCAGACTCAGTTAAATCTAAATCAAAAGCACTGAAGCAAAGTTTCACCGATCGCGAATCTAATCCGGTTTTCAAAGACCACAATCGCGATAAAGTATTGGTGGAAACGCCGATGCGAATGCTTAATTCTTCCTGGGTAAAGCGTATGCCATCATTTTCTTGCAATTGGGCTGACTGTATCGCTGTTTGCAACCGTTTTAAACCCGTTGCAGTCAGTACTATACCTCGTCTTCGCCTTTGTTTCGCCGCCTCCATTTTTGATCGGTACCTAATCAGCCTCTACTAAAAATCTTAACGTATTAACTAAGAGTTAACAGCTATTGCAACTATCAAATTATCAAATGGTTGTATGGTGTTTTAGGGAATAGGGAATAGGGAACAGGGAATTGGGTAAAAAGACGTTATTAATAATAATGTGATTCTTAAGAGGATACTTGAGAAGTATCGTTCTTAACTTAATTATTGCTTTGATCCCCCCTTCCCCCCTTAAAAAGGGGGGTTAAAGTCCCCCTTGTTAAGGGGGATCTCAAAAGTTAGTGGGGTTTTATTTATGACTTTTCCGGCCATCCTCTAACCGCGATTTTCACTGAGACTTCTGCATACTAGACGCTGAATAACTATAGTTGTTTGGTTAAAAGCAATAAAAATCCTTAATGGTGTCTTAACTGGCTTAACTGCTATTGAAGGTAATTATTTGTATATGCCAAAATAAAGACTCAATCAAATACCCAATTTACTAGCAAACCGAGTAGTTTTCTTCCCTGGAAGACTATTAATGTGTTTAGTGTGTTCCCTATATACCGTCAGGTTACTCCGAGTAATCTGGCGGTATAAAAATATGTTAGCGTTGTTTTTAAGTAAAATTCAATATCCCGTTAGGCATAGATTAATCATTTTTCCCGAATATCTTGATGGGAATCTATAACTATTCGCATCGTTTCCACTGTGAGTTCCCGTAAATCGCGGTTTAAAGGAATTGCTCCTCTTTCTCCAAACCAGCGATCGAATATGGTTACGTATTTACTTTGATTATTTACAAATCCTTGCATAAACCCGTAGAATGTATAGTTTACGGTATCGAGGAAATCGGAATTATTTTCGGGAACCATGCAGGCAATACCTTCTCTAGATAATGGTCGATCTGGTACTACTTTATAACTATTAAAATTTTGTTTTCTACCTAACCACGCTTCTAAAAGAATACCATCGTCAGCAAAAGCATCTATTTTTCCTTGTTGCAAAGCTGTATATCCTTGCGATCTATCTTTTAAATATACAAGTTTTGCTTGTGGTTGCGCCTGCTTAATAGCTTGTTCGTTTGTGGTTTTTGCTAAAACTCCGATTTTCTTGCCAATTAAGCTTTTCGGAGAGCCTAGATTACTGGCTTTCTTAACTAATAAATTAGTACCAGTTGCACCATAACTAAAGGAAAAATCTACATTTTTATTACGTTCCCAGGTAAAGCTGCTGGCATCGCAAACAATATCAACCTTTCTATTAACTATATTAGGAATGCGTCCGGCTGGGGGGAGTGCGACTAATTTAAGTTGAATTTTTTTACCGAGTTCTTTTTCTAACTGCTGCTGGATAAGTTGGAGCATATCCACAGAATAACCAATTAATTGCCCTTCCTTGTTTTTATAAGCAAAAGGGAAAGCATCTTTACTGGTTCCTGCTGTCAGTACACCCGTGCGTTTTACCTTTTGCATCACGGTTTCCGCTGAAGCAACACCAGGTAGCGCTGCTGTTAATAGCAAACTTAAGGTTGTTATTGCAATTTTTTGAGACATTCTCACTCATAATACCACCAGGGTTTATTTTTAAATTTCTACGTAGGTTAAAAATACAGTAATTACCCGGTAGAATTACAAGTTAAGATGATACAAGTCACAATTTTTTATATTTTCACATCGATTAAATAAAAAAAGTACGGCATAACAATTTATTAAAAAATATGACAGAAATAATAATATTTGTAGTCTGGCTGACAATTGGCTTTATTGTTTATCGACTTCTCTCTAAAAAGTCTTCACAGAAATCATCGAACTATAAAATTAACAGCAATTCGCCTTTATTTCATAGCGAATATTATCCCATCAATCAAACAGTTAATCAACAATATCAACCTGTTGCAGAATGGAGCGGGCGTTTAATTTTACCAGTCGAACGTCAAAATGAGCGTTTTGTAGAATTTGAAGTTCAAAATGCTCCCGATTCATATATGCATTTACTTGGAAAGGTGGTGAAATTAAAATGGAGTAATGATACCTTAGTACAAGAATATGTCAAACGGGTAAGCTTTGACGTTAACTTTACCCCTCTTGCGAAGAAAAGTCATCAAGCAGGTAAAGTTCATCCTGTAAGATTAGATGGACGTTCTCAAGTCGATCCTTTGGAATCTTTAGCAGGTGCAAGGACGATGGATGATGTCTGCGTGATGCTATTGCAGCCAGAAGTAGAAATTAATGCAGCCGGAGAGACGCAATTAATTATTAAAGAAGAACCCATTCAGATCGCAGGGCGTTTCGTTGGGTTGGTAAAAATTTTAGCAAGAGTAGAATCATACAGCGATTTATTTAAAGTTTGTCACTACAACAAAGCAACTAAAAACTTTTACAGGGGAATTGAAGAAACGATTTGCATACCGCAAGTACCAAAAGACACGCGGGGGATTTCTCGTTCTACTAATAAAGATATTGAAAAATCGCTACTGAATTTTCAAGGTTGGTATATTTACGGGGCACCTAATAATGAAGGTACTTTTATCGTACAGGCTATTGAACCCCGCGCTTTAGTTAAATTAGAACCACAAAAAGTTATTACGAAATCTTCAGAAATCTTTAAATATATAAAACGAGGAATGTGGGCAAAAATTAAATTGCAAAAAGGAAAGTGCCAAACAGTTTTATTAGCACCAAATAGAGAAAATCCCAAAAGCGCCGTATCTGAATGGCGTTTAGGGGATAAAGCTTTGGCAATGCATTTATTTGGCGGTATCGGTGGTAAAAAAGCCGAAGCACCAGCTTGGCTTCCGGTTGCAGGTCATTTTTCCTACGGGATTGCAGAGGTTGTGCGCGATCGCATTACGTCGGAATTACGTTTTGATATCGTTTACTACCAAGTTTACGGTCATAATGCAGACGGAATCATCAGCGGCAGTTCAACTTGGGCTACTTATATGGGTTCTTTGTGGCAGGGATGGTTGGGAAATCGTCCGGTAAGCGATATTTTGGTAAAATACGAGCCGATAACTAGCGATTATGATTTTGATGGAGTTAAATTATCTCCTCTAAAAGAATTGATTGAAGAACTTAGGGAAATTACAGCCCGTTATCGCGTCGGAGATGGAACTGGTGCATCATTAATCACACCAACAGCTTCCTGCGTTCAAGATTCTAATCAAGCACTTTACGCCACAATATACGATATACGGAAATTATTTGAATCAAATACCACAATTAATCAATGGTTACAAAAGCATCCAGAAGATAAGCAAACTCAGTATTTTAACGAATTAATTACTTTAGGAAATATCTTAGAAAAACAGTTAATTCCCCTCGGAGTTTTGCGGCGAGATTGGCAAAAAAATATTCAGGATTTATTCGGTACTAATAATAAAAACGACAATGTTTTTTCAATTGCCATAAATATGCTCAAAAGTTGGCGCACCGTATTTCCTAAAAGAGCGCAAGACGAAACCGCTAAAATCTTTCTCAAGCAAAATGCCTTGTTATGGGTTTTAAGAAGCAATCAGGTAGGAGGATTTGACGATAATATTGCACCCGTTGCACCGACGACTTTATTTAAAAGTTAGGAGTTATGAATCAAAACTGATAACTGCTCACTGTTCACTGTTAACTGATAACTGTTTCCCTTAATATTCGATAGGATTGCTAGGTACATTATTCGTTGCTTTAATCGCGATACATTTTATGACTCTTAATTTATATTTTCTGCGACATGGAGAAACTACTTTTAGCCAAAGTGGTGATTTTTGCGGCGAAACTAATGCGGAGCTAACGCCGGAAGGGGTAGATATGGCGGAGGGTTTTGCTGATGCTTATAAGAAGTTGAAGTGGGAAGCAGTTTATGCAAGTCCGATGAAGCGTACTGTGGCGACTGCAAAGCCGTTTTGCAATGCGATGGGAATTGATATGCAGTTGCGTGATGGACTTCGGGAAGGTAGTTATGGCGAATGGGAAGGTAAAAGTAAGGAATTTGCTCAAGAAAATTACACGGAAAATTATATAAATTGGTTAACAGAGCCTGCTTGGAATGCGCCGAAGGGTGGAGAAACTGCCGAAGATATAGCTAACCGCGCTATGCCTGTAATTGCGGAAATTCAGAAGAAGCATCCTCAAGGTAATGTTTTGGTGGTTTCTCACAAAGCTACGATTCGGATTATGCTTTGCAGTTTATTAGGTATTGATTTGGGACGTTACCGTTACCGGATTAATATTTTAGTTGCGTCGGTGAGTATGGTTAAGTTCGATGTTCACGGCCCCTTATTGGAAATTTTAGGCGATCGCTATCATATGCCGGAACATATTCGTAGTCGGAAAGGGACTTAAGATTTAGGTAATTGGGGATTGGGGATTAAAGATATCCGGCAATTCAAATCGCACGCCATTTGCTACGTACTGCGGAAACCTCCGCAACGCAATGGCTTGTCTACACAAGCGAAACCCACCTGCGTGGGTTTTTTTGTAGTTATTTGTAGGGTGGGTTAGGCATTCTAATATATTGAAAGAGATTATAAATTGGAAGGTGCGGGAATGCAAAAGCTGCTGTTAAATATACGCGATCGCGAAAAGTGGCAGGATTTAAGTTTTAATTCGTTTGCAGGAGAAGGAATTTTTGAGTAATTATTCGGTGCAAGTTGTTGGTGCTTCTCGACATCAAGAATACTGGATTCCTGCGGAAGATTTATTAAAGTTTAATTCTAATCTTGTTGGTTTGATTGAGGTGGTTAAGGAGTTTGGATGAGAATAAATTTTTAACGCAGAGGAGCGCAAAGGTAACGCGGAGTAACGCGGAGTTTTTTAATCAAGGGTGATGTTGAAAAATTAATCCAATTTAGTAGATATAGAGGATTATGTTCTAATGAACAAAAAGTGATTATTAAGTATTTAAGGTCAATAGAGGAAGAGCAGGCTCTTGAAGTCTTAAAATATATGGTTGACCGAAAATATTCTTATTTCTACTGTATCGGCTAAAATGATTTTGCGTTCTAAAAATCATCTAAAAATCTTTTTTGAATATGGGATTGTTAATTCCGATGCCCTTACTTAAAAAGTGAAACCTTTTTTACAAACACATCCTATATAATTCCGCTTTTTATGAGATAATTACTTATTTTTTCGTCAATACGGTATATATAACTACTCATTTTTTTTAATAAAAATAACGCGAAATTTTTTATTAGTAACGCTTTCATTTCATGGTATTATTTATATTAGAGATATTTTTATAATGGTGAGGCTTGCTTTAAATAAAAATGTAGGTAATAGTCCGATTATGAAACTTTTTTATTTATTATTCTAATTATCTCATATTTTCACCATTTAAAATTTTTTTCAATCAAATAAAATTGATAAAAATTTGAATTATTTTTTATCATGGGATGACGTGGCGCTAGAGATATTTAGGTAGATCAGGCGTAAATTGAAAAGATAAAATCAAAGAAGCGTTTAGGACATTTTCACCAACATCATGAATACCGTCACAATTAATCTACCTTCCATCCTGGAATTAGATATTCAAGACATCAACTTAACAGACGAGCAATTTTTTCAGCTTTGTCAAAACAACCCAGATTTAAGATTCGAGCGCACTGCTTCAGGAGAATTAATTATCATGCCACCAACTGGAAGTATCACCAGCGATAAAAATTCCGATTTGAATTATCAGCTTAGAGGTTGGAATCGTCAAAATAAACTCGGAAAATGCTTTGACTCCTCTGGTGGCTTTATACTACCTAACCGCGCACAACGTTCCCCAGATGCCTCTTGGGTAAAAATGGAACGATGGAATGCTTTAACTCAAGATGAAAAAGAAAGATTTGCTCCTTTATGTCCCCCCAACCGTCGTTGAATTAATGTCCCCCAGCGATACCCTTGAAAAAACAAGAGCCAAAATTCAGGAATATATGGACAATGGCGCAAGATTGGGATGGTTAATTAACCGCAAACAGCAGCAAATTGAAATCTATCGTCCAAACCAAGAAGTTGAAATTCTTGAATCTCCACAAACCCTTTCCGGAGAAGACGTTTTACCAGGATTCGTTTTGGATTTATCAGAAATTTGGTAATTAATCTTTTCCCTTCATCTCCCTCTCAAAACTCAGCGTACCTTTGCGCTTACCTTTGCGTCACTCTGCGTTTATCAAACCCTTTATTGTATCATAATTTTCTAATTAAATCAAATAGATATTTACCTAAAATGAACTTATGTAAACAACAACTCGGTTAACTTTTGTAAAACCTTCAAAAAACAAGCTGCGTGCTACAAAAAAACAACGATTTATCGAGCTTTAAAGTAGTCAAATTAAAACAGCGCATTACTTTCGCCAGCCTACAAATAGTATGTTACATACTGTAACTCCTATACTGCTGTTGGACTATTGATAATAGCATCAATAAAGGTGAGAAACATTGCGAAATATTTCGATAGGTTAACTTTTTTACATAAAAATATTTAATTGAAGCTTAGACTCGTATTGCTTGAGGTTATGATTATATGTTTAATAGAGTAAACCTCTGCATGATTGACAAATATAGACGACTGGTCTACTATTTTGGATTATGAAGCGTACTGATAAACGTAGTGAATTAATTCGCGTTGGCAGAGAAATTATTGTCCAGCGAGGATTTAATTCGGCAAGTCTTAACGATATATTGACTACTGCAAGCGTTCCCAAAGGTTCGTTTTATTATTATTTTTCTAGCAAAGAAGATTTTGGACTGGCGATTATTGATGATTTTGCCCTTCAATATCGGGATAGGCTAAAACATCTTTTGGATGACGTGCAATATTCTCCTTTAACCAGATTGCGTAATTATTTCGAGTTAAAAATTGCTGAAATGGAAGCTGGTGACTGTACTGATGGCTGTTTGATTGGCAATCTTGCTCAAGAGTTATCAGCGCAAAATGAATTGTTTCGCGATCGCCTTAATCAAGTTTTTGCCCAATGGGAAGAATATTTTGCTTGCTGCTTAAGAGCAGCTTGCCAAGCGGGAGAAATCTCTCAAGATAGTAATCTCTCGGATTTAGCTCGGTTTATTTTGTCTAGTTGGGAAGGAGCTATTTTACAAGCTAAAGTGACGAAATCTGTTTTACCGATGCAAACCTTTGTTGAGATTCTATTCCATCAGGTTTTAGGTAAATCTACCTCCAGCTAGATTTAGTCAAATGTTTAAATTATTACTATTTAGCTGTTCATAGACGACTGGTCTACTAGTTTTTTACGATCTATATCCTAATAAAGTAAAAATAAATTATGTCCGAGATCGAAAATAAAGTTGTGATTATTACAGGAGCGAGCAGCGGTTTAGGTGAAGCCACTGCCCGTAGATTGGCTAAAAATGGTGCTAAATTAATGCTTGCTGCCAGACGGGAAGAGCGTCTCAAGGAGTTGGTTGCTGAGATTCAAAAAGATGGCGGTACGGCTAAATATCAAGTCACAGATGTCACAGATAAATCTCAAGTAGAAGCATTAGCGAAAGCCACCCATCAAGCTTACGAGCGGATAGATGTTTTAGTTAACAATGCCGGTTTAATGCCTTTATCACCTTTAGATGAAATAAAGGTTGATGAATGGGACAAGATGGTAGATGTGAATATCAAAGGGGTTTTATATGCGATCGCTGCGGTATTGCCGATAATGCGGCAGCAAAAATCCGGTCATATAATTAACCTTTCTTCAGTAGCGGGACATCAAGTATTTCCTGGGGGTACCGTTTATTGCGCTACCAAGTTTGCGGTTAAAGCTATTTCGGAAGGGATTAGACTCGAATCTAATGGTGAAATTCGTGCGACGAATATTTCCCCTGGTGCCGTAGATACCGAGTTAACTAATACAATTTCTCACGAAGAGACAGCTAAAAATGTTGACAAAATGTACTCAGTAGCCATCGATGCGGATGCGATCGCTCGTGCTATTACCTATGCGATCGAGCAACCGGGGGATGTTGATGTGAACGAGATGATTATTCGTCCTACCAAACAAGAACTTTAGAAATAACCTTTCTTGCAATTGACCGAAAATAATGGGATACAAGCCCCGTGCTAGAAGCATCGGCTTTCTGGTAAAATTGAGCTAGTCGCCATAGGGCATTGGGAGACTTTAAACGGACATGGAGGGAAGGTAAGACTAATTTAATTAGCGCATCCGGGCGAAGTGTCAAGGAATCCTCGCTCTTTTAGGACGAGGAGGTATGTCAATCGCCTCTTATCGGAAGTGCTGAAGCGCAACTACAAACCCTATATTATAAGTACCGATCCGAACTTAATATAATCCCTGCACAAACACATCCGTTGTTAAAATCGCATGACTTCTAAAAATCTTCCGCATCTTCTCAGCCCTTTCAATCTGAATAATTTATCCTTAAAAAACCGCGTGGTAATGGCTCCCTTAACTCGCTCTCGTGCGGGTGTGGAAAGAATGCCCAACGCTTTGATGGCAGAATATTATGCTCAACGTGCGGGTGTGGGTTTAATTATTACTGAAGGAACAACTATTTCTAAACAAGCAAATGGCTGGCTGCATACTCCTGGTATTTATACAGAAGAGCAAATAGAAGCTTGGAAACAAGTAGTTGATGCCGTACACGCCAAAGGTACGCCGATTTTTCTGCAATTATGGCATACTGGTAGAGCTTCTCACAGCAGTTTTCAGGAAAATAATCAGCTTCCCGTTGCACCATCGGCAATTAAACTTGAAGGCTCGGAAGCTCATACACCAGAAGGTAAACAGCCTCATGAAATTCCTAGAGCGCTACAAACAGCAGAAGTTTCCCAAGTTGTGGAAGATTATCGTCAAGCGGCAGCCAATGCCAAACAAGCTGGTTTTGATGGAGTAGAAATTCACGGTGCTAACGGCTACATTATCGATGAATTTTTGCAATCTAAAACCAATCAGCGTACAGATAAATATGGTGGTAGTTTAGAAAATCGCTTTCGTTTTTTGAAAGAAATTATCGAATCGATTCTTAGCGTATGGGATGCGGGAAGAGTGGGAGTTAGACTTTCACCGAATGGTAATTACAATGATATGGGTTCGCCAGATTATCGGGAAACTTTTACCTATGTAATCGAGCAGTTAAATCAATATCAATTAGCTTATCTCCACGTACTTGACGGTTTGGGTTTTGGTTTCCACGAATTAGGAGAGCCAATGACTTTAGCTGAATTGAGAAAAATCTATGATGGTAATTTGATCGGTAATTGCGGTTACGACTTTGAAAGTGCAGAAAAGGCGATTACCTTCGGTAGAGCTTCGCTTAACGCTTCAGGTGATGCCGATTTAATTGCTTTTGGCAGACCAATTATTAGCAATCCCGATTTAGTTGCTCGTTTTGCCAATAATTGGGAACTTAATCCCGATCCAGAACCAGCTATTTGGTATTCCTTTGAGGCTGAAGGCTATACAGATTTTCCCACCTATCAAGAATCTGAGGTAGCTGTGTAGGAATAGTTATTCCATAAATAGACATCTCCGGAAATGAAAAATACCTCTCTCCAAACCTCTCTCCTAGTAGGAGAGAGGCTTTAAAACCCCCCTTCCCTCGTAGGGAAGGGGGGCAGGGGGGTTAGGTCAAAGTGTAAATTTAAAACTATATAATGTTTTCCGGAGATGTCTAATGTGGAGACGTAAAAATTTTACGTCTCTCAATACCTTCGCAAATTTACGAGGGTTTGAGAGTCCAAACTACTTTGTATTTGAGGGAACACGCCGTTCTTGAAACAGATTGGTCATATAAATGCCAGTAATAAGTAGCCCTAACAGCCCAATCCCGTTAATGATGGGAAAGAAACTTTCTAACCCAAAGGTTTCTAGGGTATGCAGATGGATGAGAAAACCTGCGAGTTGACGCTGATGAAATGCTTTCGCGATGGGAAAAAGCATTCCGGTTATGACCGTCAGAAGTAGGGGAAATACACAGACAATCGCAAGCCAGCGGTGGTATTTACGAAACAAACGGTTCATATTCATTACAGATGAACGAACAATTTCAAAGTACTGCCAAAATTTTCGTAGGCTCTTATTTTGGCAAAGGTATTGGTTTGTGCAAATCAATTTGTCAGTTAAGAGTTATTCCGGACGTTCGGGACGTTCGGAAAATCCTAAAGCATCTTTAAATTGCTGTTCGGTAACTCCTAACTTCGCTGCTGCTGCTGCAAAATCTGGTTTTGGTCGTCTTCCCAAAGCATCTTTTAACTGTTGCTTTGTAATTCCTAATTTAGTTGCTGCTGCTTCAAAATCCGGTCGTTGCGGTTTTTCTCCTTCAGGTAATTCGGAAAGATTTTCGGGTACTCCCAGAGCATCTTTTAACTGTTGTTCGGTAATTCCCAACTTAGTTGCTGCTGCTTGGAAGTCGGGTAAGGGTGGTTTTCCTAAAGCATCTTTTACCTGTTGTTCGGTAACTCCCAACTTTGTTGCTGCTGCTGCAAAATCTGGTCTACGGTGATGTCCTCCTCGTGGTTTACCCAAGGCATCTTTTAACTGTTAATTGCTGATTTTGTCAGGGCTGGTTTGAAGGAGCAGGGATTTACGGTAGATTACTGTGATAACGGGAATGATGGTTATTTGCAAGCTTTAGATAATGAATATGATGCAATTGTTTTAGATATTATGGTGCCGGGAAAGGATGGGTTATCAATTCTCAAACATTTGCGTCGGGAAGGTCGAAATACTCCGATAATTTTACTAACGGCTCGCAACGAACTTGACGATCGCTTACAAGGATTAAATTTGGGTGCTGATGATTATATTGCCAAACCGTTTTTTGTCGAAGAATTGGTAGCTCGGATTCATGCTGTGATTCGTCGTGGTGTGGGAGAGCGTCAAAATTTTATTTCGGTAGGTTCTTTAAAGTTAGATAGAATTACCAGGGAAGTTACTTGTCATCAAAAAGCGATTGAACTTACCACCCGCGAGTTTAATCTGCTGGAATATTTGATGCGATCGCCTGGAAGGGTTTTTACTCGTACCCAAATTTTGGAACACGTTTGGGGTTATGATTTTAATCCCAATACTAATGTTGTAGATGTTTGCATCCAGCGGATTCGTAAAAAAATTGACCCTATTAATAAAGAAGAATCGATTGAAAGTATTCGTGGGGTTGGTTATCGGTTTCGCCAACCGGATATTAGATAAATGAAATTACCTTCGTTCCGTCTACGAATTGCTTTATTTTCTGCAACTCTTGCTGGTACTGCTTTAATCGGGTTTGCTGCGGTTTCCTGGTTCCAGATTTATAACGCTAAAGTTAACCGCTTGGATGCACAAATCGTAAATCAATTAATGCGTCCACCAATGCGTCCACCTGGAAGAAAGCCACCGCAATTTTACGGTGAAAACAATTGGGATATGTACTTAAAACCACTATCTGATGGTTTGGCAGCTAACACAAAAATTGCGATCGCGCTTTTAGTATTTGATGCAGATAATATAAGTTACCAATCTCAAGAAGTAGTTAAAAATAAAGATTTATATCGTCTATTAGTTAAAAGATTAGAGTTAACAAAACCCTTTGCTCGCAAACCATCCCCTCCACCTCCACCTACTTTAATTACAGAAACAATAAAAACAGGAACTTGGCGAATCGGTGCGGTTAAACATCCTATTCGCTTTCCACCAGAAGATTTTCAAAATAGAAACCGCAGAGACGCTGAGTACGCAGAGGAAAGAAGTAAAGAGAGAAATGATATTCAAATTGCGATCGCGGTTAATTTGCAAATTGTTGATCGCGAGATGGCTACGATTAACAATATTTTCTTGATTTCTATTCCTGGGGTGTTGCTATTAATTACAATTGGTGCATGGTTGTTATCTGGGAGTGTATTAAGTCCGATAAATCAATTAACCAGCGAAATTCAACTCTTAAGTGCAAAAGGATTAGATAGAAGAATTCCCCTTGATAAAACAGATGTGGAATTCGTGGAATTGATTCGGGTATTTAACCAGATGTTGGAACGTTTAGAACGCAGTTTTCATCAAGCTTCTCGCTTCAGTGGTGATGCTGCTCATACCATTTCTGTATGAAGCTGCGCTAAATTAAAAGAAGGGTGCGTTTGGATTAAAGGTTATGGGCTTAAGATTACAAGTGGAGATTAAAGAAAGCCTTGAAGAATTGGAAAAAGCAGTTAAATATGCGAAAACGGCAAGCAGTAAGGAACGATTACAAATGCTCTACTGGCTTAAATATTATACCGATTTTTCAGCCACCTCATTCTCCAGAATTAAACCCGATTGAACGATTTTGGGAGTTTCTCAAGACCAAACTACAATGGGAGAATTGTAAAACTCTTTCTCAACTACGCGAGAAATTAGCTGAGGTTTTAGAAACTATTACACCGGAAGTGGTTATTTCTCTTACCTCTTATAACTTCATTCTTGAAGGTTTATTTAGCGCAGCTTCATAAAGAACTGGTATTATGGTTTATTTCTAGGTATCCAGATATCAATAGTTAAAAATTCATCAATTTAGCTTAAATCTCTACCATGCTTACTCTCTAATGTTAACTTCGTGGGCTACCCCTGCAACCAAGTTGCTAGAGTTAGGAGTCAGGGATTTCCCTGTTCTCTATGCCCCATTCCCTCCCAAGACTGATGTTTATCAAACTATAATGTGTGGCAATAGTTAGAAGATTTAAAGGAATCAAATTATGGGTTTGGGAATTCTCAAAGATGGTAAATGGATATCTCGACGGGAACAAGAAGACTCGGAAGGTAAATTTATCCGTCCATCAACAACTTTTCGCGACAAAATTACGGCTGATGGTTCGAGTGGATTTAAAGCAGAACCAGGACGCTATCATTTGTATATATCTTGGGCTTGTCCTTGGGCTTGTCGGACTGCAATTATGCGGCAGTTAAAAGGACTTGAAGATATTATTGGATTATCGGTAGTAGCTGCTGAAATTCACGAAAATAGCTGGGAATTCTCTGATGAACCTGGCGCTATTCCCGATAGAGTTAATCATACAGATTATTTGTGGCAACTATATTTAAAAGCCCACTCAGATTATACGGGAAGAGTTACGGTTCCGGTTTTATGGGATAAGCAAAAAGAGACAATTGTTAATAACGAATCCCGCGAAATTATTCGGATGTTTGATACCGAATTCGAGAAATTTGCTCAGCAAGATGCAGATTTTTATCCTCAAGATTTGCAAAAAGTTGTTGATGAAACAATAGATGCAATTTATCAACCAATTAATAATGGTGTATATCGAGCCGGATTTGCTACTTCCCAATCAGCATATGATGAAGCTGTTACTGAATTATTTGATGCACTTGACCATTGGGAAAAAATATTAGGCAAACAACGTTATCTTTGTGGAAATAAAGTTACCGAAGCCGACTGGTGTATGTTTACTACTTTATTTCGTTTCGATGCAGTTTATTACGTGCATTTTAAATGTAATCTACATCGTATTGTAGATTATCCTAATTTATGGAACTATCTTAAAGAACTATATCAAATACCGGGAGTTAAAGAAACTTGCAATCTTGACCATATTAAGCGGCATTATTATATCAGTCATCCCAATGTAAACCCCCATCAAATTGTACCGAAGGGACCGATAATTAATTTCAACGAACCCCACAACCGCGATCAAATTTCTGTGGCTGTCACAGCTTAGCAAATAGTTTTTCGCGTCTATTAAAAATAATTTAGAGACGTAGCACTGCTACGTCTTTCCAATTCAAGTTGCAAGAAACTTGATAAACCGGATTCTATACCATTTCTGTATGAAGCTGCGTTAAATTATTTGTAAGGGTGTATTTAGTGTTGGAATAAAATAATGGGTCTTAGATTGGAAGTTGAAATAAAAGAAAGTTTCGAAGTTTTGCAAAAAGCTTTAAATGGTGTTAGACAAGCGAGCAGTAAAGAGCGATTACAGATGCTTTACTTGTTAAAAAATAGACAATTAACAACAAGGCGATCGCGATTTATTAATGCAGGTTCTGCAAAATCTATTTAGTAACGCGATCAAATATAATCTTGCTGACGGCTGGATAAAAGTTAATGCCAAGCAAATAATAACCTACTTAAAATAACAATTGTCAATGCATCAGAGGGAATAAATTCAGGCGATCGCGCTTTAATTTTTGACCGTTTCCATCGCGGAGATCCATCTCGCAACCGTAAAATAGAAGGAATTGGATTGGGATTAAGTCTGGCTCGTGAAATCGTTCGCGCCCATCATGGGGAATTGATGCTCGATCCAGCGTTGGAGGGGAAAACTTCTTTTACAGTGAGTTTACCGATGGTTTTGTGAAAGATTGAGCTAGCAGGATTTATCCCTAGAGAAAAATAAGCAGTAATTATATCATTATTTCAAAGGCTTAAAACTAAAATTGTATGACGCAAGCAATAAACAAATTAACAAGCTTTGAGGAATTCATTGAATGGTATCCTGATAACGGGATACGCTACGAATTGCACAAAGGGGTAATTGTCGAAATGCCACCACCTAATGGCGAACATGAAAATGTAATTGGCTTTTTGGTTGGACAGATAGCTCTTGTGTATTTACAGAAAGGATTACCTTACCGTATACCCAAAACAGGACTTGTCAAAACTGCTGATAATAACTCAACCTATTGTCCAGATATTTTGTTAGTTAATCATGATAATCTCGTCAATGAACCTTTATGGAAGAAACAATCTACACTCATTCGATCTGCATCAATTCCCTTAGTAGTTGAGGTTGTAAGTACCAACTGGCGAGATGATTACCACGACAAGTTTGGGGATTACGAAGAAATGGGTATCCCTGAATACTGGATTGTAGATTATGCAGCTTTGGGTGGTAAACGGTTTATTGGCAACCCTAAACAACAAACTATCACGATTTGCGAACTGGTTGATGGCGAATATCAAACTACTCAATTTCAAGGTAATAAGCCAATAGTGTCTCCCTTATTTCCCGATCTAAATCTTACAGCACAACAAATCTTTGATTCTGCTATATAACATATTTAAATTCTTAGTAGTAGGTTGGGTTAGACGCAGGGCGAATAATAGTTGTTAACCCGAGATAAATATTGCGTCGTAACCCAACATCTAGATTGTAGGTATTTAGCAATATCTCTATTTATCCAAAATATTAATGTTGGGTTACAACACTATATGATAAATTATCCATGTTTATCAAATTTGTTTTCGTGTCTAACCCAACCTACTAACTTCAGGTAAATAAACCAGATTTTGACCTCTCTCCAAACCTCTCTCCTAAAAGGAAAGAGGCTTTAAAACCCCCATTCCCTTGCAGGGAAGGGGGGCAGGGGGGTTAGGTTTTCCAATTACCCAATTCGCAATTCATCTTCATCAATAACTACAAAATATTCCGGTTTCTGAATTTCTTCTACTTTAGTATCTTTAAGTAATGCCAAAAATTCGGAGTTAGCAATAATAGCAGTATCTCTAGAACGTCCTAAAAATCCACTGCGCGATTCTTGATAGGTTAATTGTCCAAAGTTAAGATTAATCAAACCAATTTTATCGGTTCCTGGTTGAAAATCTTCAATTGTATCGGCTTCATCTTTACTTGCACCACCGTCACCAAGCTGCAAAATAAATGTATCTATTCCAGAGCCACCATCTAATTTATCTTTACCTTTGCCACCAAAAAGAATATCATCGTTGTCATTACCAATAAGAGTATCGTTACCAGCTTCACCGAAGAAGATATCATTTCCGTCTCCCGTGTAGCGATTATCTCCACCAAGCCCTGCAAAATCGGCACCGTTAATTTCTTGATTTACAAAACTACCGATAACTATATCGTCTTTGTTACCCGTTTTTGCTTTGCCAATTAATAAAATTGCTTCGTTATCTTTATTAACGTCAACGATTCCCGTATAAGCTCCGTTGTCTTCTTGACGGATTCTTAATTTGTCAAAATCTTCAATGGGTAATTCATTTATCGAATCATAAGCTCTAATACCAAGTAAATCACCGATTAAACCTTGCTGATTAACTGTATTAGTAAAAGCTTTAACTACTCTAGCGTGTTCGCTGCCAAAATCGGTAGCAAATTCAGATATTGTGCCGAAATCCATTTGAAAAGCTTCGTCGGCGGTAATCGCTAATTCTGGATTTCCAGCAATGCTTTTTTCTCCTACAAAGCTGCGGGAAAATACCGAGACATCGGCGAATTTTTCGGGTGCTTGAATACCTTCTTCTCTACCATCTACATCGTAGATATCTTCATCTGGATCGTCAAACAATGGGTTTTCATCGCGATTTCTTGCTGATGGTGGATCTAAAGCGGTAATTGTTCTAGCACCTTCGGTATTACCTGATAAAAAGTTATTATTTTCTAATAAAAGTCCGTCTCGGTAAATTCTTCCCATTTCAGCATTTACCAAAGAACCCAAACTATGACCGATTAAGTTTAAACTTTGGGAAGCTTCTTGAGTGCTAATTCCGTAAAAATCATTTAAAGCTTTGACAGCAAATTCTGCAACCGGGCTAATCCAAGTCGCTGCGCGGAAATTTCCCCTACCGGGAACACCAAACTCAACTCCTAATGATTCCGAGTTGTTGTAAGCTGCTTCTCTCCAATCTAATAATAAAACGCGATCGCCTGGTTTTGTATTAGCAATTTCTTGAGCTACGTCGGTAAATTTTCCTTCGGGTGCGTCATTCCAACCGTGAATTATCAGCCAGGTTTGTTCTGCATCTGTGGGATTATTAACTTCTAAAAATCCAACTTTACGCAGACTGGGATTATTTTCTACAGTTTGATTGAGTAAAACCCCTTCTTCGCTTCCCCCCGTTACAAATCCTTGAACTGGTAAAGTACCCGATTGGGGATTTGGAGAACTATTATAAGGCCCTTCTAAACCCGTAATTGCATTAATTGTTGTTTCGGAACCCTCTGCTTGCAACATCATGGTTTGATTACCACCAGTACCATCAGATGCAAGTTTGACGTTATATGTCTGCTTGTTTCCTTCTATTTTGGTTGGTGTAATTTCTTTGATGTAACCAGCATCATCACCAACGGTTGTAATATTTATTTGATTGCTATTTGCATTCTGAGGTGTAGGTGAGGAGATATTTGCAGATGCTTCGGGTGTGGTGACTGTAAGCTCAAAATTTAACTCTTCTTCTGGTTTCAAAAATACATTTACCGTATCTAAAGATAATGCCGAATCTTCGCTGCTAGTTTGGGAGATAATATTACTTGTATCTTCATCACCAATATTAAGAATGGCAGTATTTTGATTTCCTAATATTGCACCACCCGTCAACTTTTCTAAAGATAAATTAACAGTTTCGCTACCTTCCTTTAAATCGTCGCTGAAGATAGGAATAGTGACATTTTTCTCGATTTCTCCATCTGCAAAGTTAAGCACAATAGGAGTATTATCAAAATCTTCACCAGCAGAAGCAGTACCGTTTGTTAAATTAACTGTGGCGCTAACTTCTCCTAAATCCCCATCAGTACGAATCACCTTAGCTGATAAAGTAGGAATTCCCGATTCAAAAGTATTAAATTCAGCTTTTTCAAACTGGATTTTACCAGGATTGTCACTCGCAGCATTAACGTTATTATTCCGAGCAAATTCAATTAACTGTTTTCCGGCTTCAGTTTCATTCCAATTATTAGAACTTACTTCTTTAAAAGGAGTCGCTGTACCAGTTGCACCTTTAACCTGAAAAATAATATCGTTGTAATCGGTATCGGAATTTTCATCTAAACGTAAATCTTCCATTCCAAATACACCCGTCCCCTCCACCAACTGCATAATTTGAATTGCATTGTCAGGGTTAGCTGATGACAGGGAAAATAAAGGACGTTTACTATTATCAACTGCTGGATTATCTAATACTTCTTCAACTTTACCTTGGGGAACTAACATCAAAGCAAAATTATCTCCAGGATTCATGCTAAAAGTTTTTATTCCCTCGTAATTACCCTTATCTCTATCTTTTTCCCCCAATTCTCCCGTAAACCTAGCAGCTTCAGAATCATCATTAATAGCAATATAACCGTTTGTCGAATTACTCAAAACACGACGAGCAGCTTCCTGAATAAATTCATCGGAACCGGAATCTAAATTTTCCATTCCCGTAATAGAAAAAACGCCGAGTTCGCTTTGATAACCACCCGCATCAAATAGGAAATCAATGGTAAATACACCCGTCGAATTTACAGTAAAGACACCATTATCAGTTATATTTGAACTTAAAGCAGCTTGAGGCTGAGGACTATTTTGATTATCTAAATTAAGGGAAGCTTCGGTAAAATTTTCTTCTGATAAGATAGGGTTCTGAAAACTTGTCGAAAGATTATTGTTATCATCAGATAAAATATCTGGATTTAACGAGCTATTAACTGATAAAAGGTCAGTATTCTCGAAATTAACTATCGGATTTTCTGAATTATTCATAATGCAATTTGAATATTATGTACGTCATTCGATTTTGGATTTTAGATTTTAATTTACAATCTAAAATTTGGATATCCTATTAGACGCAGCATAATATTCAGAATTGAATGTGAAAATGCTTCGTGTAGCTGACAGAGTAACAGATGGGTACGTGAAAACGTAGCCTCATATTGAAATATTTATTTTAGTCAAAGCTGTATTAAACTCCCATCTTGCACCATTTTCAACAACCACCTTGGAATAAATTCCCCCCGCTCAAAAACTAAGTCGTCTAAACACGACTGAATAAGACTTTTAGTGCGTTTTAACCTATGCCGGTATATAAGCCGCATCAATTGATTTCTCTGCGTTCACGCGGAGCGTGCGGGCTAGAAAGCCTCCGGCTTACAAGGTGGGAATGTGGGCAAAGGCAAGAATGGTGCAAGATGTGAAATTAAATAAACAACTTTAATATCAAAAGTAATGACTGAAATTCGCGCTAAATTAGACTGTCCCTGCTTTCTATATCAAGCCCGATACTTCAGGATAATTTTACGTTAATGATGTTAATTTTACTTATTTATTCTAGTAATTATAGTGATTTATACGACAATTGAACGAAAATACTGAAAAATAATTGCGATCGCGCTGATGTATTTTAGACAGGTATCAATACCTTAGAAGGGTATCGCTACAGCAACGAAGCCCACCGTAAGGTGGGCTAATGAAGGTGTTCTACCCAAGATATTCCTCATTTAAACTTTGTCAATTAGTAAACCTATATAAAAGTTCAACAATTCAAAGTTTAAAAAGCCCGGTTTCTTCTATGAAAACCAGGCTTTTTATATTATTAGAAAAAGGTCAAAAATTACAACATTAAAGGTAATTTTATAACTCCCAACTCTTAATTAACTCCCAATAATTCCACATCAAAGATTAGAGTTGCATTGGGGGGAATAACACCACCCGCACCGCGAGAACCATAACCTAACTCTGGGGGGATGATTAATTTACGACGACCGCCAACTTTCATAATACCGAGTCCTTCATCCCAACCCTGGATTACCTGTCCTTGACCGATTGTAAACTCGAAAGGTTGACCGCGATCTCTTGAGCTATCAAACTGAGTTCCATCTTCTAAAGTACCCGTATAGTGAACGGTTACAGTTTGTCCGGGTTTAGGAGTTGCTCCAGTTCCTTCCTTGATAACTTCATACTTTAATCCCGAAGGAGTAGTAACTGCGTCAGACATATTATCGCTCGCTTTTGTAGTGGTACTATCAGCTACTGTAGTAGACGCTGGTGATTCTTGAATAGTGTTTTGTGAAGCATTAGTCTCCGGTGCTTCAGTCGAAATTTGAGCGCACCCAAAAAATACAACACAAAGCAATATGAAACCCACACGCTTAAAAATTGCCTTCAATTGAGGTATTCTCCCCATCATTTCATATTCCAAAAATAAAATTACCAATAGAACAAAATTAAGTGTAAATCAGAACAGTTACCAGTGAACAGTGAGCAGTTTTATATTTATAACTCCTAACTCCTAACTCCTAACTCCTAACTCCTAACTCTTAACTCCTAACTCCTAATTCCTAACCCCTATTTCCAAAGTTTATTTTCCAAATCGCGCACTTGACGCTCTAAACGGTCAATTCTACCGCGCAATTCGTCTACTTCCGACTGACGCGCAACTCCCAAATCTTGCAGCATATTTTTCATTTGTCGCTGCATATTCTTATCCCAGTTGCCCTGCTCGGACTTCAACTCCTGTACCACATCATCCATAACAGCTTTCGCTTGTTCTGGATCGAGTTTGCCATCTTTAACTAATTGCTCGCTGGCTTCCTTGATTTTGTCGGCTACAACCGAAGTTGTACCGATACCGAGCATCAACAATTGTTGCATCCAGTTATTGTTTTCCATACCACGCTCCTACTAGTTCTCCCTTCTTTATTTTGCCGTTTAGCCCTTGCTTGTAACAATAAAGCTATGCTGAGAATTAAACTTTAGCAAATATGCTAATTCTATTGTGGCAAAGTAGCACGGAGAATGAAATAGGGTGGTAATTGAGTTACTTAAGTTTAAAATAGCGCCCAAACAGCGGGAAAAGTACATTCAAAGAGACGCTGAAATTTGGACGGCAGCACTGGTTAACTATCCCGGATTTTTAGGAAAAGAACTGTGGATTAACCCAAATGACCCCACAGAGCTTGTTATGGTGATTCGCTGGGAAACCAGAGAACAGTGGAAATCGATTCAGCAAGAAGAGCTAGACGCTATTGAAGAAAAGTTTGATAAAGACTTGGGATTTACTTACGAGATGGTAGAGTCATCCGAATATCAGGTACGGAAATTTCCCAACAAGGATTAGGGAGTGTAGAGACGTAGCACTGCTACGTCTGTTAGGAGTTAGGAGTTATAAAACTGGTTACTGAATAATATGCCTAAAAAAATTAGGGAATTGAAAAGTTTATTACTTAAAGCAGGATTTACTAGTCGTTGGAGAAAAGGTAGTCATACAAATTGGTATCATCCTTTATTACCTGGAAAAGTAACTTTGTCAGGTAAGTCTTCCTGAATGGGGAGAATTTTGTCATACCCACGGTGATACTTACGAAGAAGCAGTAAAAAATGCTCAAGAAGTGTTAGAAATGCTCATCGAGTCGGCTTTAGAAGATGGCGAAACTTTACCAGAACCTAAAACCTGGGGACAATCATTTAAAGTTGCATAAAGGTAAAATATATATAAAACATATAAAAAATAAATTCAATCTATGAATACTACTGAAATTCGTCAAAAAATTAATAAATATCTTGATGGTTTAACTTCCGAACGCTTGCATATGGTAGCCGATTTTTTAGCTTATTTAGAAGATAAAGAAAGTGAAGCAGCAACTCAAGAATTGCTAGATATTCCTGGTTTTATTGAATCTTTTGAAAAAGGACAAAAAGATATTGCTCAAGGACGTGTAAAAAATTGGAGAACTATTAGGTCTGATGTATGAAGTAATTTTATCCGCTGAAGCAGAAGAAATTTATGCTTCAGCAGACCAAGTATTAGCTAAAAAAATTGCTCGATGTTTTGAGCAATTAGAAAAAAATCCTTATTTTCATCCTAATATTAAATCTCTAAAAGGTAACTTAGCTGGATATTCTCGTTATCGTATTGGTGATTATCGAGTAATTTACCAAATTGATGATGAAAACAAACAGGTAATTATTAGTACTATTGTTCATAGGTCGGAAGCTTATGAATAAAGTTCAAAAAATTACCTTATCTTCTTCCTCACAGGTGCCAAAACAATTAGAAAATCCGATTGTTCTCTGTCAACATTAGAAGAAGTTGTGGCACTAATGCTATAAACCGAACCAATAGCTTGTTTAAACATATTAAAATACGGATTATTAGTATATTGCTGCGGTACAAAACCGTAAACCCATGACAGCAAAGAACCCATATTCATGTAAAAATAACCATTATTTGGGCTGGGAAGAGAACTAGTTGCTGTATTGAAGTTATAAGCTGAAGACAAAGCTACATAAGGCTGCGGTACTAAATCTGCAATCGCTCCATATCCCGTCGTCACAATTAAAGTATTGTTGTCTACCCAACTGTAAGCAAGTAGGCTTTTTGCGGAATCTCCATCTACATCCCAACTAGTTACAGCTTGGTTTTTAATACTTTTTTGGGCAATCTTGACTTCTCCCTTGGATACAGATGCAATTAAATCTCCTAACTTGTTCAAAGTATTTTCAGCAGCGGCTCGGTTACTTGTTTCAACAGCTAAACCGATTCCCATATCTAAACCTTGTTTCATAGCTTGAAAAAATCCGCCCTTGGTAGGATACATAAAAAAGGCAAATTCCCCATCCATCCAGCTAATAATATCGCGTTCTAAATCCAGCCCGGTATTGCTGCGGATAAGTCCACGCAAAGTTGTTAAACCATCTTTAAATTCTTTTTGAGAGCTTAATAGCTTAGATATGGTTTGCCATCTTTGATTAAGATTTTTTCCGTTAATAGCAGAATATGTCGCTGCTGGCATTCGGGACAATATCGTTTGAGTTTTGATATTATCGGCAAGATTATTTCTATTGAAATCAGGTGAAAGATAAGCATTTACCTGAAAACGAATTCCTTCTTTTTGAACCGTAACGAAAGAGCCGAGACTTTGATATTTTTTTAGTTGTTCTGAAGAAAGAATACTATCTAAATCAAAAGTGGGTAAACCCAAACTAGGATCTTTAATTATCTCTTTTACAAAATCAATATAGCCAGCCGGATCTTGATACATTGCAAACAGCGGTTTACCTGTTTGAGGTTGTCTAATTGTTTTCTGAAACTGAGAATTTTGTGCTAAAGTGGCAGATTTTTCTCTATTGGTATTAATTACTCTTTCAATAGATTTGTTTGAATAACCAATTGCCAAATGTCCCGGAAAAATACCTATAGCTAAACTTCTTTGCTTTCTTACTTGTGGTTTTTTAAAGCTTGGTTTTTTTAAAATATTTGATTTAATAGCTTTATTTATAGGAGACTTAGGAACCGGAGGTATTGTATTATCTTGCGAGGGAGAACCTGTTTTAGTTTCTAAAATCGTAATTCCTTTATACTGTCGCTGATTCAAATTTCCACCAGCTTTAAGTTTATTTAAAAATCTCTGCAAACCCGCTTCGTCTTTCACCGGAACCAAAGTAACAAAATTGGAATCCACAGTGACTTGAGAAGAACCACGTTTTGGTAAAAATGCAAAGGCTATTTGCTCTCCCAACCAAGGTTCAATATCTGTTGCATATCCATTTTTGATTTGCGGTGGTATTAAGAAAGAGATTCCATTCCAAGCTGCTTGAAACAATTGAAAATTTCCAGCTTTTCTCCAAGTTGCTGAAGATGTATCAACCATTGCTACCAATGGTGCATCGCTCGGTAGAAAATTCGCAAATTCAGTATTTGTCCCAGTTGATTGCAATCGATTTTTTAAGCTGCCAGGTGTTACATTTTGAGCCAGCGTACTTTTTAATACAGTTGTTTGATAAATATTCGATTGTACTTCGACCTTATTTGTAGCATCTACCGCTTGAGCAAAACTTGAGCAGCAGAGCAAATTTAACGTAGCTATTGCTCCTACTCTGACTAACGATTTCATAACGCATTCCTCAACACTACACGTCTTTTTTCTAACAGAAAAGAAAAATAAATCACTTAGTAGTATTATGTAAGATTTTAGTGAAGCGTCAATGAAGATAAATGCTTAATAATCAAGAATTAATAAATCAAAATATTTATATTTGTGAAGTAGTTATGAAGTGATTTTATAAGGGGAATGGGGAATTGGGAACAGGGAAGAGGGGGGAGACAAGGGGATGGGGGGAAGGGGAGATAAGGAGAATTTGAACCTTGAACCTTTAACCTTTAACCTTTGACCTTAATTACCCCTAATTCCTAACTCTTTAATCGAAAATCGAATAGCTTCTAAACCGCGATTGTAATCCCCATTTCAGCCGAGCGTCTTGCAGCATCCGCAACTTTGAGAGCATATAAACTTTCTTCTGGAGTTACATATAAAGGAGTTCCATCAAAAAGATAATCTAAAACCATAGCTGTATCTTTGGCGAATAAACCGCGACGGCTAGCAACTTCTATGGGTGTTGTTTGTTGTAACTCAAATAAAAATCCTTCCTGAGAATTGAAAATCAATCCGCCATTTTTACCGTGTACTTCAAATTTTCGTTCTGCTTCCCACACGGTTTCACCTTTCGCGTATACAACTTCAGCTAAAAGTCCGCTGGTAAAGTTAAGTTGGGCTGTACAAAAACAAGATTGGTAAAATTCGACTTCCGTTTCCCAAAATCGATTGTGACAATTAACAGCCATGACTTCACCAAATAAATTAGTTAATCGATGCAATCTTGAAATAGCACCCATCAACGGGAAACCAAACAAATTATGACTGTAAGTCCACTTACGAGGTGCTGGATTTTCGGGCTTAATAGTGCTGTAGCGCACGTAAAAAACTTCGCCTACTTTATCTAAATTTCGTTTTAAAGCTTGATGCAAACCACCTAAAAGTTCAATATGCTCGACATGAAGCAGCACCTGTTTAGACTTCGCTAAATCGATCAATTCCGATGCTTCTACTAAATCCAAACTCAGAGGATATTCGATAACAACGTGTTTATCAGCTTCCAAAGCTGCACGCGCTATTTCCCCATGCTCGCTATTAACATTACTAACTATTACTAACTCAATATCTTCTTGTTCTATTAGTTGCTGGGAGGAATCTAATACCTGACACTGAAAATCTCTAGCAAAAGCTTCTGTTTTGGAAAGTGTATTTCCTCCCACAACAGCAATTAATTCAGCCCTTTCATCGTTCAAGAGCGTCTGCGCCCTTAATTTTGCCGCGTAACCCGTACCAACTAAGCCTACCCGCACTTTTAAAATCCTCTACAGCCCAAACGGTCAAAGGATTATACAGTATTATCAAAGGCTTTTCGCATCAGTCTTTATCAAGCAAACCTATCAGATATATCATTAATTCCCTAAATCTACCTGATAACTGATTTACAAAATCATAAAAATTGTTCATGTATATAAAAATTTTTAATAGTCTAACTAAAACCAGCTAAAAAGCATAAGCTTAACTTATCTATATGGTCTGTACTTATTTCATTACTAATCGAGACAAAAAACTAGTAACAAAGTCCGATTTTTCTCGTAGTATCAGAATTGAAGCAAATATAAAAAAACGGCTATTCCTTTAGGAGCAGCCGCATGGTTTGCTTGAGGATAACTTATACTGCCGTTTGCAAAAAAGAGAGGATTTACAAAATGCCAACATTCAAAGTCACACTCAAGAGCGAAGCCGAAGGTTTAGACCAAACTATCGACTGTGATGACGATACTTATATTTTAGACGCAGCTGAAGAAGCTGGGTTGGACTTACCTTACTCTTGCCGTGCTGGTGCTTGTTCCACCTGCGCTGGTAAGATTACCTCCGGTTCGGTAGATCAGTCCGATCAGTCTTTCTTGGACGATGATCAGATGGAAGGTGGATATGTATTGACTTGCGTCGCTTACCCAACTTCTGACTGCACCATCGAAACCCATAAAGAAGAAGAACTTTACTAAAAACAAAGACAACTCACAGCCGTAAATGCAAGAGTTACCTTTGTAGTTAAATACTTCTTTAAAAGCAGCACTGTATCGGGAAATGTTCCCATTCGCAGTGACTGCTTTTTTATTTGGGAATTGGGAATAGGTAATCGGTAATCGGTAATTGGTAAGAGTTAGTAGCGAGTAGCAAGTAAGTTCTTCTCACCTTGTCTCCCCATCTCCCCATCTCCCCATTCCCTATTTCTTGCCAACCTTCACGGCATCACTGAGCATCTGAATCTGAGTACCGGGATAGTAAAATTTAAGGATTTCTCCATTTTTCCAACCTAAATTAGCTAGATTCATCGCGCCAATTTGACTCAAACCTACTCCATGCCCTAATCCACCACCAACAAATTCGTATCCCCAAATTCCGGGTTTTCCTTTGTTGAGTGCTTTTAGATAAAATAAGGTGCTTCTGGGTGCAAAGAAGGCGCTACGAACTTCGTCTTTATATAGATGGAAAGTGCCGATATCTGTTTTAACGGCTAGTTTAAGGATTCTTCCGCCTTTACTGCGTTCGACTACTTGAATATCTTTGACAGTTTTGAATTTAGCAAAGGGACTGTTTTTAACTTTTAAAAATTTCTGCAATCCCTTGGTGATATTATCTAAACTGCTTTCTCTACGCCACCGAAACCATTCTTGCTCGCTTTCGTTAAATCCTTTATTCAAGCTCATAAACAAACGAAAATTCTTTTCATCCGCTAAGCTTTGTTGAGATAAATTCCAAAATTCCTTCGGCGTATCTACTACTGGTTTCAAATAAGGGCGGTTTTCCCCATTCCAGACGCTGGTGAAAGAGGCGGTAACACCACCTGTTGTTGAAGAGTACAGCGCGTCTACCAACATATCTTTATAGGTTAATACCATACCCCTGGTTGCGGCGATCGCCCGATCTGTTTTTTCTGTAGCTCCTTGGACTCCGTAATAAACTTGACAGTGAGTATCGGCACATAATTCATAATCATCCACCTCAAATCTACGTAAATTTCTCAGAGCGTAAGTACGAGCAATAATCGTCTGCGCTTCCATCGCTGCTTTGGGAGCGTTCGCACCAATTTCATAAGGCACTACTCCACGTAAATATGTTTCTAATGGTACATCATTCACCAAGGAATAAGTCCCGTAAGCATTGGGCTGTAATTGCAGCCTGCCAGCATAAACACGTTTGGATTTGGATTCTCCGCTTTTATTATTTACCTTAATTAAATTTTTATCACTACTAATTTTTAAATAGTTTCGATTGTAGCGATATCCATTTATTACCCAACTTGCTTGGGGTACTCGCCGTAAAACTTTACTATCGACAAATGCTGTTTTTTTACCAGACTCTTTGACGCTTTTTAATAACAAGCGTCGCAATAAAGGTGTATTATAAACCTCTCTTTTAGCCCACACCTGCCAGCGTTCGGGTTGAGCAATTTCTACTTCTATCCCTTTCTTACGCCACATTTCGGCGCTGTGTTCCGCAGTTTCAAAAGTACGGTATGTTCCTAAAACCAGCCGTTCATCAAGTACAGGCTGCTCTAAAGGCTGCATCGCCGTCTGTATCTTTACAGGCTGGGTAGTCACCACGGTTTGGGGCCTTTTATCCGAATTAAAAGTTAACTTTAATTTATCGCCTTCGGTAGGTTCGAGGATCAACTCATCATCGGGTAGGGACGCAAATCGCTGCACAATCCCAATTTTAAGTTCAACATCAGAAACCTTCGTGGCAGGAACCGATGCCCCTGTAAGTCCTAATAAACACGAAGCTGTCAGTATGGTACAAGATAAACGCTCTAAGGAAATTTTCATAGAAATTCAAAACTAGGGGTGCCCGCTCGCGATATAAAAGGTTGTTTCAAAAAAGCAGACGCTGCTTATTACTATTAGTGTATAAAATGCCTAACGATACCATTAGCAATTTTTAACAAATAATCTAGTTGCAAAACAAAGTCGTAATGAGTATGATTAATTAAGAACATAAAACAACATAAATTATGGAGGCGGCGATTACATAAAGTAGAGCTGCGCTTAACGCGATTATGAAAATTGAAGAAATCCCGCTAAATCAAATAATACGACCACTTAAGAGTCAAAATGACCAAGAGAAAGTAGAAGCTTTGATGAAGTCGATCGCAGAAATTGGGCTGCAAGAGCCGATAGATTTATTAGAAGTAGATGGGCAATATTACGGTTTTTCCGGTTGTCATCGCTTCGAGGCTTGTCAGCGTTTGGGTAAAGAAACGATAAAAGCCAGGGTACGCAAAGCGCCCAGAAGTGTTTTGAAAATGCATTTAGCTTAGGCGCGTAGTTAGTAGTTAGTTGATAGTTGTTAGCTTTATTTTAGTCGTACTTTTAAATTGTATTTTCATCGCGACTTTGGGTTCTACTGCAAAGCTTTAAGATTGTGACATACTCCACACACTCCCTTTCAGGTGAGTGCGGGCTTCTCAATGACTCTTCTTTGAAGACATTAATTGAGCTTTAAGACCATGTGTCCCACGGTTCTTTATATTTATTGCCGCATTTAAATCCCTGCATAAACCTGTATGGCAGACAGGGCAATTATGCATTCTTTGAGATAGTGGCTTTTTGACTTTATGCCCACAATTAGAACAGTCTTGGCTTGTGCCGTTTGGATTTACTGCTATTACTTTCAAACCAGCATTTTCGGCTTTGTTTGAAAGAATATTTCTAAATTGTCCCCAACCAGCATCGTTAATACTTTTAGACAAATGTGTTCTAGCAAGTCCTTTGATATTCAACTTTTCAACAGCAACTACATCATATTTATCAAGCAATGTTTTAACTGTTTTAAAGTGAAAGTCTTTTCTAGTATCCGCAACTTTTTTATGTTGGATAGCTAGTTTCTGAATTGCTTTCCTTCTACGATTAGAACCTTTTTTACGTCTTGAAACTTTACGTTGTGCAGCCTTTAATTTCCTTTCTGCTTTGCGTAAGTATTTTGGTGCAGTAATTCTAGTGCCGTCAGAAGCAACATAAAAATCAATTAAACCAATATCGATACCAACAATATTATCAGCGTTAAAATCTGGTTTAATTGTCGGAACTGTTTTGTCATCAAGACTTAGAGTTACATAATAACCATCTGCTTTTCTAGTGACAGAAACAGTTTTAATATCAAAACCATCCGGTATTTGACGATGAACAATAACTTTTACATCACCTATTTTGGACAAGGTAATTTTATTATTGTTAAATTTATGCTTCTTGAATTGCGGATAAGTAAAAGTTTTGTATTGCCCCTTAGCTTTGAATCTAGGTTTACCACTACGTTTCCCATTGCAATCACCTTTCAACCAACGGTCAAAAGTTATTTCAACTTTAGAGGGTACTTCTTGCAATACTTGAGAATGAATATTTTTGTACCAAGGTCGTTCTACTTTTAACCGGGTTAAAGATGCTTTTTGATTGTAGTAATTTGGTTGTTCCTTTAAATCCGGTAAGTGACAAATTAAACCACATCTATCAATAGCACAACGATTCATCTCGTACCAATCAAACCTTTGAGAAAGTAAATGATTATATTGACAACGCAACATATCTAAAGTGTTATCTATTTTTTCTATTTGCTCTTTATTGGGCTTAATTTTGTATTGGTACGAGATTCGCATTTATTTAACCTCCCTGCTTTAATCAGTGTTACTCTTTTAGTATACACCAATTAAGAGCAATATTACATAAATACTATGAAAAATGATTTTGTATCAAAAGGACGTTCAGTCAGTGACTTGAAAGCTCATCTTGTCTTAACTACAAAATACAGAAAAAAAGCGTTCACAAGCAAAATGCTAGAACGCCTACACATTATTTTTGAAGAACTACTTATAAAGTGGGATTGTAAATTAGTCGAGTTTAACGGTGAAGACAATCATATACATTTACTTTTTCAATATCACCCAGATTTAGCATTAAGTAAGCTTGTAAATAATTTAAAATCTGTGTCATCTAGAAAATTACGTCAAGAATTTACTGAACATCTAGAAAGCTTTTATAGTAAAGATGTTTTTTGGAATGGTTCATATTTTGTAGCTAGCTGTGGAGGTGTAACAGTGTCAACCTTGAGAAAGTATATTGAGAATCAAGAAAACCCTGAAGATTAATATATTGCTTGTTTCCTCCATGTTCCCCTCCCTCGCTTTCAGCCTTGGTCAGGGAACTGTCGTCATCTCGCTCGCATTCATCCCACGCTCCTAAGAGAGTGAGACGTGGGATGAATGCTGTTTCAGCTAAAAGCTTCAAGTTCTTAGAATTGCTATCTCCCTGCGGGAGACGCGCTCGCCGCACGCTCCGCGTGAACGCTAACGTTCCTCGCAATGACAATATAGAATTAATTTTGCCTAAGTACTTATAGAGAACAGAAACAATATAAAATCTGATCAATCAACCCCATCGCTGATTCCCTATAAAATAGAAAGCTGTATATTAATCTATAAAACTAAGCGTGCTAACGAACGAGCTACCAACAATCAATATCCTCAAGCAACCCACCAACCCAGCTTGGGTAGAATTAGCAATATCTAACCTAGATGCAATATTACTCGATCATTCCCAATGCGAGCGTAAAGCAGCTGCCTCTGCAATCAACTTTATGTTTCGCTACCCTTCCAATGCCAAAATGGTCAAGGAGTTAACTAAAATTGCCAAAGAAGAATTAGAACACTTCGAGCAAGTTAACCAGTGGTTAGAAAAGCGGAATATTCCTTTACGTCCAGTTACTCCGCCCCCTTACGGTGCAAAATTGAAAGCTCAAATTCGTCCCAACGAACCTAATCGATTTTTGGATTCTCTACTTATTAGTGCATTAATAGAAGCTCGCAGTCACGAACGCTTGGGATTATTAGCCGCACATTGTCCCGAACCAGAATTAGCCAAATTTTATCAAGGCTTAATGGCATCAGAAGCACGTCATTATGGCATTTATTGGGTACTTGCAGACACTTATTTCGACCGCGAAATTGTCATGCAGAGATTAGATGAATTATCAATCGCCGAAAGTGAAATACTTGCAACCCTTTATTATGAGCCAAGGATTCACAGTTAATTGGGAATCGGTAATTGGTAATTATTAACTCCTAGCTCCCAACTCCTAACTCCTAACTCTTATGGTTAGTCTTTATTTTCGAGATTTTTTGATTCGTCAATGGAAGCCGAGCGATCGCCATTATGCGGCTGAAGTTATTCGTTCTGTATTGTCGGAGTACGGTTTGGGTTGGGAACCAGATGGTGCAGATAAGGATGTATTACAAGTTGAGAATTATTACTTAGATAAAGGTGGTGAGTTTTGGGTAATAGAATACTTTAGTGAAGTGGTAGGTACGGGGGCTTACTATCCTATCGAACGCGGCAAAGATGCTGTAGAGATACGCAAAATGTATTTATTACCCAAAGCTAGAGGTTTTGGATTGGGTAAATTTTTGTTACAACAGTTGGAAGCAGAAATAAGCTCCCGTGATTTCAAACAAATTTGGATTGAAACTGCCAGCGTTTTGCACGAAGCCGTCAAACTCTATGAAAGCAATGATTATATACCTGCAACAGGTGTAGAAACAGAACGCTGCGACCGAGTTTACTTTAAGGAGTTAGGAGTTATAAATTAAAAATTATTTCTACCCCCTCTTCCCCCTCTTCCCCCTCTTGCCAATGCCCAATGCCCCATGCCCCATCGCCAAAATATAAATATGCAACTTTGGAAAAGTTTAGTTAATCTTTTTTTACAATCAAATTGTCCTTTATGTCAGCGCCCTGCTTCGGAAGAATTTTGTGAATATTGTCATAAACAGTTACAAAAGTGTCGTTTAACTGGCTCCAATAACAGTAAAAATAATTTATCATCTCCACCAGTAATTGCTTGGGGTGCTTATGGGGGAGCTATCAAACGGGCGATCGCCACAATGAAATACAATAATCATCCAGAAATTGCTCGTCCCTTGGGTGAATGGTTGGGAGAAGTATGGCTGCAAGAATACGGTAGCAAAGGTTCTTTTATGGTAGTTCCGATTCCGATGCATCCGGAGAAGCAAAAAGAAAGGGGTTTTAATCAAGCAGAGTTGATTGCAAAAAGCTTCTGTGAAACAACTGGGCTAAAATTAAAAGTAAACGGATTACAAAGAGTCAAAGCCACTGAAGCGCTATTTGGATTATCGCCAATCGAGCGCAAAGAAACTTTAACTCAAGCTTTTGATATAGGCAAAGATTTTCGCAAGCCTCCAAATGTGCCTGTAATTTTAATTGACGATATCTATACAACGGGTACTACAGTTAATTCTGCGGTAGAAATATTAAGTAAATCTGGAATTACCGTTTCCGGAGTTGCAGCAGTTGCCGTTCCACACAGAGGCAAACTATACAAAGAATTCATAGGCAAGGTCGGCTAATAAAAATTATAATTAACCAAAACTAAGATTATTTTACTGGAAAACTACATACAATCATGAGTAAGTCTAAAGCGCTGGGTTTAGGACGGTGTGGGTTAATTCCTGCTACATTGCTAGCATTTGGTATGAGTACGACAACAGCTTTTGCTCAGGCAAATAAACAAGCAAATAAATTTTATAATCCCATACCTTTACCCAGCACTTACGAAGTTTCCGATGCACTCTCCGATAGTGATATTCCTACGGGGCAAGGTGGCTTTGCTCGTGACTATATGGTGAAGTTAGCCAAAGGCGATAATTTAGCGATCGATCTCTCTTCAGATAGCTTTGACAGCATCATTACGCTGCTCGCTCCCGACGGTTCAACAATAGCAGAAAATGATGACGGCCCCGACGGTAGCAGTAATTCTCTCCTCTTCACCCGCGTTACCAAAGCCGGAACTTACATTGTTAGGGTTCGCTCTTTCGGAGAAACTGGAATCGGCAGCTTTAAATTGAAAGTAACCCGATTGAAGCCAGTCAAGTAGTTAAAAGTTAGGAGTTAGGAATTAGGAGTTAGGAGTTAAGAGTTAAAAAAAATTATTAAATGTTCACTGGTAACTGCTCACTGCTCACTGTTCACTGCATCGTCATCGCGCAAAGAAAAAGTGCTTCAGTCCATTCTACAACTGCACCGTAAGTGTCCCCGGTATGACCACCTAATTTATAGTTAAACCAAGCACCTGTAAGAAAAGCAATTGCAATTCCCGTAATTATCATGCTTATTGCTGCTAGTAAATTATTTTGATTAAACTGACCAAATATCAGCTTTACAGAACTTAAACTTAATAGCAGTAAAACAGAAGGTAAAACATCTTTATAAGAACGAATGGCTTGCTTGTGAAATGCACCCTTACCAGTTGGTTTGAGATAGTCATATCTTTGTATTGCTAATATCTGTCCCCAACGTCCCCATGCACAAGCTGCAATTATTATTAACAAACGATTTTCTTGTATTTCTGATAAAGCTACCGTTTTGAGTAAGACTATAACAACCGCCACCATTGCTCCAAAGGCTCCTGTAGCGCTATCAGTCATTACTTCCAAGCGCCGCTCTTTATCCGTTACTGCTAACCCATCGGCAGTATCCATTGCTCCATCTAAATGCAGTCCTCCCGTAATTGCAATCCAGCTTGCTACTACCAATGCACTGCGAGTTAATACTGACATTCCTAAAAAATTGGCTACAATATCAAATAATCCTAAGATTCCTCCAATTATTATCCCGATCGCAGTCGCAAAACGTGCTACCATGCCGAACTCCAATCGCTCGATATAAGGCAACGGAATAGACGTATAAAATATAATACTTGCAACTAAATTTAAAAGTTGAGTTTTCCACCACGGATACTGAGAATTCATACTTGTCAAAATAATTACTTAAGTAGAACAAAAACAATGGCACTTACGATTACCGCACAAATAACAGTATCAAATCTTAAAACTTGAAATAAGATTTACTTGTATGAGAAACTGAGTCAAAAAATTTGTTATGCTTATCTAAGTAGGAAAAAATAAGTTAGTAATATTTGTCACAGTTCAATGAAGCATAAAAGGTTGCATTTTAATCGATGGTAGTGTTTTTTGTAGTTTGAAAAAAAAAGCTCATAATTAATGTCAGTGAGTTTAAGTAATTGCCCCGCCATATTTGATATTTATATTTGTACATTACAGGGGAGGGCATAGATTACCGCTGATTGATTGGTTATGCAGGCTATAACGTTGTACTTCACCTTTGCTCAAAAAGCTATTTGATTATGAATCACCATCTACCCGAAACCAAAATACCAGCTCCATGTATCGTCAATACAGGTGTCATCGTAAATAAACTTGATATGCGACGATTGCTGGGGGATTTAGGTCGTGTCCGCTATGCCTACACCCAAGATGGTGAGGTTTGCGCTTCGGGTGAAGGGGATGTAATGGAAGTTTTTGCAAATCCCCGACGCTCCACATTAGTCGCAAATAACGCTCTTTATTTAAACGTTTATAGTTTTGATTGCTTAGAACTTACTCAGTCATCCGAAAAGGAAGCCTGTTTTGATTTAGTTCAAGAAGGGATGCGCTTGCGGTTGACTCCCCTTTCTACTCCAATGCAGGAACGGCAGGAACGTTGTTGGAATACTAATGCCATCGAAGCAATGATGGAGCAGGTATTATCGGCTAAATGGGATGCTGAAATTGATGATGATAGTTCAGATATGTTCTAAATTTGGTTTAATAAGTTAGATCGTTAACAGAACAGTCTCGGTTTTCTTAATTTTGAGCGCAAATTTTTCATTTCAATGTCTTGCTAAATGTAGCAACAGTTCAGCGCGTGCTGGGATATTTTCTACGCCTCATGGTGTGGTAGAAACGCCGCGCTTTATGCCGGTAGGAACGCTGGCAAACGTTAAAACCATTACTCCAGCCCAGTTAAAGGAAACTGGAGCGCAGATGGTACTGTCAAATACTTATCATCTCCATTTACAACCGGGCGAGGCGATTGTAGCAGGAGCAGGTGGACTGCATAAGTTTATGGGTTGGGACAAACCCATGCTTACCGATTCCGGTGGGTTTCAGGTTTTTAGTTTGAGCGAGATGCGTAAAATTACTGAAGAAGGAGTAAGTTTTCGCTCGCCCCACGATGGAAGAATTATAAATTTAACGCCAGAAAAATCCATAGAAATTCAAAATATTTTGGGTGCGGATGTGATTATGGCATTTGATGAATGTCCCCCTGCAACAGCCAATCGCACGGAAGTAGAAGCTGCAACGGAACGTACTTACCGTTGGTTGTTGAGATGTGTTGAAGCGCATAATCGTAGCGAACAAGCGTTGTTTGGAATAGTACAGGGGGGTATCTATGCCGATTTACGTTCCAAAGCCGCAAATGCTTTAACTGAATTGGATTTACCGGGATATGCCATTGGTGGTGTCAGCGTCGGGGAAGAGCCAGAATTAATTCACGAAATTGTTCGACAAACAGCACCTTTATTACCCGCTCACAAGCCGCGTTACTTGATGGGAGTAGGTACCCATCAAGAAATGGTAGTGGCGATCGCCTCTGGTGTGGATTTATTTGATTGCGTGATTCCAACTCGCTGGGCTAGACACGGTACTGCTGTGGTTAAAGGGGAAAGATGGAACGTTAAAAATGCAAAGTTTCGTGAAGATTTTACTCCCCTTGATGAAACTTGCCCTTGTTACACTTGCCAAAACTTTACTCGCGCTTATCTATCGCATCTGATACGAGCGCAAGAGATTTTGGCTTATACCTTATTAAGTATTCACAATATTACCGAGTTAATTAGGTTTACCCAGAAGATTCGGGAAAGTATATTGAACGATACTTTTACTACAGAATTTGGGCATTGGTTGAAACAGTGAGCAGTTACTAATTACCAATAATTCACACAAACTTTAATTTTGATTCGGTTTTAGGGAACCATAAATTCAGTACAGGGAAGATTAACTACTTTTGTTGGAGACGGTACGGTTTAGTTCATTAACCTACTATTCCACCAAAGTTTTCAGCAACGTTTACTTCTAATCTAATGAAGCGGATATTTGCTGATGATTTGGCATTTGTATATTTTCTCTAACCCAAGACTCGAATTAAAAGTAATGCAAAAAGTTTTACATAAGAAGATAAATCGATTTAACTCGAAGCACAAAATACTTATAGCATCATTAGTGATTCCGGCAATTCACTTGTGTTTGTGCAAGATATGTTTATTGCTGTCTTTCCAAAATGGTTCATCAGCAATTTGGCTTTCCGCAGGACTTTATTTAGCTAGTTTTTTACTATTAGGATATCGGATATTACCAGCTTTGTTCGTAGGTGCATTAATTGCTAATAGCGTATTTTTTTATAAAGATGATTTTGTCACAAGTAGTCTTATAGCTATCTGCAATGTTGCCGATCCGTTCATCGCTAGTATTTTAATAAAACGCTTTATTAAAAATAAAAAAATCCTCAATTACTCTCAGAATATTTTTAAGTTTTTTATCTTAATTATTCCTACTCCAATAGTAATTACTACTCTTGCAGTTGCAACTTTGTGTATGCGCGGTATAGTGCCTTGGACTATTTATAAAGAAGTATGGCAAGGTTGGTTTACATCAGTTATTGCTGGCATCTTGATTGTGACACCGGGAATGCTGGAATGGTTTCAAAGAACAGAACAGCGAGAACCATTGAAAAGAGAAAAAATTAGCGAATTAGGATTGCTAATAATATCATTTATTTTCATTAGTTGGATAGCCTTTGGGCAAGGTTATCCTTTAGAATACATGATGATACCACTATTAATTTGGTCGGCTTTTCGCTTTGGAGAACGAGAGTCAACAATACTTGTTGTAATTGTTTCAGGAATTGCAGTTTTTGGTACTGTTCGCGGTTTTGGTTCGTTTGCAAAATTAGGTTCGGTAAATCAATCGTTATTACTGTTACAATCGTTTATTTGCGTGATTGCAGTAACTACTTATGTACTTTGCGCTGTAATTAACGAGAATCGACAAGCGCAAATAAAGCTGAAAAAAGCCAACGAAGAATTAGAATTTAGAGTAGAAGAACGTACTTTTCAGTTGGGAGAAGCATTAACGGTAGCTGATAAAGCAAAAATTTCTGCTGATAATGCAAATAAAGCGAAAAGCGAATTTCTTGCCAATATGAGCCATGAATTAAGAACTCCACTTAACGGTATTCTTGGTTATGCTCAAATTCTCAAACGTTCGGAAACGATGACGGATAAGGGAAGCAAGGGAGTTGATATTATTCATCAGTGTGCTTCTCATCTATTGACTTTAATTAATGACGTTTTAGATTTATCCAAAATAGAGGCTCGCAAAATGGAACTTTATCCAGTGAAGTTTCATTTTCCATCTTTTTTACAAGGAGTTGTTGAAATCTGTCGTATTCGTGCCGAACAAAAAGGTATTTCGTTTATTTATCAACCCGACTCGGAATTACCAATAGGTGTAAAAGCAGATGAGAAAAGATTGCGTCAAGTTTTAATTAATTTGTTGGGTAATGCTATCAAGTTTACCGATAAAGGTAGCGTGACTTTAAAAGTTTATATCATAAGTAAAGATCAAACCCAAAATCACCAAGTTCGTTTTGAAATTGTAGATACGGGGATGGGAATGTCTCCCGAACAATTAAATAAGATTTTTCAACCTTTCGAGCAGGTAGGAGATGTGAAAAAACAGGCTGAAGGTACTGGATTAGGATTAGCAATCAGCTTAAAAATTATCTCTTTGATGAATAGCGAAATTCAGGTAGAAAGCGAGATTGAGAAAGGTAGTAATTTTTGGTTTGAATTAGATTTACCTTACTATGACGATTGGGCAGAATTTTCTACTATCGCGCATGGTAAAATCATTGGATATCAAGGAAGAAAACAAAAAATCTTAGTTGTTGATGATAAATGGGAAAATCGTTCGGTTGTTGAGAATTTACTCAAACCGATTGGTTTTGAAGTTAATGAAGCAAGTAATGGTAAAGAAGGTTTAGATAAAGCGAAAGAATGGCAACCAGATGTTATAATAACCGATTTAGTAATGCCGGAAATGGATGGTTTTGAGTTAATTAGTAATTTGCGAGACTCGATTCTAGAAGATATAGTAATTATTGCTTCTTCTGCAAGCGTATTTGAAGCAGAGCAACAGAAAAGTTTAGATATTGGTGCGAATAGTTTTTTACCCAAACCAGTGCAGGTAGAAAGTTTATTAGAATTACTTGGCAGACATTTACAACTTGAATGGGTTTACGAAGACAACCAAGCATCAAGCGCAAAACCTCAAAAATCAATTAATACATCATCAGAAATTATTCCACCATCAGATGAAATATTGCGTCATCTGCATTCAGTAGCGAAAAAAGGCGATGTTTACGCAATTATCGACGAAGCGAACAAATTAAAAGATGTTGACGGTAATATCACACCCTTTGCTCAAAAAATAATTCACTTAGCAGAGAATTTTCAACTCAAACCCCTGCGACAGCTTATTAAAGAATACCTGAATTAATTTTAATATTTTAATATTTGAAAATTAAATTATGTCTACTTTTACTCAAAAATCCGGCTTTATTCTCCTTGTTGACGATAACCCTACTAACCTTGCGGTATTAGCTCAAACTTTAAAAAATGCCGGATTATCTATCCGGATTGAAACCGATGGTGAAAGCGCTATAGAACAACTTGAATATGAAACCGAGCAACCAGAATTAATTTTACTAGACGTACAAATGCCCGGTATCGATGGTTTTGAAACCTGTCGTCGCATCAAAGCAAATCCGCAAACTCAGGAAATTCCAGTTATTTTTATGACTGCTTTATCAGATACAGATTCTAAAGTGAAAGGATTATCTTTAGGGGCTGTTGACTACATCACCAAACCCTTTGAAGGAGAAGAAGTTTTAGCAAGGGTGCGAGTACATTTACAATTGCGACATTTAACCAAAAAACTGGAAAATTGGAACGAGCAATTAGAAAAAAATGTAGCAGAAAGAACCGCCGCATTGCAACAAACACAAGTGCAATTAGTACAACAAGAAAAATTCGCCACAATCGGACAATTAGTAGCAGGAGTTGCTCACGAAATCAATAACCCTATCGGCTGCATCTCTAGCAATATTACTCCAGCTTACGAATATTTAGGAGACATTACGCAAATCATTCATCTTTATCAACAGCACTACCCGCAACCAGTCACAGAAATCGCAGAAGCCTTAGAAGACTTAGATATTGAGTTTGCATTAAAAGATTTTCCCAACTTACTCGAATCGATGAAAGTAAGCTCTCAACGAATCCAAGATATTTCGGTGTCGATGCGAAATTTTTCTAGAAACGATACCAATAAATTTGTTAGCAGCGACATCCATTCCGGAATGGATAGCACATTAATGATTTTACGTCATCGCCTCAAAGCAGTAGGCTCTCGTGCAGAAATTGAAATAATCAAACAATACGGTAATCTGCCAGAAATCCAGTGCTACCCCGGCTTACTCAATCAAGTATTTACCAATTTACTTGCAAATGCCATCGATGCCTTAGAAGATGTACCTGCACCAAATATCCATATTTTTACAGAAAAAAATATTTCCGATAAACTAATTATTCGTATTGCTGACAACGGTATAGGGATGAGTGAAGAAGTACAGCAAAAATTATTTGAGCCATTATTTACTACTAAACCCCTCGGTAAAGGTACCGGATTAGGAATGGCGATCGCCAAACAGATTATTGAAGAAACTCACCAAGGAAAAATCAGCGTATCATCAGTTAGCGGCAAAGGAACCGAATTTACAATTGAAATTCCTCTTTTAGCTTAAAATTTCTGCCCTTATTTGTACTACAAATTATTTATCGAGCTTTCAGCTTTTAGCTTTGAGCTACGAGCGGGTTTAAATCCCCATCCAATTGCCAACAGAAACGCTGATAGCTAAGAGCTAAGAGCTAATAGCTTTTATTACTTATTTTTCTCGACATACTTCCCATACCCCAATCGTGTTAAGATATTGCTCAAATATGAAAACTATGTTGGATACTTGGATTTAAACAAACATGGAAGTAACACTATTATTAGCGAAATTGCCGGAAGCTTATCAAGTTTTTGACCCCTTGGTAGATGTTCTCCCAATCATTCCCGTTTTCTTCTTGTTACTAGCTTTTGTTTGGCAAGCTGCTGTAGGTTTCAAGTAAGTTAATCGACAATCATCTTTTTAGACAGGTATACAAAGCCTGTCTTATTTTTTTGCCAAATATTATTTACTAAATTTGATATTTCTTAACTTTTTGTAATAAATTGGATAATAGATATAGTATTTATTGGCAGGGTAATATTTAACCAGGATTAACTATGGGCAACATCAATTTTGTTAAAGAAAATAAAGAAGTAATCGCAGCTGATGGTGCGAATTTGCGATTGAAAGCCATGCAAAACAATATTGATATCTATAAAGTATGGGGCAAAATGATGAACTGTGGAGGTGCTGGGCAGTGTGGAACCTGTATTGTAGAGATAACAGAAGGAATGGAAAATCTCTCACCTCGCACGAATGCAGAAACCAAAATGTTGAAGAAAAAGCCCGATAATTATCGTCTTGCCTGTCAAACTTTAGTTAATGGTTCTGTAAGTGTAGCAACTAAGCCTTGAGAATTATATCTTAGTAGCAGTCTTTTTTTTGCGATCTCGTTCGGCTTAAGCATCAGTAATGCTATGCTAAAACTAGTGGCTGCAAATAAAAAGAGAGGCTTTTTTAACAATGCAAACTAATGATTTGGGATTCATTGCGAGCATTCTGTTCGTACTAGTTCCCGCAATTTTTTTAGTATTACTTTACACCTTGACTGTGAGTAGAGAAGGCGGAAGAAACGATTCTTAATTAAGACTTCATTCTAAGAATAGGAAAAACCCCGACACTATGTATAAGTGTAGGGGTTTTATCTATCAACCGCGAAATCTATAGTTAAATGAATCGAATCTAAAATAGCGTTTAGGCTGCGGCAGTACGCGCTAGTAAAACCGGACAGGTAGCATTAATTCTGACATAATCAGACAATGAAGTACCTATAAGTTTATCCAAATCTACAAAATTCTTAGCTATTGTTGGGCGACGATCTGGGGAACCGACTAATAATAAGTCTATATTCATCTCTTCTGACAAGCTACAAATTTTTTCGCCCGGTTTACCAATACCGAGTATACTGCGAGATTTAACACCTTGTTTTTGAGCTTTATTCGCTGCTGCTTCTAAAATAGGGTGTTTATCTGCCTTAACCTGTGCAGTTTCGGCTGATGGACTCTTTAAGTCAGTCATAACGTGAGTTAAAAATAACTCGCCGCCTTTGATATCTTTTAGTAAGAATAAAGCCAAGTCTAAACAGTACTGTGACGCTTCCGATTTGTCAATCGCCACCATAACCCGGTTAATTGCTTTTACATAAATATCATCTTTAACCAGTAACATGGGACGAGAAGTCAGCTGAAAAACATACTGGCTGACTGAATTAGCCAAAATTGATTGCAAGCGCTTGAGTCCTCTTGAACCCATAATAATCAAATCGGCATCGATTTCATTTGCCACCTGGCCAACCACGTCTTTAGGTTCACCTTGACGCAGCACCGAATTAACTTGATTGGGATTTAGCTGCAACTTTTGAATAGCGCTTGCTAAAATTTTACCGCCTTCTTCCCACTTAGCTGTCATTGCTTCGGCAGTGGTTTGTGGAGGAACAACGTGCAAAACGGTAACTTTCGCTCGTTGGATTGATGGTATTTCCTCCATCTGTTTGAGCATTTCTTCCGCGTGTCCCAATCCTGAGACAGCTAGCAAAATATTTTGCATCATAGGGACATTTTTTGTATTGCCTAGCTTGGGTTTTTACCGCCTTGCTCCAATTTCCTCTGTTGTTTGTCCCAGACCTAATTAGACAAATGACAAAGGACAAAGGGCGGTTATGTATATATGAACCATTATATTTAAGGTTAAAAATAAAAGTTCTATATCATCTAGCCTACTTCTAATTCTGCACTATTAACTTCACGAATAATGATGAAATTTATTAGTTGTAATCTATGTTTAATAAAGTTAATTAAAACTAAGTAAAGTCTTATAAAAATAGTCAATACAGAAAGTCAAGCTGTAAAGTTTGGTGAATTAAAATCTTCAATTATTCTATTCTATGTATAGAAGCATTATGTGAAAATATGTAAAGTATAAAAAACTGTATTTTTTGATATTAGATTGCAGTTTCTCAAAATTGGCGTTAGTTATCGGGAGCAACGCTTTTCTTATTTTGGATTACTCCCTTACCTCTCTTGTTAGACATCTCCGGAAATGAAAAAAACCTCTCTTCGCTGCTCCGGGAAGGGGGCAGGGGGGTTAGGTTAATCTGTAAATTTAAAACCATATAAATGTTTTCCGGAGATGTCTATTGGCATTAATGAAAAAATTAAAGAATAGGAATAAATAAAAACTAATTACCTATTACCAATTCCCAACTAATTAAGCCGCACTTTTTAAACCATTATGCTTGAGTAAAGGTTCGGTACTAGGCTCTCTACCCCGGAAAGATTTAAATACTTCCATTGGGTGTTTGCTACCGCCAAGTGCAAGTACGGTATCCCGATAGCGTTTGCCGATTTTTTTAACTTCTTGTTCGTCTTCTAATCCAGCTTCTTCAAAAGCAGCAAAGGCATCTGCACTAAGAACTTCAGCCCACTTGTAGCTGTAATAACCTGCTGCATATCCGCCAGCAAAGATGTGTCCGAAGGCGCAGAGGAAATTATCTTCAGGGAGTGGTGGCAATACGGTGGTATTTTTGGCGATGCGACTGCGTACATCGTCGGGAGTTTCGTCACCACCAGGACGATAGCGGTAGTGTAATTCTATATCGAGCAAGCTAAAGTGCAGTTGACGCAACATTCCGCTACCGCTCATATAGTTACGTGCTGCGACAAGTTTCTGATAATAATGTTCTGGCAAAGGTTCGCCGGTTTCGTAATGCTTTGCCATTCCCATCAAAGTCGGGCGTTCGTAACACCAGTTTTCCATAAACTGGCTGGGTAATTCTACGGCATCCCATTCGACATTATTAATACCAGCAGCGCTAGGATAATTAATTTTGGTCAGCATATGCTGCAAACCGTGACCAAATTCATGGAAGAGGGTTTCTACTTCCGTAAAGGTCATTAAGCTGGGTTTATCGTCAACCGGGGGAGTTTGGTTGCATATCAAATAAGCAACGGGTAACTGAATATCAGTTTTACCGTTTTTTTCAATTTGACGGCGATTTAAACAGGTATCCATCCATGCACCACCACGTTTTTCAGCAGGGCGACTGTAGGGATCTAAATAGAAATAAGCTATGGGATTACCCGTTTCATCGGCTATTTGAAAATAGCGGACATTTTCATGCCATACCGGAGCTTGTCCGTCAGCAGGAGTAACGCTAACGTTGAATAAGCGTTTTACTAATCCAAATAAGCCATCGAGAACTTGAGGAAGTGGGAAATAAGGACGTAATTCTTCTTGTGTAAAATCAAACTTCTCTTCCCGCTGACGCTCTGCCCAAAAGGTGATATCCCAGTTTTTTAAATCCTTCGCTTCTGGGGCATTTTTAGAAGCTGCAAATTCTTTTAATTCTGCAAATTCTTTTTGTGCGGCATCGTAACTGGTAAGACGCAATTCTTCCAGAAGTTTATCTACTGCTTCTACGCTAGGAGCCATTTTACTAGCTAAACTGACCTCGGCATAGTTTTTGTATCCAAGTAATTCAGCTAATTCCTGCCTTAACTCCAAAATACGCTTAATTATCGGTCTATTATCCAACTCTCCCGAAGATGCGCGAGAGATAAAGGCTTTATATAACTGTTCGCGTAAATCCCGACGCTTGCTGTGCTGCATGAAAGGAGCATAGCTGGGAAAATCCAAAGTTACCAGCCAAGGGCCATTTTCTGGAGTTGCATTTTCTTCACCAGCATCTCGTGCTGCTTGCGCTGCTAAACTTAGCCAGCTTGCAGGTAAACCTTCGACTTCTTCAGTATTTACTAACTTTAAACTAAAAGCTTTAGTTGCATCTAAAACATGATTTGAGAACTTTGTGGAAATTTCCGCCATTTCCATTTGAATAGCGTTGAAACGTTCTTGCGCTTCACCTTCCAAACCAATACCAGCAAGTTCCGCATCGCGGATTGATGATTCAACAATTCGCTGTTGTGCTGAATCCAAAGTATTCCAAATATCACCTTCGCGCAAGGCTTTAAAAGCGTTGTAAATAGGTTTACTTTGGCTGAGTCGATTAGAAAACTGCACTATTCGAGGTTGTGAAGTTTCGTAAGCTTGTCGTAATTCGGGGCTATTTTTCACACCCATCAAATGGCTAACAATACCCCAACTCCAAGTTAAGCGTTCGGTTAAGCGTTCTAAAGGTTCTACCAAACCGCTCCAAGTGGGTTTTATATCAGCTTCTAATTGAGTAAGTTCTTCGTTTAGTTCTGAAAGTAATTGATTTAAAGCAGGTTCTACGTGTTCCGGCTTAACTTCTGCAAAAGGAGGTAAACCCGAACATTTGAGCAAGGGATTATCCGAGATAGCAACGTTTGTGGTCATAAATGTGTGTGAGAGACAAATATTCTATTATATAGTTCTAATTTTATGAGTATTCGTAAATAAGCGCGTTTGTGGAATTCCGTACCGAAGAGGATGGGGAGATGGGGGGATGGGGAGACAAGGGGATGGGGAGTGTCAATTCTTCCCTCTGCGTACTCTGCGTCTAGAAGGGTTTTTATAAAATAAATTCTGAAAATAATGGCGATCGCCGCTACTGAAATCCGCTGCAAGTTTGCTTGTATCTAGTACACCACGGCTTAAATAAGGCAACCATTAAAAATGGCTGAAAAGCTTAGAAAATCAAACTTCTTACTTCTTACTTCCGCCAAGCGGTACTAGGTTATTCTGGTTTATATTTTTTTACTATCAAATTGACACGGGAGCGTGAGAACCCCTACCTTTTAAGGAGGGGATGAAACGCGACGCGACGGGTTTTAACCCGGTGTTTTTTATTTCCCACGTTGATTTTCAATATACTTTTTAACTACCTCAGTGCTGACTTGACCTGTTGAAGCTACAAAATAGGTTGGTGTCCACAAAGACGGTAGTTTTTTTAGTTGCGGGAACTCTTTTCTAAGATGATGGGATGCTCGACCTTTTACCCATCTGGCAATATCTGCGGGTGATTCATGGGTAGAAGTAACGGACTACACTGGTGAATGTATAATAATCCCCATAGTTCATTCCCTTCTAGTAAAGGCATGACAATCTGGGCTTTGACTAGGAAACTTTCAATAATATCTTGATAAGGCAGCTTTGAGTCTGTACCTTTGACAACAGACATTACCTGCATTTCCCCTTGACTAAACTGTGGTGCATACTTTTCGCCAAAGTCATAGTCTTGTACCTTTACTCCTAAAGCAGAATCGAACTTAGGTAGCACGTCTTCAGAAATAAACTCACCACTGCTAAAATTTTCATCGGCATCAAAGCGGAAAACCCCTACTCTATCGACTTTTAGCCATCGGCGTATTTCCTGTACCGTAGTCTTGAAAATTGTTTCTAAATCGAGGGATTCGCGAATCTTGACAACTACATCAAATAAAATTCGACGCTGCTCTGCGGCTTGTTGCAAATCATCAGCACGGCTTCGGGTTTCCGAAAGGGTTTCCGAACTTTGAATGGCTAATCCTACTTGGTTGGCAACCTGTTGTAAAAATTCTACTTCCACCTCATCCCAATGACGGGGTGCAGAGTGTTGGTAAGCTGCCAACAAACCCCACAGATTTCGTCCGATAAAGATTGGGGTTAAGGCATAAGCACGGATTTTGAACTGCTGTAAAATGTCCATGTGACAGCGGGTATGTCCGGCTTCATAGATATCGGCTACAGCAAAACTTTCATTGTTGCGGTATCGTCCCCCTTTAGTTTCTTGGAGATGGGTATCTTCCCACACCAGATTTTTACCAAAGGGATTGATGCTCTCCCATTGCGTTTCCACCATGCCAAAATTGCTGACAAATTCCCCACTCCAATCTTCATTGAAGCGATAAACGGCAATCCGTTCAACACGCATCAGTTTACACACTTCTTGGCAAGTGTTTTTCAAGATGACATCTATATTTAAGGAGGAACGAATATTGGTAACAACTTCAGTTAAGGCACGCTGCCGAGCAATCGAACCCTTTAATGCAGAAGCTTGCTGTTTCGACTGTGCCAAAATCTCCGCTTGCTGAATTGCTACCCCTAATTGCGCCCCCACCTGTCTGAGAAATTCAACTTCATAATCTGCCCATTGGCGGGTTCCAGAATGCTGATAGGCTGCTATGAGTCCCCACAGTTTTGAACCTACAAAAATTGGAGCCAGAGCATAAGCGCGAATTTTGTATTGCTCCAAAATATCCATATGACAGCGGGTATGTTCAGCTTCATAAATATCGGTGACGGCAAAAGTTTCATTGTTGCGGTATCTTCCACCTTTAGTTTCTTGGAGGTGGGTATCTTCCCACACCAGATTTTTACCAAAGGGATTAACTTTATCCCAACCTGCCTCTACCGTGCCAAAATTGCTGACAAACTCCCCACTCCAATCTTCATTGAAGCGATAAACCCCTGCTCGTTCGATTTTGAATAGCTTACAAATTTCCTGACAAGCAGTATTGAGAATCAAGTTTGTATCAAGGGAAGAACGAATATTTCCCACAACTTCCATTAAGGCACGCTGACGAGCAATTGAATCCTGCTTGTTTTTTTGCTGCTCTTGATTTCGCTGGATTGCCAAACCAACATGGCTGGCTGCTTGCGCGACAAACTCAACCTCATGGGAATGCCATTGTCGGGGTGCAGAGTGTTGATAAGCCCCCATCAAACCCCATAATTTTTCACCCACAAAAATCGGCGCGATCGCATATGCTCGAGTTTGAAACTGTTCTAATATTTCAATATGACAGCGTGAATGTCCGGCTCGATAAATGTCAGCTACAGCAAATGGCTCATTATTTTTGTATCTTCCCCCTTGAGTTTCTTGCAAATGGGAATCCTTCCAAACCAAGCCTTGTCCAAAAGTTTTGAGTATATCCCAAGGAGCTTCCGCAAAACCCAAATAATTGACAAAACTACCGCTCCAGTCTTCATTAAAGCGGTAGATTCCAACCCTTTCTATTTTTAATAACCGACAAACATCTTGAGAAGAAGTTGCACAAAGAGTAGTCAAATTGACAGAAGCACGAATTTTCGCCAAAATTCTTTCTAATATTTTCTGATATTCATCCCTCAAATTCAGTTGATTTTGGCATTCTTGCAAATTCAACTCGTTTGAGTCAGTACTGTGACTTATTATCATACCAATAATGAGAATTTAATATTATCTTTAGTTTCAGTATTCCCATTTGTATTTAATAAATCACAGTACTGACAAAGATTCTTGTGTGACGTACCTACACTTCTCTTCGAGTAAGTGTAGGCTTCTCAGAGACTCTAGGCAACCCTAGACATTAACTGAGCTTGATTATACAGGTCGTGCGCCCCACGATCAGCAATGTTGATTGCTGCGTTATGGTCGCGGCACAAAGAAGTATGACAAACCGGGCAATTATGCATTCTCTGCGATAACGGTTTCTTAACTTTGTGACCACAACTTGAACATTCTTGAGAAGTCCCATGAGGCTTTACTGGGATTACCAACAAACCAGCATTTTCGGCTTTGTTTGTAAGTATTGATAAAAATTGCCCCCAGCCTGCATCATGAATACTTTTAGCAAGTCTAGTCCTAGCTAGACCTTTTATGTTTAACTTTTCAACTGCTACTACATCATACTTTTTGAGCAGTTGATTAGCCGTTTTGAAGTGAAAATCTTTTCGAGTATCAGCTACTTTTTTATGTTGTCTGCCCAATTTACGGATAGCTTTCTTGCGTCTATTAGAGCCTTTTTTACGCCTAGTAACACATTTTTGAGCCTTACGTAATTTACGCTCTGCCTTCCGTAAATGTTTTGGGGCTGCAACACGTTCATTGTCAGATGTTACGAAAAAGTCTATTAATCCTACATCAATTCCTACAATTTTATCTGTATCAAAGTCAGATTTAACTGTTGGTACTGTCTTATCATCAAGACTCAAAGTAACATAATAACCATCAGCTTTCTTGGTGAGAGATACAATTTTTATTGTGAACCCGTCCGGAATAGGACGATGAACAATTACTTTTACATCGCCGATTTTTGAAAGCTTTATAACTTCATTTGAAAAATGATGTTGCTTGAACTGCTGATAAGTAAAAGTATTGTACTGACCTTCACCTTTAAATCTAGGTCTACCTGACTTTTTACCATTAACGTCACCTTTCAACCATCTGTTCATCGCTTTCTCTACTCTTTTTGGAACTTCCTGTAATACCTGAGAGTGAATTTCTTTGTACCAAGGACGCTCTTTTTTTAGTTGCGTTAGAGATGCTTTTTGATTGTAATAATTTGGTTGTTCGGATAATTCTGGTAGATGACAAATGCTCCTACAACATCTATCAATAGAACAACGGTTTTGTTCGTACCAGTTAAATCTTTGAGCCAACAAAAAATTGTATTGATGACGCAACATATTTAATGTGTTATCAATTTTCGCTGCTTGCTGTTTTGTCGGTTTAATTTTGTACTGGTAAGAAGTTCTCATTGATTTATTCCTTGATTCGACCTATAAATACAGTAACATAAAGTTATAACGATGTACACACATATAAATGAAAAATAAAGGTTTACGAATACGAATTAGCGAAAGACGGCTCAATAAGTTACGTCAATATGCGGCTTTTAGAGATAAAACCATGACCGCAATTCTTGAAGATTTGATTGACTCGTTGCCATCCGAAGAGATTGATAAAAGTCTCGCTGTCCTAAAAAGCTCGTCGTAAACATTGCAATTTAGGACGCAAGACTTTTATCCTCGAATTCATCTCACCGCCTCACTTCGTGTAGGCGGGAGGCTTCTTCGGTTTTAGCTAAATTTTTGGATTTAAATCACGTTCGTAATTTCAAAAGTTTCCAACACCATCCACATTACAAATAATCCATACATTCCTAGTAATACTACGCATTCTTTCTTACTTAAAAATAATCAACTTTTTAGACGAACATAAAATAATCTTTGGTTTGCAAGCTTGTTACGCTGTCGCAGCGGCTCTGGGCTATAGGAAATTTAAAAATATTTATCTTCGTAGTTTAAGCTTTTTTGTTGATTAGTATCGGTTATTTATAATAGAAAATTAGTTTATTTTTAAATAAGTCTAAATAAATTACTTATTTCCTCTATTTTCTATACGTCTCTATCGCTTTCCCAATATCATTAAAGTTTGTCAAACTTACGGTATCGATCCACACTCAGATTCTATTCCTGTGGCTCCTGCCGCTCACTACTGGATGGGAGGAATCGCTACAGATTTCGCGGACAAACTTCTATCCTTGGTTTATATGCGATTGGCGAAACTGCTAGTATAGGAGTTCATGGAGCTAATCGTTTGGCGAGTAATTCCTTGTTGGAGTGTTTGGTATTTGCGGCTCAACTATCCCAAATAGAAAGTCACTAGCTCTGTCAACTTGTGTTGGGATGTTAGTTGGAGCGTTGTTAGTTAGGGCTAGAATAACCGCCTTTAATTGTCTTCTGAGAAAAAGGGTTAGCAGTGCGATCGTTCGCACTGCCGGTTCACCATATTTTGATACAATCATTCAATAGCTGATTGATTTTTTGTAGCTAAGTATATTCCGAACAAAATTATCGGAAAAGCTAAAAGAGTATAGAAATTTAGTCTTTCCGAGAAAATTAACCAAGCAAAGATAGCTGAAATAATTGGATCGAGTAAAAACGTGACAGCAACAAATCCTGATGACATCCAGTTTAAAGCATATAACATAGCAGTATTAGCTAAAACTGTCAGCAAACCTAATCCAACAATAATTAACCATTCACTCCCCGAAGTTGGTAAAATTTTATCATGGGATATTAACAAGATAGGTAAAACTCCCAGAGTTCCAGTAAGGCAGCAGTAGAATAGTGTGGTAATAGCATCTAATTGGTTTTTGACTCGTTCGGCTAAGAGTAAATATATTGCAAAAAACAATGCAGACAAAAGGGCAATTGCGTCACCTTGCAACTTACCACTGCCGGATACAAAATCACCAAGTCCAAGAATCACTGAGCCACTAATAGATATGCTTAAACCAATAATGAATTTTTTTTCCCAGATTTGATTAAATAATAGCCACCCTGCAATAGCAACAAATACAGGTGTAAAATTATGCAAAAGTGCAGAGTTAGCAATATTAGTCTGTGTTATCGACCAAGCCCAGGCAATTGGTGACAATGCAAAAAATATTCCTGTTGCTATTATAAACAGTACTATATTTTGGTTAATATAGGGAAGAAATGCTTTAGGTAAGTCCTTGGAAAATTGATTTTGTATAGGAAAGAATTTCTTCCACAATCCCAAGATAATGCTAGCAATCCAGAGGCGATGAAAGATCAGAGCATTGGGGCTAATTGTATTTTCACCGAATCGAATCAAGATAGGAACAAAAGCCCAACTAATAAGACAGATCCCTAGAGCTGCGATCGCTCTCGTTTTGCCATTGGAAAGGAAAGAAGATTCTTGAAATACTGCTAATCTACTAGTCATAATCTATTTATTTTTCCTAATACTCGATTTTTAGTTAGTTTTTAAACCCTTGGCATGAATCGGCATAGAATACTAGGCATAGGAAAAACGAGCGAGGAAAAAAACCCTCGTTCCACTGACTTGATTTTCTTGTGATATCAATTCCGTCCAAGTTCTCTGGAAAAGCCCATATTTTAATTTATATCATGTCCGCTTAAAAAATTATCATAAAGAGTTACGCGGTGAAACGGTGAATGAAGCGGAAAATTTCTATGGTAAGTGATGAGTCACAAGTCGAGCTTAGGAACGAACGCTTGAATAACCGAACTATACTCCCAAGGTTAGTTGCAATAGTTCAGATTACATTAGTAATCTCAAAAGTTTCCAACACCATCCAGAATACAAATAACCCATACATTCCTAGCAATACTACGCATTCTTTCTTACTTAAAGCTAACCCCGTGCGAAGCATTGCAAATAATACAATAGTTGCGAAAGTTAATACACCCATCATCGGCGCAGCAACGGCAAAATCAATTATTGAAGCACCAGCAATCATTACTCCTACGGGAATCGCTACGAGTAAATCAAAAATATTGCTACCTAAAACATTGGCGAGGCTGATAATCCCGTCACCTCTTTTAGCGGCGCGGATACTAACAAAAGCATCGGGTAAACTAGTACCAGCAGCAATAACAGTAATACCCCAGAGAAAAGTTGGCGTACTTAAAACTTTCCCCAAACCAATTGCTCCGGAAACTAATCCTTCAACGCTGACAACAATCAGAACCAAACTAAATAACAATCGCAGCCATTCTTTACCAATACGAATATTTGATGGACGCTGACGGTTATTCGTTTGATTATCTTCCATAGTGTCTTGCTGCTGCAAAAATAAATATAGTCCGTAAAGAGATAAAGGCATCAAAGCAATTAATCGGTTCATTTTACCCTGCAACATCACACCAGGTACGGGGTTATAAATCACTGCAAAAGTAAAAGCTAGTAATAATACGGTAATGCTAGTAATATAGAATTGAGCATCTTTGTAAACTAAAAGGCGATCGGCACTCAAGCGTTGACCAACTAAACCGGAAATTCCGGGGATGACAAGAATATTGAAAATAGCCGAACCTACAATAGCTGCAACACCCAAATCAAACTGTTTGTGAACGAGCGTTGCAAGTACCGCACTAGATAATTCCGGGAAACTTGAGCCTACCGCAACCACAACGCTTCCTTGAACAACGGGTGGTAGTCGATAGTATTCCGATAATTTTTCGGCAGCAGTTTCTAACATAAAGCTGCCTTTCCAAACTACAGCAGTAGATATTACTATCAGAAAAATATATAAAATTAATTGTAGTGGGTTCATTGGCTGGAGTTAATTTTAGTGTTTACTAAGAGTCGCACGTCAAGACACAAAGACGCAAAGTTTCAGGAATACATTGTTGGATTTTATTTGATGAGGAAACGGGAAGAAAAACTATAATCAACTTTTTAGACGAGCATAAAATAATCTTCGGTTTCCAAGCTTGTTACGCTGTCGCAGCTGCTCTGGGCTATAGGTATATCATGTAAATTTATGATGTAATTAGTGAATTGAACTGCCGTTGAACATTCATCTGCGTTCTTCGTGTCACTTTCTTGTCACATTTTGGTGAAACAATGAATATGGGAGAGTTAAAAGGTAATTTACAATAAATAACTATTTTTCAGCCTAAGTTTGACAGCAATTTCTGTAATTATAATTATAATTTTATTAATTTTAGCTACAGCACGAACGCAAGCCATAATTAGTAATTTACAACAGTGTGTTAATAGCACGACTATCTTATGCTGATTTTTTATAATCTCGCTATAGCTTATTTGTTAACTACCTCTATTTATTTAAAAAAGTTATATTTATAGCTAAAATAATTTGGTTGATTCGTATTGTAAATTTTCGAGCAAATCGTATTTATTCTTACTCTCTTCATTCTTTTAAAAGACTTATCTCTATTAACTTATTTTCTTTGTTTAATATACGTATATGCTGTTTTTTCTTTCGGTAATCGTAGAACCGGGAAGAAACTAATACTATTTCTTCTGTACAGTTTTGATTTCTATATTTAAGTAAAAAAATATTTTATTAATACATGAATACTGTGTTAACAGCATACTTGTAATTCTTTTATGCTGCGAATATCAAAATACAATCCTTAAGATAGATATTTTATAAAAAATAAATAATTGTAGCTTCCAAAAGTCAAACTTAAGATAGATATACTTAAGATAAAATTATTTTTACTATATTCAATAGTCGCATTATGAGCAAAGAGAATTTGTAAAGATATGCAGTTTTTTTCTGATTTGTCTAAATATTGAAATTGGATTTTTGTCGTCTGTGAAAAATTTTAATGGTTATAAAAATAGCCATAAATATTACAGCATTACTGCACGGCATTAGCAAGCAAATTAAAGTTCATAAAATCGGTTCGTGAAGTTAACTCACTCCCTCAGGCAAATAACTTAAAATCAGATTCAAAAAACATTATGATTGCTAACCGCATGGATTCAATTGACCTTCTAACTATCAGTAAAACCTTAGCTTTAATTTTTTTGAAACAAGGTAACTACCACGTCAATCGTAAGCGAACTTAGCATACCAGTACCAATAGGAGAAGCCTCTTGAAATTAGCTGCGCGTCCGATAGTAACTCTTAAACCAACTCTTTCCCTCACCGATACGATTGCGATAATTGTGGGAGTAGTAGTTGGTGCTAGCGTTTTTGAAACTCCCTCATTAGTGGCTGCAAACGCTGGTAGTGTAGAAATTGCCTTATTGACATGGGGACTTGGTGGAGTAATTTCTTTAATTGGTGCATTGTGCTATGCCGAACTCGCAACGACTTATCCGCATCCCGGCGGAACCTATTACTACCTCAGAAGAGGGTTAGGTAGCGCAATCGGTTTTTTGTTTGCATGGACTCGGATGAGCGTGATTCAAACTGGCTCAATTGCATTATTAGCCTTTGTGTTTGGGGATTATGCCTCGCAACTGTGGCGATTGGGAATTTATTCTCCCTCTATTTATGCCGCGATCGCAATTATGCTGCTAACTGGATTAAATCTGCTTGGTGTTCGTCAAGGCAAACGAACGCAAAACTTGTTAGCAGTTGCTCAAGTTGCAGGATTAATCCTCATCTGTGCCATTGGTTTATTCGGAGTTTCATCTTCTGCTGCGCCTACTCTACCCCTGGATGGAGCAGAAGAAGCTACTTCAAATAATCTAGGTATGATAATGGTATTTGTGTTGCTTAGTTACGGCGGATGGAACGAAGCTGCGTATATTTCAGCAGAAGTTCGCGATGGTAGCCGAAATATTGTGCGAGCTTTGATTTGGAGTATTGCTATTATTACCGCGCTCTATTTGCTCGTCAACTTGGCACTAATTCGAGGGCTAGGATTAAGCCGAATGGCAGATTCTCAAGCAGTCGTCGCAGACTTGATGCGCTTAAACATGGGAGAAGTCGGTGCCGTATTGACGAGTTCCTTGGTTGCGATCGCCACGATTTGCTCGCTCAACGCCACAATTTTAACTGGTGCCCGCACAAATTACGCCTTGGGACGTGATTTCTCAGTTTTTAGCTTTTTAGGACGCGGACGCGAAAGTACCCCAACAAATGCTTTGATAGTACAGGGTTTGATTGCACTTGTACTGGTGATGGTGGGAACTTTTGCTCGTCAAGGCTTTGAGACGATGGTAGATTATACGGCTCCAGCATTCTGGTTTTTCTTTCTATTGAGCGGTATATCACTATTTGTATTGCGAAGACGCGAGCCGAATATTAATCGTTCGTTCAAAGTTCCATTTTATCCTCTGACTCCGCTTGCATTTTGTGGAATTTGCATATATATGCTGCAAGCGAGTTTAGCGTACACCGGATGGGGCGGTTTGCTAGGTGTCATAGTGTTACTACTAGGACTACCTTTGCTGTGGTGGACGCAAAAATTTTCAATAAATACGGGGAACGATTAGCGAATATTTGTTTGCCACTGCGTGACCCTTAATCAATCTTAACTTTCAGGAGATTTGCATGATTTCAGTAAAACACACTATTACATCATTAGTAATTGGTATCAGTTTAATTGGTACTGGATGCAGTCCAACTACTACTGCCACAACTCAAAATGAATCTACTCAAGCTCAAGTACCTACAACTTCAACTCCAGCACCATCCCCACCTTTGCGTTCTCCCGATGTAGTGTATGTGCCTACACCACCTGAAGTAGTTGAGCAAATGTTAGAAATGGCTGAGGTTAATAAAAACGACGTTCTTTATGACTTAGGTAGTGGAGATGGACGCATCCCCATTGCAGCAGTACAAAAACGCGATGTTCGTCGCGCTGTAGGCATTGACATCAATCCAGAGCGCATTCAAGAAGCTAATGCCAATGCTCAAAAAGCCGGAGTCACTGACCGAGTTACCTTTCTTAACCAAGATTTGTTTAAAAGTGATTTTAGCGATGCTACTGTAATGACGCTATATCTATTACCTTCATTAAACGTCAAACTTAGACCGCAGTTATTTAGCCAGTTGAAACCCGGAACGCGCATTGTTTCTCACGATTTTGACATGGGTGAATGGAAGCCCGAACGCGTAGAGAAAGTTCAAACTAATGGACGGACTCATACGGTTTATCTGTGGACAGTCCCTGAAAATCCGCCTGCTAACTTAAAATAGTTGACTTAAAGAGCTTGATAAAGAGCGTTAGTTGAGGAAATTCCAAAATCTAAAGTTCAACTAACGCTCGAAATCACCTACATTAACTTCAAGTAACTGGTTCAATGCATAGTAGATAAGAATCATGTCAATCGAACACAAATTTGGATTAATATTTGCCAGTGCCTTTTTGACTCTCCACACCGCTAAAAGCGGTGGGATTCATATGGCATAGTTAGAATATCCACATTATCCATTGATTTAATCTAACAGGTTCCCAGGCTCACTCCGTTCTCCATGAAGGAGGAGTGATATCTCCTTAACTGCGCCAATTCGCAAGAAGGGCGTATACTTCCCGAAAGTCCCTCGGTAGGTTTTATAGTCTTGTACTGACTGATTCAATTATATCATTTCACGGCACTTAAAAGTACCTACTCCAATTTCATCCCACGATTGAAAACCGTGGGCTTTCATTGTCATGAATCCTGTAAATGTTATTAGTCTTGGATGCGCTCAGTACAGTTTACAAGAGCCAACCATTATTCCAACAGTTCGAGCGCAAACACAGATTCAAAAGGTTCAAGCTTCTCAACGCGAACCGGATGTTATTTATGTCACAACACCGCAAGAAATTGTCGATGAAATGCTCGAATTAGCTTCATTAACAAAAAATGATGTCATTTACGACTTAGGTAGTGGAGACGGTCGAATTCCGATTACGGCAGCACAAAGGTATAATGCTCGCGGTGTTGGCATTGACATTAACCCAAAACGGATTAAACAAGCAAATGCAAATGCTCGCTCCTCTGGAGTTACAAATCGAGTCAAGTTTCTCCAGCAAGACTTATTTACCAGCGATATGAGCGAAGCTACTGTCGTGACGCTAGAGGGGCAACCCGAACTCAACTTGAAACTACGACCTCAACTGTTAGAACAACTCAAACCAGGTACCCGTATTGTTTCCTACGCATTTGACATGGGCGAATGGAAACCCAATCGCGTGGTACAAACTAAAAGAGGAACTAGAATTTATCTATGGGTTGTTCCCGAAGAAATTCCAGCCAATGTACGGTCAAATATCTTAGAAAATTCCAGCGAGTTTGCACCTGGGTATATTCATTTAATTAATCGTCTCAGAATGAATAACGATGTGGAAGAATTTGAAGATATCAATTAATAAATAGAGAATTTCACGTAAATACGCAAAGTTTTAGGAATACATTGTTAAATTTTTTTGGTTCTTCAGCACTTGGTATGCTAACTAAATAATCGTAAAAAGGCAGAAGGCAGCTTTGCTGTAGGCAGAAGGGAAAAAAAACGATTTTAGGAAGAAATCAAGTTAATAATAGTCAAAGTCTTTGCATAGTAAGTGTTGCAGCACTTTATTGCTCATAATTTAGCATACTATGTAATGAAGAGCCATTTTTTTTGATGGAATGACACCCACCTTTTAAAAAATCCCACCTCACTTTCTTCAGCAGTTTCTTTACTAGAAGCTGTATGAATGATAGCGAAGTGGTTTTTGATGTAGAAAAAAAAAGTTATGTTAACTTCCCAGTGAAAAAGGAAGCAAATTAAACCGATCGCACACGGCTAAACCAAAAAGCGTTAAAGCAATTAGCAGAAATACGATATCGCCAAAGTCTAATTTATTTAAACCTTTACCATGTCCTTTGATAAAGCCCCGCATTTCTAAAGCTGACATCAAAACGGGGCCACGTCTAAGTACTGCAAATAATACAGGAAGCGAAATTCGTAAGGAATTCCAGATAAATCGAATCGGACGTTTGGGTTCTAAATCGACACCTTTTATTTTCATCGCATCAGCAATGCGGAAAGTTTCGCTCAAAGTCGCGTACAGCAATCGATAAGATAAACCAACTGCAAAAGCAACTACCGCAGGTACCCGCAAACCCCGCAAACCTCTGGTTAAATCGTCAGCATCCATCGTTGAAAGCAAGCTAAGACTAACTATAATCGCCGCAGTCCAAGCTAACACCAAACGCAGTTCACCGCTCAAAGCTTCCATTGCTTTACCGTATTCACCAGCTAGTAATTCGCTACCTGCGGGGATAATAATTATCGTCACAAAAGTTGGAATATGAATCGCCCACAACACAGCTATCCACTTCCACGAAGTTCCAGCTAAAGTTGCCAAAACCAGCCCCAAACCAACGGCGATCGCCAACCATTGCCAAGTAGGAGCTAAGAATAAATAAAGGAATAGCAGAAAGAAAATAAACAGTTTCACACGGGAATCGCGGTTGTGAATAACCGTATCTTTATCTTGATAAATTACTGGTACGCGAGATGAAGTCATTTTTATGATTTTGGAATTTAGATTTTGGAATTTAGATTTTGGATTTGAGATGGGGAATGGGGCATAGGGCATTGGGGATAGTTAGGAGTTAGGAGTGAGGAGTTAAGAGTTATAAAAACATCTGTAGTGGGAGCATCTTGCTCCCTTGTTGTTTCCACAACCCATGCCCTATGCGCCATGCCCAATCCCCAACAACTAACCACTAACAACTAACAACTAACAACTAATTTTGAAATCAATTCGTCACAGGTAAACGCATTTATACCCAAACGTTTTGCTAGTCTTGCGGCTGCGGGTAAATGTACGTCCATTTCTTCGAGTCTTTCCCAGTTATCGGCTGCGAATGCTTCATTTATCGGGCTTTGCAACTGGATTTTCCCTTGTTTTAATACTGTTACTGTGTCGGCAACTTCACAGACGAAATCAATATTATTACTGACTAAAAGTACGGCTTTACCTTTCTCGCAAACTTTAGTTAATAACTCTGCAATCTGACGACGAGATGATGCACTCAAACCAACTGTGGGTTCGTCAAGAATTAACACTTTTGGGTCTACAATTAAAGCTGCGGCGATGGTAACGAGTTTGCGCTGTCCTCGCGATAGTAAGATGGGGTCTTTGTCAAGTATTTTTTCATCAATTCCGACTAACTCGCAGACGCGGGATAACTGTTCGGTAATATGGTCATCTTCGTAATTTTTTTCTCGTGAAAACAAACCTTTTCTTTGATACTGCCGCTGTTTAAGAGGAAAAGCAATTTCTTCTCGCACCGTTTTTTCACTGATTTGTTCGTCTGGATTTTGAAAAACGGTTCCAATCGTTAACCCTAATTCGGGAACGGTTTTCTGATCTATGTCGATATCACAGACTGTAACTTTACCAATGCTTGGTGACAATAACCCGGCGATGTGCTTGACAACAGTTGTTTTACCAGCACCACTATGACCGATAAGTGCGTGAATTTCTCCTTCGCGGATTTCAATATCTATGTCTTCAAGGGCTTGATTTTCATCGGAATAGCTATAGCTGAGATTCTCAACTTTTACTAAGGCTTGACCGAAATTCGTTGATTTTTTATTCTCCGGTTCCGGCTCTTGTTCTTGTTTTTGTTTATAAGAACGTGGTTCGATAGTTATGTAACTGCTGCTGTAATTTTGATTTTGTAAGTTTTGATTTGAATTTTGATTTGAATTTCGATTTGTAAACTTATCTTGCGGAAAATCTTCTGGCGTGAGTGGCATTTCCGATAAACCCAGAGCCTTAGCAACGCGCAAGCTTACGGGAATATCGATATCGGCACGGGAAAGAAGCTCTTCATTTTGCAGAATCTCCTCCGGTTTACCTTCTGCAACAATTTCACCGTCAATCAAAACCAATATCCTGTCGGCACACTGTACGAGGATATCAATATCTTGCTCGACGATTATCTGAGTTCTATCACCGCAAAACTCACTGACAATACTTTTAACCTGCGCTTGTCCGGAACTATCTAATTTATCGATGACGCTATCAAGGATAAGTATCTGGGGTTCTATTGCCAAAGTTGCGGCGATCGCCAATCTCTGTTGTTGTCCCCCGGAAAGTTGCCAAATCCGGGTTTTCTCGATTTTTTCTCCTGTACCCAAACCGACTTTTTCTAAAAGTTCTCGCGCTCGATTGTTTGCATCTTCCGGACTTTTACCATGATTGAGTAACGGTGTTGTCACTTCATCGAGTACCTTAATTTGCACCAACTGCGCCGAATAATCCTCGAACACCATCCCCACTTGTCTATCCTGCTTGCGGTTATCAGAACCCAGTTTACGATTATCTACTCTTAGCGAACCTTCAAAATCACCACCTACAATCCGAGGCGCAAAATCAGCGATCGCCATGCACAAAGTTGTCTTTCCCGCCGCCAAAGGTCCGATAATACCGATAACTTCACCCTGTTTAATCTCAAACGATATACCTTCGATAGTTGCTTTTTCGGTTGCTGGGTAATTAAAAGTAAAGTTTTTTGCACTAACTATTGACATTTATCCCTCCGTTATTACTCACATCACGCGAATTCTCTACTCCCTACTCCCTATTGCCTACTCCCTATTCCCTTAATAAATTCAACTTGCATTAACTTGTCTATTGCTTCTTCGTCTGCGACTTTTACCCCTCGGTGCAAAGCCAAAGTAACGCTCAACTCTTCCGTAAAGATGAGGCATAATCAAAATCAAGGGAATCGCACCCCCAAGTAAACCATCGGCAATTGTGTTACCAACAGCACTCCAAAGAGCAACTGACCAAGTTTCTGCACTAAAAATGATAAAACTTGTAGCCTCAATCACTGCATGAACTAACCCAGCCATCACAGCCGCTATAAACAGACGAAATTTATTCAGCGGATTGCTACCGACGATGTAACCAGCGAGAATGAAAGCCACCACATAACCAATTGCCCCAATTGGATCGTCAATTTCATAGCCTTCGAGCAAATCTCGCAGAAACTCTCCCAACATTGCCCCCAAGGAAACAGTCACAACCGGCATACCTTTGGGAACCAGAGCAACGAATGCCAAAGGTATAAAAAATGGCTTCAAGTCAATATCAACGGGAATTTCCGGTACCGCTTCAAATAACGTCAGCGCCAAAAAGAAAATTACCGAACATAAGACAGCTATTACAGTTAACTTCGATGTATTAGTATGTTCCACGATTAAATTTGTTTAATTCGTATTTAATAACTTGCAATTTTCACAACAAAATTTACCTATGCATAAAGATGCAAGGTTAGATAAACACTATTAAAAATGTCAGAAGCTCAGATATAAAAGCAGATGTATTACGGATATTCGGCTCCGCACGTCTGCCATTACAGCTTTTATTTATAATTAATAGACACGAAGATTCTCCCTGGTTTCAGTTTTTATTACTTATACCTTTAGAGAGAAATTTAAGTTTAATTAGGATATTTAATAAAAAATTAAATAATTTTTAAATAGACCTTAAATAGTTATTAAACTAATTGTCAAGATAAGCCGACAAAATTAAAGTTGGGAACTAATAACTGGTAACTGTATTTGCCCATAAAAACTAAAGTCAGAAGCTAGAAAAGTGAATTTCTAAGTTCTGACCTATGTTTATTATGATATTTTTAATTAAAAATCTAACAATACTTTAATATTCGTCATTATGATATTTGTTTTATTTACTGTTTTATTTACAATCAGAACCAATACATTTAACCGTTTTTACAGCCTCAACTTCATTTCCCACAAACAGATTAAATTTAGGTTGCCAAATATATAGTTGGTAAACTCCCAACAACAGCAATACACTACCTATTTGTATAATCGATGGAGCCGATACAAACCCCATTACCAAAAGTATTGCTCCGGTAAAAAGTACTGCTATACGATATACTTCCTCAGCTATATTGAGTCCCAGCCAAATAGCACCTAACCCAAGAATAAATAGCACTGGATAAACTGTTAACATTTTTATCTCCTAAATTTAGCATTAAAATCATCTATCACTCTATTACAATAGCAATTGTTTTAACGTTAGATAAAGATTGTTTTACAATTCTAAATATTCAGCTTCTAAAGATATTAAAATATCACCAGAAAAGCTTGTTACAAGATACTTTACTTAACATTTATTCAAGTTGCTACGGTTTTAATCTAATGTTTTGTAAAACGTCAACTGTATATTACTCATGAATAATGATTTTGCAATCCATATTTATAGGGATCAACTATATAATAACAGGATTGAAAACTATGGTTGATTGCATAATTACTTTTTATAAAGAAAAGAACCAGTTTCGGGCATCAATTTAGATGATTGCGCTTCAGTTAAGATATTGCTGCCGTGTTTAGAACAACGACGGCGACGGAAAGCTTTATCTAAACGTGAATTTTAACCTAAAAGATTTTAGATTTTAGATTTTAGATTTTAAATTTTGGATTGAATTACGAAGGTTGGGGGAACAGACAAAGAAAACTGCATTCATGAATTATGAAAATTTGGGAACAATCTAAAATCCTAAATCTAAAATCCAAAATTGATTAACCGATTAACCGTTAATACTCATTTGAATACCTTCACCAACAAATCAACATATGAGCATTAAATAACCGATGAGACAGTTTCAAAAATTAATCACTTAACTATTTCAATAATAGATTTTCAAAAAGACTATCATTTTTGTGCGATTAAACAACCAATAGAATCAATATTACAGAAAAACAAATGAAAATATATACTCCTTAAGTGGTATTTAGAGATTTACTTCAGGAAAGTAAATTAATTAAAATTCAGGTATTTAAACTTATGATTATAGCCGTACATACTATGCGGTCATTTATTGCTTAAAAGCTTGAAATTCTTACTATGCAAAAGGAACAAGCTGTATAAATCGAGATTAATCGTAAATACTATTTTTTATTCCCTGTTGCCTGTTGCCTGTTCCCTTTTTTATTATTTTTCTTCTTACTAAGTACGGAAGAAAACCCTATAGTAAAGCTACCACGCTTACAGGAGAACCACTGCCTCCTCGCAATCTCAAAATTCCGATTACAACTTTTATTCCGGTAGGCGGTAACTGTTCTAAATTAGTTAAATTCTCCAATACAATGCGCGATCGATCTAAAACTAAGCGATTGATAGTAAAATTTACATCTTTACCCCCATCTACACCGTGAGTATCGATTCCAATTCCGGCAATATTTCTTTTTTGAATTAATAACTCAGCTGCATCAACACCAAAACCTGGAAAATGCATATTTCCTTCAACATCTTTATTAAAAAATGCTTTCTTATCATTCCATTTTTCTTGCCAACCCGTTTTTAATAACACCAGACACTTATCGGGAATTTTCCCGTATCGATCTTCCCAAACCTCAATATCAGCAATACTCAGTACATAATCGGGATTCACTGCCACAGAAGCACAAATATCTAGAACTACAGCAGGTAAAACTAGTGAATTAGCAGGGTATTCATCTATCCCTGCACCATTGCGATCGAAACTTATCGGTGCATTAATATGAGTAGCAGAATGTTCTCCCATTGAAAACCGACGCAGATAATAACCTTCTTTTTCCCAATCTGCTACCGTTTCAAATTCTACTGATGGATCGTTTTCCCATTGAGGAATATTTTCATCAATAATATGGCTCAAATAAATAACTTCTCCAGAAGTGTTATCTTGTGGGGCAAAATTCCGCGTTAACCTTTTTAAAGTAGCTTCCATAATCGCACTACTTTGCCCGGTGACAGTAAACACCAAAGCTTCACGATAAACCCGCTGTGCTGCATGATGAGTGTAATTAGCAGCACCACTAGAAACAGTTACTGCCGCGTGAGCTATTCTTGTTGTTAAATCAATTGCCCAAGCTCTTAATTCTAGTTTTTGCGTAAATTCTACCTCTTGCTGCCTAGAAGAAGCGATCGCACTACGACAGCTAGTTAATTCTGCTTGCAGAGAATTGAAAGCATCATTGATAAAAAATAACGATTTCTTCTCAAACGCCGATTTAATAACATCCAAACCAGCCTCAGCGCATCCAAAAGCGAGAAAAGTAGCTCTAAGAAGATTCTTTCGATCGCTTTGCTGTATCCAACCCGGTGGTTTAATCGAAACTACCAATTCTTCAGGCAGAAACCAGCTATTTAAAATCGCCGAAACAGTATTTGTTGAATTCATTGCCGCCAATTCTGCGGGAGGATTAAACGTTATTTCACCCCCTGCTTGCTGGGTGTTTTGAAAAGGAGCGATTCCAAAAACAGCACTTCCATCCGGTAAAGCCGCAGCAACAATAAATTCTTGGAAAAATCCAAATCCAGTTATCCAAGGTACAACACCATTTATGAGATAACCCCCCGGCTTTGATTCGGCTGTAATTATCGGCTCCCCTCCACGGCGTAAATGAGAAAAACCAATGCCTAGTAAAACTTTTCCACTACCCATAAGCGGCAGATACTCTTGTTGAAGCGTAGAATTATCACCCGCAACCAACATCCCAGCAGCACTTTGATGTTGTGTTTGTAAAAAAGCTAAAGCCCCAGAATATCTAGCTACCAACTCTTGAAAATTACCGTAATCTACCTCGCCAAATCCCTTACCACCCCATTTTTCCGGAACCCTCAACGCTAATAAATCTAAATTCCCCAAACCTTGCAAAGCCTCAAACAAAGCATCTGGCGTTTTATCTATTTCCGCCGCCTTTGGTGCAACAGTTTCGGATAAATAAGATTTAGCTTTATCTAACAAAGAAGGAACAAAAATATTATGTAGAGACACTTTCGCAAAAGAATCCATAGCGCCGTATTTTTACTATATTACGCTAATTCAGCACTGAAGAGAGATGGGGAGATCAGGGAGAAATACCTAACTCAATAACAGAGGTAGCAGTGCTACGTCTCTACAATAGACATCTCCGGAAAACATTTAGGTAGTTTAATTTTATACGCAAACCTAACCCCCCTACCCCCCTTCCCTATGAGGGAAGTGGGGTTTTAAAGCCTCTCAGGGGTGGGGGAGAGGTTTGGAGAGGGGTCTTTTTCTTTGTCGGAGATGTCTAATCTAAAATCCAAAAGTTGTTAAAATCCAAAATCTAAAATCGAATAACTGCTCACTGAAAATAGATAATCCCCCGAACCTTATATACTCAAAGGTGCGGGGGAAGTTCAAATGTTGCAGCAAAAAGTGAATTACTATTTAAGTTAACACCTTGGGCACTAAGATTGAGCTAAGAAAAGGTTAAATTTAGTTTAAGACATCAGAAAAATTACGGAACAAAGAAAATTATTTCTTGCTTCTACCGTATATCGAAGAATATTTAATCGTGCTAAGTTTCGCATATACCGTTCGCGGGTTGGTAAGCGACTAACTGTACGTATCCAAATACTACACTTTAATTCTTCGATTTATATCGGGGTACAGACCCCTTATTCCCCAACAACTATCTTGTTCTTCTTAATATTTCCCAATTACCAATTACCAATTACCCATTACCCATTACCAATTACCCATTACCCATTACCTATTACCTATTACCCACTCCCTACTCCTCAAAAAGCTTCCTGGGATAAATCGGAATACTTTTTCTAGTTTCCTTTTGGGCTTTTTGTAGAGGGATTTCGGAATCACTGCGAGGACGAAATTCGACAACATTGCTTTTGAGAGTAATATCATAGTTACCGAAAAAGTCATGACCTAACAGTCCATTTTGCAATTCCTCTCCGGCGATCGCCACAGCAACTTGCTTAACTTTGACACCACCGGCTTCCATAGAATCAACATAACCGATGGGGAATTCTACCGCTACGGCTGAAGCTGTATTTGCCTTTGCTTTGCCAACGGTAGTAACGCCAAGTAATTTAGCCATTCGCTGGGTAATTACGGTACCGCTAGCACCCGTATCAACAATCATTTCAAATCGCTGTTTGCCGTTAAAAGTGACATCGATAATTGGTGTACCCCCAATGCGCCGCTTAATTGGGGCGCGGAATGCCGTCTTTTGAGGAATATTTTCTCGAATAGGTACGGCAGCGGCAGCATATACAGATTGTGTATCGACGGGTATGGGTATCGGCTGACGTGTTGGTGGTGGTTGTGGCGGTTCCGACTGTGGCAATGAAGTGGGTACTTGAATCGGTACTGCGGCTGCTTGAGATTGTAAATTTTGTTGTAATATCTTTTGTACAGCTGGAGGAACCTGCATTTTTTGACGTGCGATCGATTCTTTTGCGATCGATTCTTTCAAGGGTGGTACTGTTACCACTATTCTTTCAGGTTCTGGTGCTTCTACTGGTTGACTTATAGCAACTGATTTTTCCAGAGCATAATCAAAATGGCGCTGGTATTCTCTAACTTTTACTTTGGCGATCGGATAGTAGCGACTTTGGGAGCGGACTGATTTCATCAAATTAATGGCATCTTGATAATAATCAGCGACTAATTTCCAATCTTCTGACGATTGAGCCGATTGACTGACACTAAAACCACCACTAGCTTTATCCAATCCCATTTCAAAGGAAGTTGGTTCTACATTTTGCTCGGTTTTATTTGAGATTGGTTTTGCTGGGCTGGATGTTTCTTTTTGCGAGCCAGCCGAATCTACCATCAACGGCGTAGTTGACACCGATTGCTGCTTCTGGGGAATTTTAACAGTTTTTGATTGTTTGCTACAGGCGACACTAACTATAGTCAGTGCGCTCCATAGTAAAGTTAATGCTGCACGGGTTTTCAAAGGCTCAAGCATAATAATTTTTGATTTTACCAAGCCCTTGGGGGCAAAAATCTACTTTCAAGGGTTTAATGATTTATTTAACGTCGGACGAGCGCCACTATCTGCCTGGTTTTTTCGTAGTCAGAAAAATATCTCTCTCTCTTAGAAATTAAATTTCTCCTTATCTTATATATAGAATACCTTTTTACTATTTTAGTCATTAACGGGGATAAGCAGTTTACAAATAGTATCTAAGATTTTCAACCAGTTTTGATCGGTTAATAGTACTTAAAAGTAAAGTTAAAAAAAAATTGTTGTACTTTTCCTTTCATAATTCCACAACTCCTTTATAATTAGCAGCTCCTTTGTACCTCGCGATACATTATAATTATCTTTCGTTCGTGCCCAATAGATAATTACCTATTGTTGCTTTATAGTTTTATTGCTTATGCCTCTGTTTGACGCAACACCGGCTCTACTTGTCCTAGCAGATGGAACCAGCTATCGCGGTTGGTCTTTTGGTGCAACCGGCACCGCTATCGGAGAAGTAGTTTTTAATACCGGCATGACCGGATATCAAGAAGTGCTGACTGACCCCAGCTATTGCGGTCAAATCATCGTATTTACCTATCCGGAGCTAGGCAATACTGGTGTCAATCCAGAAGATGCCGAGTCAGATAAGCCTCAACTTAAAGCTTGTATCGCCAGAAATATTTGCGATCGCCCTAGTAACTGGCGAGCAACTCAATCTTTGCCCGACTATTTAAAAGAGCATCATATACCGGGGATTTATGGGATTGATACTCGCGCTTTAACTCGTAAAATCCGCAACGTTGGAGCTATGAATGGCGGTGTTTCTACCGAAATACTTGACCCAAATGAATTATTAGAACGGGTGAATGCAGCTCCCCTGATGAGCGGATTAAATTTGGTGAAAGAAGTAACAACTTCAGAAACTTACGAATGGTCCGAAGCGACTACAGCCGCATGGGAATTTAATATAGATTCTAAAACAAGTTCGCAAGAAAAATTTACAGTAGTAGCCTTAGACTTTGGCGTTAAACGAAATATATTGCGTCGCTTAGCAAGTCATGGTTGTCGAGTAATTGTAGTTCCAGCAGATACTCCAACTCAGGAAATACTCAAACATAACCCAGATGGAATATTTCTTTCTAACGGGCCAGGAGATCCCAGCGCTGTTACCGAAGGAATTGAAACCGCAAAAGCACTATTAAAATCCGACAAGCCCATATTTGGCATTTGCATGGGACATCAAATTTTAGGTCAAGCTTTAGGGGCGCAAACCTATAAACTAAAATTTGGTCATCGTGGTTTAAATCAACCAGCAGGTTTGAAAGAACGAATCGAAATCACTTCTCAAAACCACAGCTTTGCCATCGATCCCGATTCTTTAACTCACAGTGATGTGGAAATTAGCCACCTCAACTTAAACGACAGTACCGTTGCTGGAGTCAAACATAAAACTTTGCCAATTTTCTCGGTACAATATCATCCAGAGGCATCTCCAGGACCTCACGATGCAGATTATTTATTTGAGCAGTTTGTTGAATCGATGAAAAAAGCTCGTCAAACAATTACCGCTTGAGTAAAAGTGGGGTAAAAATAAAGAAAGCGAAAAATTGGAGCCAAATTTAATCGTTCCTTTTTTAATCGCTGAATTTCTAACTTCTGCTGTCTTTTGCGGTAAGTAGCGGTTAAAGTAGACAACAGACACAAAAAACATCTATACTTGAGCGTTTGCTTTCACCACGAGGAGGGAATTATAGCTGAACCACTAAATCTAACCGTTAGCCTGCGAGGTACTCGTGAAGTCCGGGATAGTTGTCAGCTATTCCGCCTCACAGGTTTGTTAGACGCATTTTCCGAGCCGACATTTCGTAAGGTACTTAGTAGTAAGATTGACGAAGGTCCCAAACACGTCATTCTGGATCTTTCACAAATTGACTTTGTAGATAGTTCCGGTTTAGGAGCTTTGGTACAGTTAGCAAAGCAATCCCAAACCGCCGAAGGTACCTTTCAAATTGTCACCAATGCCCGCGTTACTCAGACAGTCAAGCTAGTGCGTTTGGAAAAGTTTCTTGCTTTGCAAAGTTCAGTTGATAAAGCCTTAGAAAACACCAAATCTTCTTGACGGCTTGAGTGTCGTTCCTTCTTAGCTATCCGATATTTCAATCTGGATAGCTAAATTTTTCTTTATTAGTAAATTAATCTCATAGGTAGAATAAAATTTTCCAAAAAATAATTTTCCTTCAATCGGAGCATAAAAATAAGAACCTAAAATATTTAGTTTGCTAATATTTAAGATACATATATTTAATTGTGTATATGTGATAACTATAATTTATAGCTGGTAGGTGTTTTACAAAGACAAATCTTGATATTTTTGTTTGCAAAATTAATTCATTTCAAGATAATGTTTTATATGATAGCGATAGATATAATATTTATGGTTAATAAAATTGGCGTAAATAAAAGTTAAAATCAATGCTATGAATCTGAAATAACAAGCTAAAATGATCGGGAAACTTTTGTAGCGATAGCGGTAAGAAGCGTGAAGCATCACCCTGACAAGCGACTAGTAAGCAAACTCCAAAATTACATCACTTCCTGATAATTATTAACCATTACGCAAGGAATTGAGTTGTGACCAAGGAGGAAAAACAATTAAGTGCAGGTTCAAAAACTTTTCTATCAGATGTATTTGGCTTTGATGAATCAAGACCAAATGCAGAAAAATTGTTACCGAAACTTTCTGAGTCGCAACTACAGCAGCTTTCCCCTACCGCTCTTGCTTATTTAGGCGATGCAGTTTACGAACTGTATATCAGGAGATATTACTTGCTACCACCCCAAAAAGTGGAAAGTTACCATAGGTTGGTAGTGGCACAAGTAAGAGCCGAAACGCAAGCCAAAATGTTACATTTGCTCGATCCATATCTCAATAGTAATGAATTAGAAATTGTCCGTAGGGGTCGTAACGCCGCTACAGGTCGTCCCAAACGTGTAGAACCCCAAATATACAGACAGGCTACAAGTCTAGAAACTTTGATTGGCTATTTATATCTCACTGACACCGAACGATTGAGCGAACTTCTGCAAAAACTCCTTCTAGAGTAGTAACAGAACATCTGACTATTAAATGTCAATAATTGCTGCGCTCTTCGGTTAAAAAAAAGTGAGAGAAGATGCCTTACATCTAAGCTCTACCAAATACCTATATGACCAACCAACCAAGAAAGATTAAGATAGATGGTGATTCGAGCCGGAAACCTTCTTTAAAACTCAAAGGTAAGCGCTTGCCATCTCCATCCGGTGATAAATCTAAAGATAAAAATTATAACCCTGTAATTAATAAGTCTCGTCAGAATCGCTCTAATTTTGAATATCCATCATCATCATCGTCTACAGAAGTCGAAGAAACTAGCGACCTAATTTACGGCCGTCATTCGGTTTTGAGTAGTTTGGAAAACCAGCGTTCTCTCAACCGCATTTGGATTACTTCTCGTTTGCGCTACGATCACCGTTTTCACGATTTGCTTTTACAAGCTAAAGGCAATGGCACAGTCATAGATGAGGTGGAACCCAGACGCTTAGATCAAATTACTAAAAATGGTAATCATCAAGGAGTAGCAGCACAAACTGCTCCTTACGAATATTTTGATTTACAGAATTTGATCGAAAAGGCGAAATCCGTAACAGATACACCAGTGATAGTTGTTGCTGATAGTATTACAGATCCCCACAATTTAGGAGCAATTATTCGCACGGCTGAATCCATCGGTGCCCAAGGATTAGTGATTCCCCAGCGTCGGGCTGTCGGTATTACTTCTACGGTAATGAAAGTAGCAACTGGAGCTTTAGATCATTTTCCCGTGGCTAGAGTCGTAAATCTCAGCCGTGCTTTGGAAGAATTGAAAACCGCCGGTTTCTGGATTTACGGTGCCGCTAGTTCTGCGAGCGAACCGTTACACACCGTAAATTTTAATGGGCCACCAATTGTTTTAGTGATTGGTTCTGAAGGCGAAGGTTTAAGTATGCTGACACAAAAGTGTTGCGATGTTTTAGTATCGATTCCCTTACAGGGCAAGACTCCCAGCCTCAATGCTTCAGTAGCAGCAGGTATGGCACTATACGAAATCTATCGTCAACGCTGGAGTAACACGCTTAATTTAGAAAATTTGCGAAAAACCTCTTCCAAAAACCATATGTAAAAGAGTATAAAGAAGTGTAAAGGCAAAAAAACGACAGCATAGTTCTTTAACAACCACTATCAACTTTAGTAATAGACGAAAACCATGAACATCATTGGAAATCCTTTCAAAGAATTTGTGACCAACATCTTTGATAACCTTGGCTTAGCTTGGTGGGTAGAGATTGGTACTCAAAATCCTAAGTGTACTTACTATTTTGGGCCTTTTCTCAACGGCACGGAAGCAAAAGCATCTGTCAAAGGCTATGTAGAAGACCTTGAACTCGAAGGAGCGCAAAATATAATTGTTAATGTTAAACGTTGTAAACCAAAAGTCTTGACTATTTCTGAAGACTTGGGGGAATGGTTTGACCGTAAAGTAAAGCCAGTCTTTAGCGGTCAAATGTAGTTGAAAACTTTCTGTATTGAAAGCTTTTTGTATTAGGCACCATTCGTTAAAAAAATCAGGTGTAAAGTATGAATAAGAAAAATTGGCTTATTCCATACTTTATGCTTTATTTTATTGAAAATGATTATGTTATTTCCGAAAATGTAGAGACGCGATCTAACAGGTCTCTACAAATTAATTTGTGCGTAAATTTGAATGAATCTAAAATCTAAAATCTAAAATCTAAAATCGTATGGTTTGTGGATTATCCTTCAACCAGCAGTCAATATCATTTAATAGTTGCTGGGGAATTTCCCACGGGAAAAGATGGGCTGTATTTGGATAACAGTGAAATTGACTCCACGGTAAATGTTGAGAAGTTTCTAAGCTGCATTCGGCTGTTATATGTCTGTCTTCTTTACCTGCGAGTACCAAGGAAGGGCATTGAATTTGGTTTAAGTCGCCAACTTTGTTGTATCCAGCCCTAATCGCCGAATAAAGAGCGCGAGTTGCTTTATCTGAAGTTTGTAAATAAGCCGGTATCGCACATGAAGCAATATATTTGTAAGCAGTGGGAGTATGTTGTTGAATTAGGTAGCGAAAAAGAGAACGCTTGCCAAACGTATCAATATTCCACTGCCAATTAGGATTTACAATACTTAAAAGAGCAGCAATACCCGTATAGAGATTATCTTGCCATGTAATAGGTGGATGATTGCCGTGTGGTCTTGCCGCTGTAGCGATTAAAATTAAACCACTTACCCTTTGTGGAAGTCGCTGGGCTAACTCCATCGCTAAAATACCGCCTAAAGACCATCCCAGTACTAAGCATTTTTCAACTTGGAATCGGTCTAAAAGTACTTCTAAATCGCTTAAATGGTCTGTCATCGCAAAATTGTCATTAAAGCGACTGTTGCCGTATCCGCGCAAATCTGGAGCAATAGTTTGAAAGCGTTGCGATAAATGATTTGTAAATACAGAAAGACTCGAACCCGAACCGGGATGTCCGTGCAAGCAGAGAATCGGGAAACCTTGACCTTTAGTGTAAGTATTGAGGTGCATTTATTGAAACAGTTATCAGTGAACAGTTAGGAGTTAGGAGTTGGCATTTATGTAATTAAACTTTGGTAATTGGTAATTGATAATTGGGAATGGGTAATTAATGTAATTAAACTTTGATAATTGTTCACTGTTAACTGCTAACTGACTCTTTATATCCTCCAGCGTAGGTGATAACGCACATCTGTCTGTAGGTAGTGTGAATTCCGAATGCAACACCGGATACTTTGAAATCGGGATTAAACATATTGATTCGATGACCGCGATCGCGAACTCCATCGTCGATAATTAGCTGCATGACGATATCCCTTGCGGTGTGAGAACCGTAGCTGATATTTTCACCAGCAGTGACTTGCCATTTTCCATAACGACTTAAACGTTTGAAAGGGTCGCTACCATCGCTACCGTTGTGACCGACGATACCTTTAGGACCTTGATCTTTGACATGATCTTTAGCAGCTAAAGACATTCCCTTTGAAGTAATTACCGGAGGTACGGGAGAAACAGTTTTTAGGTAGCGAATAGCTTCATCAACAGCAGGAATCCCTTCTTGAGTTATTAAATAAACATTTCTAGAAATTTTGACTCGTTTACCTTCAAAGCGTTTTCTATAATCTTCTAATATAGCAGCATAAGCTTGGGGATTTGTCCGAGCCAGATTCATTTCGGCAATTACTCGTTGTTCTAAAACCGAAAGGTTATTATCCCGCCTTACAGACAATGGTGTTTTTGAAGGAGTTTCCGACACGGGAGGCATTGGTTCAATAATTTCGACAGCAGAGGAGACCGCAAGTAGGCTAAAAGGGGCTACCCAATAAAGTATCCGACGCATCAACAACCTCATAAACCCATGAGAATATAGTATAAGCATTCTTATAGATTCATGATATTAACATCAGTTTCCTGATTGCGGACATTAAAAAGTTATCGGTACATGAGTTTTGGGAAGAGGGAATAGGGAATGGGGAACAGAGGAAAGAAGTAATAATTATGGTTTTTTCGTACTATTAAAAACCCGGTTTTTGAAAAAGCCGGGGTTTTAAATTTCTTTAAAATTAATATTTAGAAGTTAGTGTAGCCTCGGTAGTAGGAGCATTTTGCTCGCTAGTAGTAGTCTTTTTCATTATTTTTGAATAGTTAGTAGTAAGTACTTCAGTGCTATAATTAGGGGCTAAAGCCCTGACTACAAACTTTTTTACCCAGTCCTATTTATCTTACATCTTGCACCATTTTCAACACCGCCTTGGAATAAATTCCCAGGCTCAAATACAAAGTCTGATAAATCAGACTGAGCAAGGCTTTTAGTACGTTTTAACGTACTTTGTATATTAGCCTTGAAATTGATTTCTCTGCGAGAAAGCCTCCGGCTTACAAGGCGGGTATTCGGGCTTAACAACAATGGTGCAAGATGTAAGTTTTATAGGACTTTCGCTATTAGACGGGGACTTGCAGTCCCCGGCGGGCTGCGATATAAACACTTATTTTCCGCAGGAATTACTATAGTTTCCCAAGGAAGCCAAAAAATACTCTCGAACTATCTTCTGTTCCCCGTTTCGTACTCCCTTGATTACCCATTACTCGTTACCAACTGCTCAACCTGAGAAAGAAATTCATGTTCTAAATAAGGCTTGGTTAAATAAGCGTTTGCACCTAATGCTTCTGCAAGCTGACGATGCTTTTCTGCACTGCGAGAAGTAAGCACAACTACAGGAACATTTCCTAAATTAGGACTTTGACGCAAATTACTTAACAATTCAAAACCATTCATCCGAGGCATTTCTAAATCGGAAATTACTAAATCAACTTCGGGATGATGCTGCAATTTTTCTAAAGCTTCTACACCATTTTGAGCTTGTACGACTTGATAACCGTATTTCTGTAAAGTTAATGAAATGGTTTGTCGCAAACTAATCGCATCATCTACCACTAAAACAACTTTTGAAGATTTAGCAACAGCCGGCTTTGCTTTGTGCCCTGAAGTAATTTGAGGATTATTTGTAGATTTAGAAGCAGCAAGTAGTGCTTTAGATGTGATTATTTCTCCCGACATTTGCAAAGCTTTTTTAGAAACCCCTGGTGGTAGAGCCGTATAATCAATTGACGCTTGCATTTCGCCAATGGATGGTAGCAAAGTTCCATCAATTACTAGAATTAAATTACCATTAGCTAAACTACTACAACCGTAAACATATTTTGGGGGAGCAATTGCTTGACCTAAAGGTAACTTAAAAGACGAATAATTTCATCTATATATATAAGTTCTTGATTTACATCAATTTTGACTAAATTAGAGTGTTTTAATAGCCTTAACCAATATTTGGTTTCTTTGGCTTCTTTGTAAGCAATATACATTTTTGCTAAGAAGTCTTTTCGACTTTGCCCTCCACTAGCTTCTTCAATATTGGCTCCAATGCTTGTACCCGATTTGAGTAATTGATTGGAAATTACATATTCTTTATGCTGTTGAAGTTGAGAGTAAAGATTGATTATCTTTGTTGCCAAAAGCTACCCTCCGATTATCAAAGCCGAACTTACTACTGCTTATTTTCATAGCTGGCGTTCTGCTGTTTGCGCTAATTGTCGCGATTTATCTTCACTTTCCCGCGCGAATTCTGCTTGAGATACAGCTACGCCCAAGTTGATCGCAATTTGGCGCAACAACTTCACTTGATCTTCTTGCCATTTATAAGCACCACTATTTTGATAAGCACCCAGTAAACCCCAGAGTTTTTGTCCTGCAAATAGCGGCACAATTACATAAGCTTTAACTTGGAACTGTTCTAAAATCTCTAGATTTTAGTAAGAGATGGAGTTTGGATATATTTGCGTATTACTCCCATTACCTTGTCAGCAACCACAGGCTTAGTAATAAAATCCGTAGAACCCACTACCTTGGCACGAACTCTATCCAATAAGCCATCGCTACCCGTAAGTATAATCACTGGTGTATTCGCGAAAACTGAAATCCGACGCAGTTGAGCGCAAATTTCATAGCCACTAGCAACAGGCATCACCAAATCCAAGAAAATTAAGTCTGGTTTATTCTGAATCAAAATCGGTAAAGCCTGTACGGGATCTTGAATTTTAATGAACCTCAATCCTTGAGAAACAAGAATTTGTTCGAGCATCTGACATACTTGGGGGCTATCATCAACACAGGCGATTAAAGGACCCCTCGGTGCTTCTGGCTCCGGTTCTATACTCGATATATTTTGACCATCACCGATCTTAAAAGGCAAATCAGGAACTTTAATCAGTTCGATAATCCCTTTAAGCACGTAAGGCAATAATGAACGAGCTATAGGTAACGGACTTTGCTTCATTTTGACGGCTAAATCTCGCAAAGTGTATTTACCGTTCATCAAATTGACAAAGTTTTTGTAGACGGCCGGACTTACCATCTGCTGTAACTGATCTGGTCTGCGGAGAATTGGTGCCAAGTCAGGAGAAAAATTAGCCAAACCTGCTTCAGACCAATGTTTCCACGTGTCTTGCATGAACTTCAAAGACATATCTGCACTTGTAAAACTCATCGGCGCTTCCAATATCACATCGTTAGTGCGATCGCACTGAATTTGATTGAAATGTGCCTGTTGAGCTAAGTCAAACAGCAGTTCTGCTATAGTCTTTTCTACAACGCCGTTTATATGCTCGCGCTTAATTTTCTGGTTTTCATGCAAAACTTCAAGCAGTTTATAATCCCAGTAATCATTTTTATTTGATAAACCTTTGGAATTGAACTGCATTTTGTCAATATCAATATCCGGGCAGTGTTGGGTCATGTGTCTGCGCCAACGTCGGAAGGGATGAGTTCCCCCAGTTGCCCAAACTATACGTCCCAATCTGTAGTAGAACACCCAAGAGTGCCCTTTGGAACCTTTGATATTTAATTTGCCACTATATTGTATTTGAGTACAACTTCTAAATTCATCGAGTAATTCGCTCGACACCATCGTTTCGGGATGGCTCATACTTTGTTCCCTTTATTAATAAGTCTTCTCTTAAATGTCCAGACTCGCGGTTGCAAAACTCAGGAGATACGTAGCTTTGTTTGCCCTTTCATGAGTGCAAACCGGTTGCGGATGATTAGCCTAATTTGAAGTAATGCACAAAAATACTTCTTGTTAAAGACCCAGAATATCTGCAAGATATATCTATAAAAAAATAATATATTTGTAGAGATTTCAAGAATCATTTACAGAACAGTTATAGAGAAGCTCCAAATTTACTTATTGACTCAACAAATAACCTCATAAGAATTTAACTCTTTCGCAAGGTTTTTACCACGACTTGCGGGCTGCTGCAATTAGCGCGATCGCGTTCTTCGATTCCAGCGATAGCAGCTTTAAAGCAAATAATACTGGAAAATTCTCCAAGTTCTGGACGTGACATGATTAATTACTTATTGAGATAACTGCACTTCTGATTATCTTTGGGTAATTTTGAAACGCCAATAGAGTTTATACGCATAGAAGAATCTGCACTTCCATTTCTTTTCTAAGTGAAAGCACTGTTTAAATTCAAATTTAAAAGTATTTTTTTTCAGATTGCTAGAAATAAACAATTGAATTGTAGAGACGGCCATAGTATCGCGTCTCTACATTTTTAACTATTCCCCATTCCTAATTCAACTTACTTTTTTGCTTCAATTGCTTTTCTGAGATTTCCTTGATATTGGGTGAGCAGCTTCGACGCTTGTTTCTTATCCAAACCAGTTTCATGCATCAAAATTGCTAACTTGACCCATTTACCGCTACGTTCGAGTAAAGTACTGGCAGCTTCGCGACTCAAACTGGTTAAATCCTGCAAAATTCGTAAAGCTCTATCCTGTAACTTTTGATTTGTAACTGCGACATCTACCATGCGATTGCCGTAAACCTTACCGAGTTTGACCATAACGCCGGTAGAAAGAATATTTAAAGCTAATTTTGTGGCGGTACCGGCTTTGAGGCGAGTTGAACCGGCTAATATTTCTGGCCCTGTAAGTAAGCGAATATCAACGTCTGTTTCTACACTTACTTGTTCGGATGGAACGCAAGCGATAAATACGGTAGTCGCACCCCGGCTTTTCGCTGCCTTAATAGCACCCTGGACGAAAGGAGTAGTTCCACCTGCGGTAATACCTACTACCACATCAAGCTGGGTAATTTCTCGCTGAGCGATCGCAACTTCGCCATCTTCGGCGCAGTCTTCTAAGTCTTCAGAACTGCGTACTAATGCCCCAGCACCGCCAGCAATTATACCTTGAACTAATTCGGGGGGAGTGCAAAAAGTCGGCGGACATTCAGCAGCATCTAATACTCCCAATCTACCGGAAGTACCCGCACCTACATAAAACAAGCGTCCGCCTTTTTTAAGACTTTGCGCTGACAAATCAATCGCTTTAGCCAAATTTTCTTTGGCAGCAACAACCGCAGCGACTGCTTTTGCGTCTTCACGGTTAAAGAGTTCGATAAATTCGACGCTACTTAACTGGTCTAAATTAAGACTATCGGGATTAACTTGCTCGGTTAACAAGTGTCCGCGCTCTTGCAAATCTGTCATATGTTTTGTTTTTTTCCGTAATTTTAGATTTTGGATTTATTCGTTGCGAAATCGAAATTTTTGTAGAGACGCGCATAGTATCACGTCTCTACATTTGAATTCATACCCGGATTTATCCGTAGAATTGTAGAATTAATCTAAAATCACAAATACGAAGAATCTTACAACAATCCTTCCAGTTTGCGACGGATATTATCTAGATCGGAATTTGACATTTCTTCTTCTGGAACTTTTGGTTCTTCTTGAGTCGAATCATCCTCGCGCCAATCAATATTCTCAAGATTTTGTGGTGGAGGAACAACTAAATCGCCGTTCTCAGGAACAACTTCATAGTCATAATTAGCACTTTTACAAAAATGCTCGATTTCCGCTTTATCCATTGGTTCGGGTGTAGGAGTAAGAAAATCTTGCGCTTCGAGCATTAAAGCATAGCGCTCAGCGTCATCTAAGGATTCAAACATCAGCACTTTATCGCGATCGCCGATCCGAACTGTATGAATTCCTTCGTTTTCTGTACGGGCATTAAAGATTAACACAAAAACGCGCCCCATCTGTAATCACCTGTCCTTTTGTTTGGGTTCTATCCATATTAAAGTTCTAGGATGCATTTGGGGGAAAGTTAAGATAATAATTCTCGCTTTCTTAACATTTTCCTGAATTCACTTTTATTTTGACGGGAATATAAGTATTGCTGCTTTAACCCTGGTACCGTTTCAATTTTAATTATTTGGATTTAATTCTTAATAATTACTGCTACAACTGGGTTAGACCAAGTTTATTCTCTAAAAAACACCATTAGTTTGTTCATGTTCTAGTATTCCACCCAGAAAACGAGCAATTTTTTTATACTCCCTATTCTCTACTTTCTACTCAACTCAGCAAGTTATCTTGGAAAGGTTTACGGATTACGTCCGCGTTTAGGTCTAATTCGCAGTTCTGTTTGCATCGGCTAAAGTCAGAAGTAACATAAAATGATCGATTCTTCTTCTACTGAAAAATGTTCTAAATCGAAAAATCGCAAGCGTCTTTGGTTATTAGTACTTAGTCGCGGTGGATTGGCGTTTGGGGGATTGTTACTTGTAGGAATTTCTGTTGGTATTTGGCGATTACAAAATTTTATTCAACAAGATTTAGCTCCTTTAGTAGAAAAAAATCTTACTACTATTATTGACCGTCCGCTGGAGTTGGGTGATGTCAAAGGTTTTACGCTTTCTGGAGTCAAGTTTGGAGCTTCGGCTATTCCGGCGACAGCAACAGACGCAGATCGAGTTAAAGCTGATGCTATAGAGGTTGGATTTGACCCGCTACAATTATTGTTCAATCGTAGATTAAAGCTAGATGTAACTTTAGTCAACCCCGTTGGTTATGTCGATCAAGACGAACAAGGGCGCTGGATTACTACTAAAATTGTGCTACCGGATGAACCGAGCGCGATCGCCATAGATGTAGAAAAAGTCCGTTTGCGTAATGGGAATGTAACATTAATGCCTTTTGTGGAGAATCAGAAGGCTGCTTCTCCAGTGGTTTTTTCAAAACTCAACGGTTACGCAAAATTTACTGATAATTATCAAGCGATCGGGTTTGAAGTCGGGGGACAACCGGGACGTACTGGTAATGTTTCGGTAGGGGGAAAGGTAAGTTTAAAAAATAAAGCCGGTAATTTACAAATACAGGCACAGGATTTATTAGCATCAGAAGTTACTCCCCTTGTCAAGCTCCCAGTTAAGTTGAAAGGGGGGAAAATCAATGGAAATTTACAGGTAAAACTACCGACTGGGGAAGAAAAGCAGCCTTTATTATACGGCAACGCTCGCGTGGAAGGGTTAGATTTTCAAGTAGCCCAAATGCCGAAACCGCTGCTTAATTCTCAAGGAAATTTGCAGTTTGATGGTACAAAAGTAAAACTAAGTGATGTAGTTACCAGTTACGATAAAATTCCTTTGAGTGGTGGTGGCACCATTGATTTTAACAAGGGTTACAATTTGACTGCTCGCGCCAATGCAGTCAGCGTCAACGATACTTTGCAAAGTCTCAATCTTCAGTCGCCTTTACCCGTTGGTGGAGTTGTCAAAGGCGATTTATCGATGACGGGGGCTATTACTAAACCAGTTATTTCCGGTATTGTTTCCACGGTTAAACCTGGGATTTTCGATAAAGTTAAATTGAAAACCGCTAGCGGTAAATTTGATTTTGTGACGGCTGATTCAAGCGTTACTTTTACAGATATTCGCGGTACTGCTGCTGTCGGTGGAGAAGTTCGAGGTGCTGGTAAAATCTTAATTGGCGACGATAATATTGGTAGAAAAACCCAAGTTAATTTTAATTTCCGCACGGGTAATGCACCGGGAGATAGTTTAGCCAGAATTTACGATATTCCGACAAATTCGTTTCAAGTTGGGAATGTAGCAGCTACAGCTAATTTAAGCGGTACACCAGAAACTCTTCGCACCCTGGTAAAATTTAATGCTCCTCAAGCGACTTATCCAGCTACGGGGGAAGTAATAGTAAATCCTAACCGCAGTGTTTTATTTCGCAATGTAGCTCTTGCTGTGGCTGGCGGTACGGCTTTAGCTGACGGTAGTTGGAATCAACAGCAGTGGCAGGCTGTAGCGAATACCAAGGGTATCAAAATTAATCAATTTGTCAGTAAGGAACAGTTAGAAAAGGTAAATCTTGGTAGCGCTAATTTTAACGGTAAAGTTATTGTTTCGGGTACTTCAACACCGTTTAAAATTGCTCAAATTCGTACCGAAAATGCCGATATAAAAGTTGCTGGGGGTACGGTTGCGGTTAATTCTGTTAAATTTGACGAGCAAAAGTTTTCTGCTGAGTTGGTAGCTTCTAAGGTTCAAGTAGGACGTTTATTAAAAGATGCGAGCTTACCTATAAATGGCCCTTTGAGCGGGAAGTTTCAAGTATCTGGGAATAGAGATAATTTCGATGCAAAAACTTTGCAGATTCAAGGTGATGCTAGTTTAGCCGCTGCTGGGGGAAGGATTACAGCGAATAATATCCAGGTGAAAGACGGGATTTATTTAGCTAAAATCCGGACAAATAATCTACAGTTGCAGCAGTTATCACAGCAAATACCAAAGTCGTTTAAAGGAAGATTGACGGGGGAATTTGATGTTGCTGGCTCCTTAGAATCATTTCAACCAGAAAGTATAGTAGCTACTGGTAAAGCTGAGGTAAAAACGAATGGTGGTGTTATTGCAGCTAATAATATTCAAGTCAAAAATGGGGTTTATTTAGCTCAAGTAGCGACGAATAATGTCCGAGTTAGGGAGTTATCCGAGCAAATTCCTAAGTCGTTTGCGGGAAGATTGACGGGTAAATTTAGCGTTGCTGGCTCCTTAGATTCTTTTGCACCGGAAAGTTTAATTGTTTCGGGGAAAGCAAACTTAAATACTGCCGCTGGTAGAATTTCTGCTGCGGATATCGAGTTTGCCAGGGGAGAGTATCGAGCAAAAGTTGGAGTTAATAATATAGATGTACGTCAATTATCACCACAAATTCCTCAATCGTTCCCAGGCAAGTTAACGGGAAATTTTGATATTGCTGGCTCTACGAAATCTTTTGAAGAATTAACCGTATCCGGGAATGGTTTTGTTAATGCAGCAGGTGGGAGGATTTCAGCGTCGGAAATTGCGGTTTATAACGGAAGATATCAAGCTAAAGTTGATGCCTCGAAGTTATTGGTAAGTCAATTATCGCCAAAAATTCCCCAATCGTTTCCGGGAAGATTAACGGGTAGGTTTAATATTACAGGTAACGTTGCGGGTTCGCTTTCATCCTTTGAAGATGTAACTGCTTCGGGGAATGCTACCATAAATGCTGGTGATGGTAAGGTAACTGCGTCGGATATTTTAGTTAATAACGGTAAATATCAAGCTAAGGTTGATGCGAATAATTTACTTGTAAGTCAATTATCTAAGAACATTCCTCAATCGTTTCCGGGAAGATTGACGGGTAGGTTTAACGTTGCAGGTTCGCTTTCATCCTTTGAAGATGTAACTGCTTCGGGGAATGCTACCATAAATGCCAGTGATGGTAAGGTAACTGCGTCGGATATTTTAGTTAATAACGGCAAATATCAAGCTAAAGTTGATGCGAATCAAATACGGTTAAGACAATTTGCACCTCAACTACCGGAAATTTTAGCTGGAGATTTAACGGGTAAATTTAATGTTGCTGGCTCGCTAAATTCCTTTGAAGATGTTAATTTATCTGGGAATGCTGCAATAAATGCAGCAGGTGGTGAGATTGCAGCATCAAATATTTTAGTTAAAAACGGACGCTATCAAGCAGTTGTGAATGCAGCAGCTGTGGAATTAAACAAATTAAATCAACGCTTGCGGGGTAAGTTTGCTGGTAATTTACAACTTGCTGGTAACTTGAAAAATCCCAGTTTAGCTGACATCAGAGCTAATGGTAACGTGCAGTTTTCTCAGGGAATTCCTGGCTTTGAGAAACCGATTAATGCGGCGATCGCCTGGAGTGGAAATAAGCTAAATATCGTCAAAGCAACTGCACCGGGTTTAAATATTAGCGGTGATATTTTTGCTAATGCTAAGGGTGCGGGGATACCTGAAATTACGCAATTAGATTTGAATATACAAGCTAGTAATTTTGATTTGCAGCAGTTACCTGTAGATATTTCTAATGCAGTTAATGTAGCGGGGAAAGTTGATTTTGACGGTAAGATAACTGGTAAATTACCTTTACCGAATGTAGTAGGAAGAGTAGCGTTAAAAGATTTTGTAGTTAACGATATAGCTTTTGAGCCAGTTTTAGCTGGTAATGTAAAATCGCAGCAAGGAAGCGGTTTGCAGTTAAATGTTGCGGGTAAACAAGACCAAATTGCAGTTAATTTGAATGCTAATAATCGACCAGAATCCTTTGTAGTTAAACGGGGTGAAGCATTTGCATCCGGTCAATCTCAAGGTGATATTTTAGCATTGAGCGTAAAAGCATTTCCTTTACAGTTATTAAAACTGCCTTTACCAGTAAATCGCTATCTTGGTTCCGGTAAAATTGCTGGAACATTTACTGGAAATGTCAGAGTTAATCAAAAAACCTTTGCCACTGCTTCGGGAAATATTGCCGTTCAAAATCCAGAAGTTGGACGTTTAAAAGGCGATAAATTGGTTGCGAATTTTAATTATAATGGTAAAAAATTAAATATTAGCAGAGGTGAATTTTTCAAAGGCGAAAGCAGCTATATTGTTGCGGGTACTGTAACTCAAACATCTGATTCACCGCAAATAAAAGGTCAATTAAAAGTCAATCAAGGAAAAATACAAGACGTTTTAACAGCATTACAAATATACGAATTACAAGATATTCAGCGCGGCTTAGAAGAACCGACTTATGGTAAAGCAAGTCAACTCGAAACCACTGCGGTAGGTTTACCAAATCAAAATTTATTAACTCAACTGCGACGCTATTCAGAAATTCAAGCATTATTAGAAAAACAAAAACAACAACGACGGGATGCTTCTCCTTTTCCGGAATTAGCGAATTTAAAAGGAACTTTCGATGCTGAAGTTAGCCTAGACACAACGAAAGATAAAGGATTAGCTACGCAATTTAATGTCAAAGGTGAAAACTTTACTTGGGGAACCGAAGAAGATCCAGAGCGCTACAAAGCAACACAAGTTGTTGCTCAAGGTGGTTTTGAAAACGGAATTTTAAAATTAACACCGTTACGAATTGAATCAACAAATAGACTTATTAGCTTTAGCGGTGCGATTGGTGGTGAAGAACAGTTTGGTAATTTACAAGTAAAGAACTTTCCTTTAGAAGTAGTTGATAACTTTGTCAAGTTACCGATAGGGTTCACTGGTAATCTTAATGGTAGAGCAGCAATAGCCGGTAGTATTGCTAATCCTTTAACTAAAGGAGAATTAAGAATTACCGAAGGAACTTTAAACCAAAAAGGAATCGAATCAGCCGCAGCAAGTTTCAGCTATAGCAACGGACGTTTAAGATTTGCTAGTAACGTCTTGGTGAATGATTCCGAACCCGTTGACATTAACGGTAGTATTCCTTATAAATTGCCTTTTGCTTCAGTAGCTCCCCAAAGCGATCAAATTAATTTAGATGTAAATGTCAAAAATGAAGGATTAGCTGTCATAAATTTATTTAACAATCAAGTAGCTTTTGAACAAGGTGAAGGAGAAGTTAAATTAACAGTACGCGGAACTTTGCAAGAACCAGTAGTAAATGGAAATGCTACTATTACTCAGGGGATATTTTCCGCTCAAGCTTTACCAGAAAAACTGACAAACGTAACGGGAACAGTAAACTTTGATTTTGATACGATAGCGGTAAAAAATCTTCAAGGAGACTTTAGTAAAGGTAAAGTAGTCGCGAAAGGCGAAATTCCTATATATAACGATGAATCTATTCAAATTAATAATCCACTTTCAGTTACCTTAGATAAATTAGCAATAAATCTCAAAGGAATTTATCAAGGTGGCGTTGGAGGTAATGTAATTCTTAAAGGTGCTGCATTAAGTCCGATTGTTAGCGGTAACATTAATCTAAATAACGGTTTAGTATTGCTACCCGAAGGTGATGCCGATACTGAGGTTGCAAATAATAAAAACATTAAACGTGTCAAAGCAGGTACAGAAAATAATCAAGAAGAAAATACTAGAGGAAGATTCGATAATTTACAATTGACTTTAGGTGAAAAAGTAAAAGTAGAACGTCCTCCAATTGTTAGCATTCAAGCTAGTGGAAAATTAGATATAAACGGTACATTTAGCAATCCCATCCCAGTCGGTACTCTAAAATTAAAAAAAGGGGGAGTTAACTTATTTACTACCCAATTTAATCTAGCCCGTGGTGAAGAGAATACCGCTACATTTATCAAAAATCAGCCCCGCGATCCAATTTTAGATATTAGTTTATTTGCTAAAGTATTAGATGTAATTCAAAGTTCTGACTTTAGTAGAGCAAATGCCACTGGTTTAGCAGCATTAGAAACAATTCGTGTCGAAGCAGCAGTAAATGGCCCTGCTAGTAAACTAAATGAAAACTTAGAATTGAAAAGTAGTCCATCACGTAGTGAAACAGAAATTGTCGCTTTATTAGGAGGTGGATTTGACGCTGATGGAAGAGGTAATTTGGCTGTAGGATTGCTTAATATCGCAGGCACCGCAGTTTTAGGTAATTTACAAGGCGCTTTTAATGATATTGGTACTGCTTTTGGTTTAGATGAACTGCGAGTATTCCCAACTATTATTTCCGACAATCCCGAAGCAGGAAAAAGCAGTTCTAGTGTGGAATTAGCCGCAGAAGCTGGAGTAGATATAACAGATAAAATATCGATTTCCGCTTTAAAGATTTTAACCGCAGATGATCCATTTCAATTTGGTATTAATTACCGTTTAAAAGATAAAATTCGTCTTCGCGGTTCCACTAACTTTGATGATGATAGCCGTGGTGTAATTGAATATCAAACAAGGTTTTGACAGTTAACAGTGAGCAGTGAACATTTATCTATCAGTTACCAACTAACTTCTATTTATGAAAAAAAATCTTGGTTTCGTGCTGTTGATATTATTAGGTGTTGCGGTTGCGGTATTATTTGGGAATATTTTTTTTAGTGCATCTAAAGAAACTGCTGTTATTAATAGTATTCAAATAGAAACTCCAATAGCTCAAGAATCTACAGCAGCGAAAATACAAACTCAATCAAAACAAATTAAACAAACTAATATTCCTCAAGTTGATTCGGAAAGATTGTTCGCTGACGTGCAAAATTTGAGTTTTCAGCGTTTTACAGATGACGAGCGCAGACGTACCCGGAATTATATTATTAATGAATTAAAAAAGCAGGGTTGGGAATCTTCTTTAGAGCAGTTTCAACAAGGTGTGAATATATTTGCTGAAAAACCGGGAATTGATAGTGAAGCGGGAGCAATTTTACTTGCAGCACATTACGATACCGTTTTGAATTCCCCCGGTGCTGACGATAATGCTACTGGTGTTGCTGTATTGTTGGAAATTGCTCGACTTTTTAATTCTGCTTCGACTCCACGCACTTTGCAATTAGCTTTTTTCGATCAAGAAGAAGCTGGTTTATTGGGTAGTCGCGCTTTTGTTAATAATACAGCCCGCTTGCAAAACTTGCGCGGTGTAATTGTCATGGATATGGTGGGTTACGCTTGCTATACAAAAGGTTGTCAAAAAGCTCCCTCCGGTTTTCCTATAGCTCCCATTAGCGATAAAGGTGATTTTTTAGCCGTGGTAGGTGATATAGAACATTTACCATTAATTAATACTTTTAAAAACGTTGATAAAAATATTAATAATTCATCAAAATTGCCACCTGTATTTACTTTACCAGTACCCCTCAAAGGCGTTTTAACACCCGACGTTTTACGTAGCGACCATGCACCATTTTGGATTCAAGGAATAGGAGCTTTATTAATTACCGATACAGCAAATTTGCGTAGTTCTTTTTATCATCAACCAAGCGATACTCCAGCTAATATTGAACGTGATTTTTTCGCCGGTGCAGCGCAGTTAATTGTAAATGTTACGAATGCTTTGCTGGAAGGTAGCGGTAGTTTGGCAACGCCGAGTTAGGAAGTTTAGCTTCACATCGTATCCGGCGGTTGAAACCGCATCTACACAAGCAAAACCCGCCTGCGCGGGTTGTAAATTTACATAGTCCACGCAGTATCCGGCGGTTGAAACCGCATCTACACAAGCAAAACCCGCCTGCGCGGGTTGT
>NZ_CAWUDI010000026.1:0-121641 GCF_963920925.1 Calothrix sp. CCY 0018 | reverse complement strand
CTTACAAAGCTAAAAGTTAGTTAATATATTTGACTATATTTTTAGTAACTATGAGAACCAATTTTCCACCAAAAATATCTATGACTTGCCGACTTATTGTAATTACGGCTTTGGTTCCACTGGTTTTGGAGTCTTCCGGGAACTCGTAACTCATATCAAGACAACTAACTGGGTATTAGAGGGGGCAATTTCTACTTTTCCACTCATGTACCATTATCGGATTGTTCCGTTCTCTGGACAACCTATGGATGTGGATAAATCCCGTCTACAGGATTATGTGAAATACTGGGGTAACAGTGCGAACGCTGGAAAATACGTGTTAGATAGAGCGATCGCCAACTATGAATTGATTTTATTCCTAGAGTACGTACCGCACGTTCTAGAAACATGGCTGCGAGAAAACCCCAATAAACTTCAGCAACCCTTAAATGATTTACGCACGACAATTGAGTTTTTGAGGGCGAAGGGAATCATCCACTTTGACGCGCATTTTCGCAACATCCTTACCGACGGTGAACAGACATATTTAAGCGATTTTGGTTTGGTACTTGACAATAGTTTTTCGTTGACTTCAGATGAAAAGTCTTTCTTTGAGCAGAACAAATTTTACGACTACGGAGAAGTTCTGCGAAATTTTGGTTTCTTGATTCGATGGTCATATGACTCATGTTCGGAAAACCAGAAACGTAATATCATGCGAAAATATTGCATAGAAGGCTTAAAACCTTATCAACAGGGGTCTATATTGCTCGACAATATTGAGCAGATACATACCGAGGGAGACATGAAGTTAGATCCTTTTTATGTTGCTAGTATCATCAAATACCGTAGCATAATTGCTCTGATGCAAGACTTCTTTGCTGATATGTGGGTAAATAATCACAAAGACACGAAACTTCCTTATGTAGAACTACTGCTGTTGCTTAAAGAGACGGGATTCATTGCCCTACAATGAACGTAAAACTTAGAAAATTGCGAACACACAATGAATACCAACGATAATTCCTTAATGGATGATAGCTTATCAACGGATGTGATATCTGTGACAGAGTTACACCATCAACTTAATGACTTACTCAAGCAACTATCGCCAGAAAAGTTACAGGTGCTTGCTGATTTTGCAGGTTACTTGGCAAATGTTGAAACTGAAACTGCGACTCAAGAAATTTTGGCAATTGCTGGATTGTTAGAGCGAGTTAAACAAAACCAAACAACCCCTAAAACCGATTACACAAGCTGGAGAAATCTTCGCTCCGATGTATGAAGTTCTGCTACATCCCGATGTTCAAAAAGTTTATCTCAATGCTGACAAAGCCTTAGCCAAGAAAATAGCTCGATGTTTGGAGCAGTTAGAGCAAACTCCCCAATCGCACCCAAATATTAAAGTCCTTAAGGGAGATTATCTAGGTTACTACCGCTATCGAATCGGCGATTATAGAGTAATCTACTCGATAGACGATGAATTGGTACAAGTATATGTTGTTGCAATCGCTCATCGTAGCGAAGCATATGAATCATGAAGGTGAATTTGTTAACTTCAAAAATTATCTTTCATCCCCCGCAATTTTGCAAAAGTTTGTACAGAATCGCTACTATTTGCAGCCAATTGTAAAGCTGGTTGTTCCCATCTCAAGAACGGATTGGTGTGTTTTTCTACTCCTAACAATGAGGGAACGGTAGCTTCATTCCGACTGCGATGTGCTTTAACTTGCTCAAATCGCTGTTGAAGTTCGGGGTTTTTACCATCCACCGTGACGGCGAATTTCAAATTTTTCAAAGTATATTCATGGGCGCACCAAACCCTCGTATTATCGGGCAAAGCGCGGATTTTACTTAAGGAATTTACCATCTGTGCTGGTGTCCCTTCAAACAAGCGACCACAACCCCCAGCAAATAAAGTATCTCCACAGAATAACTCACCCGTCTCTTCGGAATTTTCGGGAGCAAAATAATAAGCTATGTGAGCGCGAGTGTGTCCGGGAACGAACAAAACATCACCAGTGCGATTAGAAAAAGAAACGCGATCGCCATCTTCGAGAAAAACTTGTTGTCCGGGAATTCTACCTGAATCTACGCTTCCACCATAAACTGTCAGGTGTGGGAATTTTTCAATTAATTTTTGATTGCCACCTACATGATCGGAATGATGATGGGTGTTGAAGATCGCAACTAATTCCGCTTTGAGTTCCTGGAGTTTATCTAAAACAGGTTTTGCCAGGGCTGGATCGACTACAGCAGCAATATTTTGTTTATCATCGTATAGCAGAAATATGTAATTATCTGAAAGAACTGGTAAGCGAAACACCTGCATAAAAAATAGCTTTCCTTATTTTGATTTATTCACCCCAGAACCAGTTTAGCGAAATAAAAATAGCCCGTGCAGACAAGCTTTGTAATTGTAGCCCCACTCTTGCAGAGTGAGGGCAATTAAGTCGTTTTTGCTAATTAAACAAAGTGTGCAGAACCAAATAACGGTAAAAATGCATCGCTAAGTAAGGAAGTCTGACCTTCACTTGTCACAAAAATATCCAATAAATCGCCTGAAGCATGACTAAATGACGGAAGAATACCCATAATTTGCTTATCTGAAACCGAAGTTAATTGTGCAACTTCACCGCCAATGGTAACGCTAGTATTACTCAAATCTCCAAACTCGTCACCGCCAATGATAAACAAGTTACCTCCTGTAGAAGGCGCTCTCCAAGGGAAGATATCATAAGCAGTAGCACCACTTACAGTAATATCGTTGGGAGTTGAAACATCAATTTTACTGCCACTGAGGTTAATTCCGACTATGGCTCCTCCAGGCCCAGTTAATATGTCTAAAGCTTTAGACTGAGGATCTAAAGTTTCTTGATTTACTACTTGAGTACCATCTGGGGATAAAACGACATTAAATGATTCCCCATTCCACTTTTGAGTAATTAAATTACCTCGCATTTGTCCGCCAAATGTATTAGCGCGGTACTCATCAATACCGTTAGTAGATGCGGGAAAAGTTGTTAATTGTTCGGTATAAACCCCTGGAATACTAGCGTCTTTGTCACTGTAATAAACGTTTTGACGGGGGTCTTCTTGTCCGCGATTTCGGTTAGGATGACCGTAATATGCATCTTCTACAATCAGATTTAATTCGTCTGGTGCGTTTTTAACTGGCTCTTGAGTTGTTGCAGAAGTTGAGACATCCCCAAATCCACCATTCGGGCCATTATCCGTTGCGTACATTAACCCTTTTGTAGTCCAGACTAAATCAAAAGGATTGCGTGTACCGCTAGCATATACAGACACATCAACGCCATCCACAACCTTGGCGACATCCCCAAATACCTGACTTTCTGCGGGGTCGAATGTTAATCCTTGGGGTGGCACAAAGTCAGCAGGTAATTCATATTTAACCTGACCATTAAAATCAGGCTTAGTAATTTCTGCCTTCAAAATTGCCGCAGCAAAGGGAGATTCAGGAATCCCGCCAATTTTAGCTGCTGATATACCTGCATTTGTATTTCCACCGACTGCAATATATAGATTACCTTCGTTGTCAAAGGTCATACTATTGACACCGTGGTCGTGATTGGAAACTGGTAGCCCGGTTATTAATGGTGTAACTGTAGAGAATAGTGGCCCTTCTAAGGTTGATATCTGTCCGCTGTAGGGAGATAATTCGGTGTCTGGAAAAGACGAACCACCGTTAGCATACAGTTTATTGTGAGATACATAGATAGTAGGGGAGTCAGAAGTATCGTATGGGTTGAAGGCTATACCTAATATGTTTGGATTCGATACACCCTTCAAGGTGGTTATGGTTTGAGTGTCAATGACATTGTAATTATCATCGAAAGTATATGCTTTGATTTCACCCAAATACGAACCAACATACAGTCTATGATCTGGCCCCCAAGCTGCTGCTGTTGGCATGGACATCGCTGCAACTGTCTTTTTAGTAAAGGCGATTGCAACGGTATCATCATCACTTATAAAAACAGAGATATTAGGCAAGCTCAGACTATCATAATTTTGATCTGAGCTACTAATAGTGTGTGTAATATTTACGCTTTGGTTGCCATCTGCAAGATTATTGTCTAAAGCTTTAACCGTTATGCTTTGAGGTACATTCCAATTATCTGGAGTAAAGGTAACACTATTCTGGCTTGTACTAATTTGGCTGTTGGAACCTAAGTTTACAGTCACATCACCAGTTGGTTGACTGTTTAAAATTATTGAATAACTATCTCCCGTAGCTTCACCTTCAACCACAGAGGTATTACCATCTGTTTGTTTGAAAATGACTTGCGGGCCAGTCAGGGAAACAATTTCAATTGCAGAAATTTTAGCGTTATCTACACTAGCATCAAAGTCTAGATTTAAAAAACCATCGGTAACGTTGACATTATCAACAGAGTAGACATAAGCGGAATCTTTTCCAGGGAAAAAAGCATTCTTAGATTTAGCAAAAATATCTAAATCATCAACGACTCTTTCTCCTTCTACAGATACATCAAATATACGCTTATTAAAATCATCGAAATAAGTTTCTGCAAAATGTAAATTAACCCTGTAGTTACCATCGCTTACAGGTATGTCATATCCTAAATTTTTGGCCCAGCGCTCTGTCTGATACAGTTTGTCTTCTTCGGTTTTGAAAATACCTGCATTGGTAGAAAATGTCTGACCTACATCAAAATACTGGTCTTTCATCCATACATTACCTGCTGTATCGGTGTAGTTATCACCACCAGCATTGATGCGAATAGTACCTGTGTTGGGATTTGTTGGTGGGCTTGGTGGTGTAATTGGTGCTGAACCACCAATAATTTCAATTGCTGCTAACTTCGCATTATCGGAATTACTCAGAAAATCTAAATTTAAGGTTCCATCGCTGACGGTAACATCAAAAGATTTGTTTAAAGCAAGGTTTTTACCTCCTGCTTCTGCGAAGATATCAAGGTCATCAATAACTAATTGACCTTCAGCAGATAAGTCAAAACTTCTTTTACCTGCTTCATCCCAGTAAATTTCTGCAAACTTAACATTTACTTTGTAGTCACCATTTGTAACCGGAACTACGTAAGATAAGTTGTTTGTCCAGCGTTCTGTTTGATACAGCTTATCGTCTTGCGTATTGGTTATATCACTTTTGCTAGAATATGTTTTACCTCCGGTAAAATACTGGTCAGCACTCCATAAATTACCGTTTACATCTGTATAAGCATTTCCACCAGCGTTAATGCGAATAATGTTTGTTGGTGTTGGATCTGGTGTCGGATCTGGTGTTGGATCTGGTGTCGGATCTGGTGTTGGATCGGGGTCTGGTGTTGGATCTGGTGTTGGATTTGGTGTTGGAGTCGGAGTTGGATTTGGATTCGGTGTAGAAGCGCCAATAATTTCGATTGCTGCTAACTTTGCATTATCGGAATTACTTAGAAAATCTAAATTTAAGGTTCCATCGCTGACGGTAACATCAAAAGATTTATCTAAAGCTGTATTTTTGCCTCCTGCTTCTGTAAAAATATCAAGGTCATCAATAACGTTTTGTCCTTCAACAGATAAATCAAAATTCCTTTTATTTGCACCATCCCAATAAAGTTCTGCAAATTTAATATTTATCTTATAGTCGCCATTTGTAACTGGGATAACGTAGGATAAATCTTTTGTCCAGCGTTCGGTTTGGTATAGCTTATCGTCTTCGGTATTAGATATATCAGCTTTACTAGAATATGTTTTACCTCCAGTAAAATACTGGTCAGCACTCCATAAATTACCGTTTATATCTGTATAAGCATTACCACCAGCATTGATACGAATAGTGTTTGATGTTGGGTTTGGCTCTGGGGTTGGGTTTGGTTCTGGGATTGGATTTGGTTCTGGTGTTGGGTTTGGTTCTGGTGTTGGATTCGGCTCTGGTGTTGAAGCAGATTGAATATCTATAATCTTTACATCAGAAAGCAAACCTGTAGCACCATCTGAATCTTTAGCTACAGCAACTAAATGATTTATTCCTCCATTATTTTTAGAATCATTCAGTGAATCTTTCAAGGTGATGGGGATATCTACATAGCCCTGAGAACCTATGGCTGCAAACTTTTCTTCAACTTTAATAGCTGAATTGGCTTCAAATGGATCGATATCAAACCCACTATAATCATCAAGAAATAAACCACCTTCAACTGCTAATAATGCAACCTCAACACCTGGTGTACCAGAAATTCTCACAGTTTGATTAAGTTCTGAAATTACCGCAGGTAAAGGAGATAACCCCAAAACTTCGATTGCCAGTTTGGGAGGTAAAGTAGATTTAATTACAGCTTTCGAGCCATCCAAACTACCGGGGATTCTGTAGGTTTGTCCGGTATATGTGGCATTATTATCGAAATCTACTGTTACTTCCGATCCGATTAATTCCAATCCCGATACACTTCCAGAATCTTTGGGGCCTGGTTGAGGTAAACCCCTGACGCTTGTGGGATCTACATCAGCAGAGAAAGTAAATGTTTCACCAGGATCGAAATCATTGAAATATATTTCTACTGCATCATAACCATCATCATGAGGTTTAATAAAATTACTACTAACAAATCCGGTTCCTCCTTGGCGATCGGGAGTAAATTTTTTACCAACCGGGTCCCCAGCAATACCATCAGGATCGAATACTAAATCTGGAAAAATACTAGTACTTAAATCAAGAGTAACTTTCTTAATCTTTTCACCGTTGGTGGAATTATTAGTAATAACAAAACTTCCACTAGCATAAGTGCTGCTATTGATGCTATCGCCGCCAGGGTTAATTATAAATGAAGCTTTTGCAGTGTTATTGTTGTTTGTAGTATCTGCCATTTTATCCTCTAATTAATTCATAAATAGTTCTTTATTTGCTTCAATCTGACTTAGAAGCATCCGATTTTCTTCAACGATTATGTTGAATTTTTTTGTATTAATTCACACTAAAAAATTAGAACTTTGGACTATAAAGAATTTTCTATTAGCCCATATCAAAGTTCGATAAATCTAACGTTTGCACTATTATCGATAGGCTCGAATAAACCAGGTTTATCTGGATATAACGTAATTTAAAGTTATGAAATAAATCAGAAACCGTAAACAGGGATGAAAGTGGAATTAAAAAAAAATTCAAACGCAGGCTATACAAAAAATCAAATAGGAATTCTAACTTTTTTCGATTCTTTTCCTCATTTTCAGTCAAGTAAACTGCTAACAAGGCTCTGCGTTGCTGGCACCCTACAGTAATTGTTCCAACTCAAGCTATATTTTCAGTATCTTTTAGGGCAATAACGCCTAATGATACTAAAATTAATCAACCTTTAAATGCATTAAAAAAGGCTGCAATATATCTATTTAATTGAACTTATTAGTTCCTATTAGCCAAATTTTAATCAAACCTGTTTAATAGGTTAATTAAAACTAAACTATTATGCGATAAAAATTAAATTAAATTAAATTAAATTATAAAAATAATGTAATTTTTTCTCGTACCAAATATGCCAAAATATAAAGTCAATAGAAAGCACTCGAACTTTTTTTTTATTAGCATTTTGGACATAATAAGTATACGCCTAACGATAATATACGACTTTTATTGGTAGCTTTTGTGCCCAAGCTTAAAAACTAATATATAAAAGGGTTCAGCTATACAGCCTCTATCGCCATTAAATATTTATTTGTAGCCTTATTCACGTGCGGAAAGAATGCAACCTGCGGAACTAATCGTTTCTAGAAAATTTAAAATCAATAAAAAATTTTGTAATTTTCTAAAAAGCTAGTGTTTATACTGACTTATGAACAGAGAATAACACAGTAAAAACTGTCGTAGATATAATTAACATGAAATCAATGTTAAATTTAGAACAATAATATCTGGTGAAAGAATTTTAATATCACTTTTAGAAAAAGGTCACTGTACGGATTGGCGATCGCCTTTATGAGCAAGCGAAGCTATCGCCATAGGGCAAAATGATTTGTATAGCTTTTCGGTTATTACAACTCATAGCCACTCGTACATAAACTGAGAACAGTTTATTTCTACTTAACTAGGGAAAGATGTAGTCAGTTTTCCCTTTAAACTTGCGATTTTACCGATTTTACTAACTAACTTTTTGATTGATCGATTTGCCTTAGCTTGAAAAGTAGGTGGTTTCAGAAGCAATGGTTTTAAATGAGGTTGTTTGAGAAAGCGATAGTGCAAAAAGATATCTTTAAAGCGGATATCAACGTCTTCTCCTCTAGACAATCTTGTAAAGTCAATTGATGGGTAGCCCATATAATGTATTCGGTGAATAGGTTTAAGTCCCTCTTGATTAAATAAAACATTGTCGATCGCAACGAATGGATCTGCATTAGCACAGTTACCACTTCTATCATTACCATCGGGGCTGAGTGTAAAGTTGAATTGCGAGCGATTGGATTTCAGAGTCATGTAGTTAAACAAGAAAGCATCATCCCACCAAGCTGTCGCGTTAACCCAAGCTGCTTCATTTTGTTCAATCATCTGCTTGAGCAATATATTTAATTCTTCAATATTGAAGATTCCACGTTTTGAGCCGAAGAAGCTTGAACAGTGTAGTTTTGGCTGTATTTCCGCTTGTGTAAACATACCAGTTGCTTCAATTAAAGGAATATTTAACGCTGCCTTATCTTGAGATTTGGTATGTTCCCAATCATCAAAAACGAAGTCGTAAGTCTGTAATTTTTCTTGGATATCGTCAATCGGTTTCATAGCTAGACTATCTGCGTCGAAAAAGACAAACTTTTCAAAAGATCCATCAAACGCGACAAACTTACGATGCAGCTTTCCTGCGTACCATCGCGGATGTAATCGATCGGTACGTTGTGCTTCTGGGTGAAGGCTAGCAAATTGAAGAGCAAAGTTTTCCCAACGTTCAATTGAAGACGTATCCTCAAATAAAGTAACGTTTTCACGCGAACCGATTTCCTGCTTAACTTTATTTAAACGATTGTCAAAAGGAATTACACATACAGGAATATCGGAGCCAATGTTAGCTTCAATACTATTTAGAAGTGCAACTAACTGGTCGAATACAATATCGTTTGCAAGAGTATATATACCGAAAGCTGTCATATGAGTTTTTCCTTAAATAGAGATTAATACATGAACCATATCTAACAGAAGATTTATAAAGAATGCATATAAATTTAGTAAATCTTACGTAAGTTATATAAAGTTTCTTTAAAGCACACGTAATATTACTTGCGTGATTTAACTGGAATATTCAATCAAAGAACAAATATATTAAACCGTGTGGCTAGTGAACAGAAAATATACTGAACCTTTTATACCTTTCACGCTCTGCGAACAAAATTCAGTAATCTTATGTAGGTAATTAAGATAACTTTATTTACGCTTCTAAACTCCTTCATAAAGAGCCTCTTGCTTATCTAGCTATAGCCATATAGCAAATAATCTAACCGTAATAATACTTAATGAAGAATATAATCTTTTCAGTTGTTCTAGAACGATCGGTAAATTCGCTCTAGGATAAGTTGCAAATGCAAAGTTAGACTATGAATTGAATTTTCCGTTTTACATCTGAACTAAAACATCTTCAATATTTGCTCTACCGTTAAGATATTTGATACTTTCTAAGTTCAGTTATTAGTAAGTCAGAACTAGTACTCAGTAGAAAATTGTAAAAGTTTCAATTTTTAACACGAAACTGACGATTTTTTGTCAGTGTTTGCACATAAGTTATTGCGTAAAAATGTGGCATCTGAATTAATTTTTCAGTGATATTTCTCTGGAAAAGCTGCAAAACTCAAGTTAAGTTAAGTTGGTAATTTTGAATTATCAAACTCCGAGAAAATACGAAAACTTTAAGTCATAATATAAACTAAATATTAAATCGACTTAAATTTTCTTAGTTAATAAAAGATAAAGCTATATGTATAATCAAGTTCGTCAGACGCTTAAGCAACTTATCAACAATGTTCGTTACCCAAAACGGATTTTAATTGCTCGACAAAGCGACCATCAGTCAACATACAATGACTATTTTCTTTATTGGGTGAGCCAAAACTTTCCCGAAGCGGCGAATCTATTTGAAGTTCAGTATCTTCCAGGTTGCAAGATTACTAATTGGGACCGCTATGCGTTGTTCTTACCTTGGTTACAAGACCCTTTAAAAGAAAGATTCCCTCATATTTATCAGGAAGCGAAACTATTAGAATCTGAATGCTTATCGCGTAATATTCCGATTATTAATCCCATAGATACACATTCAAGCTCAATCAAATCAGTTGCGGCGAAAATGATTAGGGATGTGGGTATTCGCACGGCAGAAACAATAAAAATTACCGACGTAGAAGACTTCAAAAAAACATTAGGAGGATTATCAACACCTTTCCTAATTCGTGAAGACTGGGTGCATGGTAGTGAAAGCTTTTTAGTCCAAAATCGCGATGAATTAGATAGCGTTCCTTTCGATCAATTTATTGCTCCGATTGCAGTAGAATTTATTGATACTAAGGACGAAGAAGGTTTGTATCGTAAATACCGCTACTTTGCGATCGGCGATATGGGTATTCCAGGTCCGTTGATGCTTTCTCACGGTTGGGAAGTACGCAATAATCAGCGGGTACTAGCTGAAAAACAAAAGGCAGAAGAAATTGCTTATTTTAGTGGTGAAGATCCAAACCACGAAAAATTACAGCAAGCACGCAAAGCGCTGGGTTTCGATTACATGGCTTTTGATTACAGCTACGATGCAGAGGGAAACATGGTTGTTTGGGAACCTAATCCTTTTGCAGTCATCTGGAGTTCAAGACAACCATATCAGATGCCATCAATCGATCGCATATATACGGCGCTACTCAAGTTTTATTTAGAGCGTGCCAATATCTCAATCAAAGAACCGACTATTGCCAGCAAATAACCCGAAGGCAATAACCCCAACGTTTTGTGGTGCATCGACAATTACCTAACTATAATAAACAAGTTCCGGCTTTCTACTTAGTAGCAATCGGAATATTCTTAATCGTAAAATTTAACCAATGACTCCAGTTGTTTCAATCGTTGTTACCTGCTTTAATCAAGCAGGTTTTCTAGAACGCTCGGTAAAAAGCGTACTTACACAAACATTTACAGACTTAGAATGCATCATTGTCGATGATGGCTCTACCGATGACACCCAAAAGATAGCCGAGCAGTTAAAAAATTTAGATTCACGAGTTAGTTATTATTATAAAGAAAATGGTGGGGTATCCTCATCGCGGAATTTTGGCTTTAAAAAAGCACAAGGTGAATGGATTCAGTTTTTAGATGGAGATGACTGGATTCACGAAGATAAAATTAGATTTCAGTTAAGTTATTCTTCTCAAAAAGATAATGAGAATACTGCTTTTTATGCAGATTATGAGCGCGTATTTATAGATAAAGAGCAAAACATTACTGATAGACAGGAAAATATTATTGGTTCTTTAAGCTCAGAACAATTAACTAAACGTTTGCTTATTCCAGACTTTTTAGCTAATTCATCGTTTCCTTTACTTCAGCAATGTTTGCTGATGCATAGAAGTGTTTTGGAAAAGAAAATGTTTGATGAAAAGCTTAAAGCTCTCCAAGATAGAGATTTTACAGTAGACTTGCTCGTACTTGGTGTAAATTTTGTATATACCCCAATTGTGGGAGCATATTATACGAAACATCAGTCTAATAGAACTAATAACTGGTCTTACATGAAAGGTTATTATATTCTGTTCTATGAGACGGTGATTTTAAAGCATAAGAATTTGATTCCTTTATGTCAAGTTGGAATCGATTTTCTTCTCAAAGAAGCAATTAGGGACAAAGAGCATCAGAATTTTTCTCGACTCGTTAAAATGATTTTTCCTCCTTTTGAGTTATTGAATAAAAGAATTAAGATTCACCATGTAGCCGTCATCAAATTATTATATTTACTCAGATTAATCACTCCTAGCTTCTTAATTTATGAGAAAGCCAGAGGACCGCGATCTCAAAAAATTATCTCAAATTTTAATCAGTTATTTGGTAGTAAAGTAAAGACTGTTGGGGCAAGAGAATAGGGAACAGAGAATGTACGCTCGTGTTTTTCCTACATTCAAATAGTAATCTTATAGCATACGTAAAAAACAGTAAAATATAATGAAAAAAAAAGTTTCATTAGTAGTTAGCGATTTAGCCGGAGGCGGAAGCGTTCGGGCTTTTTTACTGGCACAAGTATTAAAAAAAATTGATTATGATGTTGAGGTTGTAGGGTTTTTATTCGGTAAGGAATTGTATGCTTTACCCCCCTCAAGAATATCAATTATTTCGGTTCCAGGTACAGATTATCCCCAGTTTTTTAGCTCAACTCGCCAACTTTTGCAAAAGCTAGATGGCGATATTATTTATGCCGTAAAACCCAAGCCTACGAGTTTTGGTGTGTCTTTATTGACGAAACTTGGTCGCCGTCGTCGTCCTTTAATTTTGGATATGGATGACTGGGAACTTAGTTGGTACGGTGGTGATGAATGGAAGTATCGTCCTAGTCCTAAGCAATTTTACCGAGATATTTTTAAGGAGAATGGAGCATTAAAATTTCCCGATCATCCGCTGTATCTTCAGTGGATAGAAAGGTTAGTGCCAAATGCAGATGCCGTAACTATAGATACTCAATTTCTGCAACAACGCTTTGGAGGTGTTTACGTACCAAATGGTAAAGATACCGAAATGTTTTCACCTCATAAGTATGACGCGGAGGCTAGTAGAAAACGTTACGGCTTAGAAGGATACCGAGTTTTGATGTTTCCTGGGGCACCACGACCCCATAAAGGTGTTGAAGACGTTTTAATGGCGTTGGACAAGTTGAATCAGCCGGATTTAAGGCTTGTGATTGTGGGCGGAAGTCCATACGATGATTATGACGATCGCCTAATTGAAAAGTGGGGACGTTGGATTATCAAGCTGCCAAAGTCCCCGGTTGAGTCAATGCCTGAAATTGTAGCAGCGGCTCACGTCGTGGTTGTTCCGCAACGAGATACTTTAACAGCTCACGCTCAGTTTCCGCTGAAGCTATCAGATGGAATGGCAATGGCTAAACCTGTATTATCGACTCGCGTAGGTGATATTCCCGATATTTTAGGCGATACTGGTTATTTAGTAGACCCAAATTCTCCCGACCAAATTGCCGAGCAAATTGAACTAATATTTAATAATTTAGAACAAGCTTCTCAAAAAGGTCAGCGGGCAAGAGAAAAGTGTGTAGAAAAATATAGTTTAGAAACTATGGCATCTACACTATCTCAGCTAATTTCGAGTCTATAATTATCAAGGTTGGCAACAAATCACACGTAATAAATAACTTCTTATTCTATTGCTCCATGTCTACAAATAAGCTACTTGTTAGATTTGCTAAACCTTATCCTGGCTGGATTATCCTCACAATAATTTTAGGATTTTCGGGAGCTTTATTTAATGGAGTTGGTACCACACTAATTGTCCCAGTAATTTTAAAGATTGTCGGACAAGAAGTAAATTTAACTGGTGCGCCTCCAATTATTAAAGCGATTTTGAATCCGTTTGATAATCTTTCAGAAGATTATCGACTGGCGCTAATGGCAGGGACAATTCTATTAACAATTATTTTAAAAAATTTAGCAAATTATGCCAGTGCATTAACATCTAGTAGTTTGACGCGCCGGATAACTACAGATATCCGTGAGGCAGGAATACAGCTATTACTAGAAATTGATATTGATTATTACTCCAAGATGAAAGTTGGTGACTTAATCAACCGGCTTGGTGGAGAAACTAGCCGTGCTGCTAATGCCGTGCGCCTGCTTATAAATCTAGTGACTTTGGCAATTACAATCTTAGTTTTTGCTGCAATTTTAATCTCAATTTCTTGGCAATTAACCATTGCGGCGACGGTATTATTATCTTTAGTAGTCATAGTAAATCAGTATGCGATTATTCGTTCCAAAAAGTTTGGTAAGCAGTTAAGCGAAATATCGAAAGGATATTCTATCGCCATGCTAGAAACTTTGAATGGAATACGTTTAGTTAAATCCACTGGTAATGAAAATAAAGAAATTAAAAGAATCACCAAGCTGATTAAAGAACGAGAAGAGGCGGATTTTAGATCTCAGCTAAACTCTGAAGCTATTGCACCGATTAGTGAAGTAATGGGTATTTCAGCTTTATTAGGAATTGTCTTTTTAAGCCGCGTTATTTTTAGTGCCCAACTTTCTACCGTTTCAGCAGTACTACTGACCTACTTGTTGATTTTATTAAGAGTACTGCCGTTAATGTCTCAATTAAATACATTACGCAGTAACCTTGCTAATATTAGTCCTAGCATCAGTATTGTTACAGAGTTTTTAGACACAACAGATAAACCGTTTATGGGCAACGGCGATCTCAGTTTTAGCAAGCTAGAAAAAGGAATACATTTCAATTCTATTTCTTTTAATTACCCAGGGCACGACAAACTAATACTTAAAGACGTAGATTTATATTTGCCTCGTGGTACTACCTTGGCTTTAGTAGGAGGCTCCGGTGCGGGTAAATCCACCTTAGCGGATCTTTTACCAAGATTTTACGACCCAAATTCCGGTAGTATTACTATTGATAATACCGATTTACGAGAATTTAGTATACAGTCGCTGCGAAAATCAATGGGAATCGTCTCTCAAGACACCTTTCTTTTTAACGATTCCGTAAGAAATAACATTGCCTACGGAGAATTTGAAATTAGCGATGAAGAAGTTATTTCCGCAGCCAAACGCGCCAATGCTTACGAATTTATCACCAAATTACCTCAAGGATTCGACACAGTAATTGGCGATCGCGGAGTCATGTTGTCTGGAGGGCAAAGGCAAAGATTAGCCATAGCCAGAGCCTTGGTACAAAACCCGGAAATACTGATTCTTGATGAAGCAACCAGCGCATTAGATACCGTTTCCGAAAGATTAGTACAAGAAGCCATCGATGATTTGAGTCGCGATCGCACTACTTTAGTAATCGCGCACCGTCTTTCCACCGTGCAAAAAGCCGATCAAATCGCGGTTTTAGATCGAGGCAGCGTCATGGAAGTCGGAACTCATAATGAACTGTTGCAGAAAGACGGTTATTATAAACGACTTTATTCAATGCAGTTTGGCTCCGAAGGGGAAACAGAAAATGGAGCAACGCAAAGTTTGGTGCGGGTATCTTATGAAATGCGAACCCGGTTAAATTCTACAATTGGTTTTCTGCTGTTATTGCTAGAAAATTCAGCCGAAAATGCAAAAGAAAAGCAAGAATTATTAGAAGAATCTTACAAATCAGCTTGGAAAATACTTAGCTTTGTCGATGTTTTTGAAGATGTTTCTAGCTTACAGAAAAACTGGCAGCTAGTTACCACTGTAGGGGTAAATCGTAGTGAAGTTACTCAAGAACAGACATTAAAAGAGATAACTAATGATTTCAGAAATAATACTGAATCAATACTTAATTCGTTGGGTTCGCTAATTAATGAAAAAGAAGATAGCAATCAATCACAAGATGAAATAATTTCTACGGCTTATCAATCAGCTTTAAATTTATTAAATCAGTTAAAGCAGTTTGAGGATAAGTTGAAAGATTGAAAGGGAGTGGGGAGTAGGGAGTAAGTAAGTCGGCAGAAACCTTCTACAGCTATATAACAAAATCTAAATAAGCGTCATTTCCTTATTCCTACAACAAAGCTGCCTACTCCCTAATCATGATGACAATTTTCAACGCCAACCTACTTAGATGTAGTTAAGAAGAGAATTTTGAATGTCGGAAATAATTAATTTTAAAGACTTAAAAATTTGGCAAAAAGGTATGGATATAGCTGAAAAATGCTATTTCTTAACCAAACTATTTCCCCGAGACGAATTATATAGCATGGTGCAACAAATAAGAAGGTCTGCGGTTTCTATTCCAGCTAATATCGCAGAAGGATATGGAAGAAGAAGCACAGGTGATTATATTAGATTTATTAATATCGCCCAAGGTTCAATCAATGAATTAGAAACACATCTTATTTTATCTCAACGGGTAGGATTAACTAATAAAAAAGAGATAGAATTAATTATTTCTTGGCTCCATGAAGAAAGTAGAATGATTAACGGCCTGATTAAAAAATTGAAATAACGGGCGTAGGTAGGTTGCCGACTTACTTACTCCTAACTACTGCCTACTGCCTACTCCCTACTCCCTACTCCCTATGAAAACCACTAAACCAAAACACTATATCTACTTTATAAAAGAAGAATTACCATTACCGGAAGCTCATTTAGTTCAATCTACAAATGCAGCTAATGCGGTTGCGAATTTAGGTTACTCCACAGTATTGATATATCCTGAAAAAGGAAGAGAGGCTTTAAACCCGGTTAATTTAATTCGTCCTTTCCAACCAAGACAAATACCTGAAAAACTTGTTAGATATTACAATCTTCAGGAAAAGCTAAAAGTTTCTCCTTTACCAATGCCTTTCCCGATAGATTATATTAAAACTAAATTTACTAATTCTAATACTATTGCTTCAAAATATTATTTTCGCTTCCATATTCTTCCTACTACTCAAATAGTTCACAGTCGCGACTGGAATTTTATCGAAGCTGCGGTAAAAAATGGCGTACCGGCAATTTACGAACACCACCACCACGAAGATAAACCGTTTGCACAAGAAATAGTCAAAAATCCACTATTTCAAATTGCCGTAACCGTAGGAGATACGGTAAGAGAAAGCATGATTGCTAATGGAATGCCGCCGGAAAAAGTTGTTAAGTTGCACAACGGTTATAATCGCCTATTTATGGAAAGACATCCAGAAGCAGCAGCGGAATGGCGTAAGAAACTACTAAAAAATGGCAGAGAAAAATTAGTAGTTTATGCTGGTGCATTAAAACATTTTAAAGGAATTAACGTCTTAATTGATGTAGCGAAGCAGCTACCTTACGTGCAATTTGTATGTGCGGGAGGCAAGGAAGAAGAGGTAATCCACTATCAGCAACTAGCCCAAGAAAAGCAAGTTGATAATATTACCTTTCTCGGCTTTATCTTACAACAAGAATTAGCATCATTATTGCAAGCAGCCGATATTTTAGCTCATCCCCACTGCTCCGGAAAAGCTGCAACCTTTACTTCCCCCTTGAAGCTATTTGATTATTTTGCTTCCGGAACACCCATCGTAGCCACAAGAATTCCTTCCCTAACCGAATTTGAAAACACCAAGGCGATAGACGCTTGGTGCAATCCCGATAGCGCAGCAGAATTTACCGCATCGGTAGCCAAAGTTTTAGAAACCCATCCCCGAAAAATCAATGGTTATTCCGATAGCATTGATTTCGTCAAACAATTTTCCTGGGAAAAGCGAGCCGAAAAAATTCTCAGCTACGTCGATGAATCTTTACTACCAGTTAGGAGTTAGGAGTTAGGAGTTAAGAGTAATTTCTCCTTGTCCCCTTGTCTTCCCCCTCTTCCCCCTCTCCTCCTCTGTTCCCTATTCCCCGTTCCCTAATTCAAATATATGAAAACAAACAAAATCAAAATTGGTATGATGAGCAGCTATGGCGCTTTAGATAACAGAAGCGATTGGCTGTGGCAACAAACTCCGGAACATTTTGGTGTTTGGGATAATATTCAACTGATTTCAACGCATCCAAAACCAGATTTTTTGTTGATGTACAATTACACGAGTTTTCCTACACCACCACACAAGCATTTATTGTTTTGGAAAAATAAACAGCCGCAAGCACAATATCAGCAGGCACAGCAAACTTTTAAAGAAAAACTGCGCGGAATGCCTAAAGAAAAGGTAATTTATCTGTTGCGCGAACCTCCTTTAGAAGAAGTTGTTGAAACTAATAAAAAGTCTTATAAACTAGCTCAAAATTACTGTAGTTACGTTTCAGGCCCCGACGATTTCGCACCCAATCCCGATTATATGCCCGCAATTTGGTATTTATCTAATTCCTACAGCGAGTTAAATGAAATGCCGCCACCAGTGAAAGATAGACCTTTAAGTTGGATCACATCTGGGATTAATCGCACCGAAAATCATCGCAAGCGTTTAGCATTTTTAAAAATGCTGCAAGATCAAGAATTAGAATTTGATTTATACGGACGTGGTTTACCAGATTGGTCAGCAGGAAACGGACAACTTAGTAATAAATGGTATGGCATGGCACCTTACTATTACAACTTATCAATTGAGAACTACGCCGATAATGATTGGTACGTCAGCGAAAAACTTTGGGATGCTCTACTCGCTTGGTGTTTACCTATATATTATGGTGGCCCTGCTGCCGATAAATTATTACCTCCCGGAAGCTTTTTAAGATTACCAAGCATGGATGAAAAAGGATTTGAGTATATCAAAGAAGTTACATCCACACCAGATGCTTGGTATGAAGCTAAAGAGGCGATCGCCGAAGCCAGACAAATTATTTTACATAAACTAAATTTAATCTCGTGGCTTTCAGATTATGTCAAGAATTTTTGATAATTATTCACATTATTTTCAGAGTTTATGGAGGTTTAAATGACTGAAGGACTCTACATTCTTGCAAACGATGTAGTATACGACCAATTAGTAGCTTTACTCAATTCAATTGAAGTAAATGCCGGTAAATATCCTGTTTCTATTATTCCTTATAATGACCAATTAGAAAAAGTCCGAGAGGAAGTAAAACATAGAAGCAACGTTGAAATATTTCCTGATACTGACGCAATTAAACTTTGGCAAGACTTTTCTACAGAAGTTTGGCAAGCACATCCTGATGCTTTTAAAGAATGGCAAGCAAAGGGAGTGTCCGGATTGTATCGTGGTGGAACGCATCATCGATTTGCCGGTTTTGAAGGTGCTTACGACAAATTCATATATATAGATGCCGATGTTCTGATAATTAATTCATTAGATTACATATTCGAGCAGCTAAATCGTAATGACTTTGTTGTTTATGATTTTCAGCATAAAGACTTAAGTCACGTATACGATGTAAATTCAGATAAACTAAGAGATATTTTTCCGCAATCTCGCCTTGATAATGAAATATTTTGTTCTGGTTTTTACGGTACAAAAAAACATTTATTTGACGTAGAAAAACGCAATTATCTATTATCGCAATTGCAAGCCGGAGAAGCAGAAATCTTATACAAAAATGCTCCCGACCAAACCATTCTTAACTACATGGTAATGCGGTCGGAAGTTTCTAGCTATAATTTTGCTCATAATTTACCACAAAGCGAAATCACCGGGTGTTGCGTTACATCACCCCATTTTGAAGAACGGGATAATTTGGTATATGACAAAGATAATTGCTTAACTTATTTGCACTATATCGGCTTATCTTCTAAATTCTTCGAGCAGGTTTGTAATGGAGAAAATATTGATTTTCCTTACCGCGAAACCTTCTTGCATTACCGCTACCTACACGAACCAGATAAGCGACCAAAATTCACCACCAAACCAAAAGCTTACAACGCACCACCAAGTTTAAGCACGCGAGTTTTAAAAAAATTAGGCATAAAAGCTGGAGCATAACCCATGACTAAAGGAATTTATATAATTGCGAATGATAAGGTGACAGATCACGCTATTGCTTTACTAAATAGCATTCGTCTCCACGATAACGAAACCCCCATTGTGATGATTCCCTATGATGATAATTATCACAAAATTGCTGCTACTCTCGATAAATATTATGGAGTAGAAGTTTACCAAGATTTAGAATTTATAGACCGTTTGTCTAACAAATTATACGAAACATTTGGTGGTAAATTCTTTGCTCGTCCGAATCAATTTCGTAAACAAGCTTGTTGGTTTGGTCCCTTCGATGAGTTTTTGTATATAGATACGGATATTGTCGTCTTTGAAAAAATCATTGACAATCTCAACTACTTACAAAATACCGACTTTATTTGCTGCGATTACCAACATTTGGGTGGAATAAGAAACGTATTTAGTTCCACAGTATTAGAAGAAAAAGTATTTACCGAAAGCGAAGTCAAAGACATATTCAACGGTGGCTTTTGGGGTTCCAAGAAAAACCTGATATCCGAACAGGATTTATACGAAACTTTCGCAGAATGTGCCCAACATCCAGAATACTTTGATTTCTCGGAAAAAACATCGGATCAACCAATTATTAATTATATGTTGCTCAAACGGATTCCCAACCGTTTCAACATAGTTAATAGAGAAGGAAAAGCACCGGGGAACTGGGGAGGAACATCTCACTTCTTACATGAAGGACATAAATTAGTAGACCCAACAGTCAACCAAACTTTACAGTATTTACATTGGGCAGGCATTCGTATCGAACCAGGTTGTCCTTACTGGGAAATTTGGGAACATTATCGCAACTTGAACCCACAATTACCACCACCAGTATTTCCAGAAAAGCCTAAACCAACTTCTTGGCAAAAAACTATGAATGAAGCTAAAACTTTTTTGCGTTCCTTGAAGTAGTAAGGTTCGTAGTTGCGCTTCAGCGCTTCCGATAAGAGGCGCTGAAGCACAACTACAAACCTCTCTTATCATTCTCTGCGTACTCCGCGTCTCTCCGGTTTTTATCTCCTTTCACCCTAAAAAAATATTCGCCGTTCATAAATTGCTTTCTAAAAAACAACTTACAAACGGCGAAAAATTAAGTTTAAATTTATTACTTTTAACTAAAAGAATCTAAATCCAAAGATTTAAATCCTCGGCTTTCAGCATAAGTCATCATACTTCCTAGTTGAAAAGCAGTTAAAATGCAAGTTAAAAGAGTAACTGGTATACCAACCGCACAAGCTAGCCAATTTGGAAAACCAAATATCGCTAAACCCGAACAAAGAAATAAACCAGTACCAATTGTAATACCGATAAATGGTACGACTAACTGTTTATTGGAGAAACGAGGAGCAGAAGTTTCAGCACCTTTTTTGCGCCATGTTTTTGAAATTACTTTTAAAGTTCCGCCTAATGCAGCACCGGAAGTTACGGCGATAAAAAATCCCAAAATTAAGATTAAGTATGGGGGATCGGAAGGATAATAATACATGAAAACTCCTAATTTATATGCTGCTTTCTCAGAGGTTATTTAATAAGTATTGCATTTAACTTGAAATTTCGTAAACCCAACCCCTAACCCCTTCCCTACAAGAGAAGGGGGATCGGAGAAAAATTAAAAGCCTCTTTCCTTTTAGGAGAGAGGTACTCTACGAGAAAACGCTCCGCGTTCATGGCGAGAGGTCATGAATAATTGTTTTTCACCGAATTTGAGGTGCCCAAAGGAGGTAATATTGCTGCAACTCTTTCTCTGGAAAACTGAGTCAAAACTCCAAAAGCCGCACCTAATAAGCGAGATGGGTTTAAATCGTCTTTGACCATATTCCATAAGCGCTGCACTTCTTCAGCGTGTAAGCGGTCATCTTCAGTTAGTGCGAGTACTAACTGCTGCTGAAGAAACTGACCTTCGTCACTCAGTAAATACTGCAAACCCATTTGTGCTGTCGGTAACAAATCAAAACTGTTATCGGTACGCGCGATCGCAATCATGTTTTCCAATCGTTCCCATTGGAATGTACCATCTTTAAACAGCACGTTAATCAATCTTCGTCGCAATTGCGCGGATTCACCCGTTAGCAATCGCCGCGCTACATAAGGATATGCGACTTCTAGAATTTTGAAGTTGGGGTTTAACGATAGGGCAATACCTTCTTGAGTCACCAAGGAACGAATAATTAAAGCAAATTTGGCAGGGACTCGGAAAGGATATTCGTACATGAGTTTGGAAAACTCATCGGTTATTGTCTTGAAGTTGAAGTCGCCGACGTTACGATTAATTGCATCTCCAAGTAATGCTTCTAAAGCCGGTACAATCGGACGAATATCTGTATCGGTCGTCAGAAAACCCAGCTTTACGTAATCGCCAGCTAAGTCGGTATAATCCTTGTTTATTAGATGAACAATCGCATCTACAAGGGTTTCCTTGGTAGTTTCATCAAGCTGATCCATCATACCGAAGTCGATGTAGCCCATCCTACCATCTGGCATGGCGAACAAGTTACCGGGATGGGGATCTGCGTGAAAGAAACCATGTTCCAACAACTGCTGTAAACCTGTAGTTACCCCAATTTCAATCACTGCTTGCGGATCTAAACCTGCTGCAATAATACTTTCGGTATCGGTGAGCTTAAATCCGTTGAGCCATTCTAAAGTTAAAACGCGAGTTGTAGTGTAGCGCCAGTAAATCGCCGGAACCTTGACCTGGGGGTCGTTGCGAAAGTTAGTAGCGAATCTTTCAGCGTTACGACCTTCATTTAGATAGTCAATTTCCTCAAATAATTTGGTACCAAACTCATCTACTATTAATGTCAAGTCGTGTCCCAAATTCAAAGGCAACCAAGGAGCTAACCAACCCGCAGCCCAACGCATTAAATATAAGTCAAGCGAAAGAATCGGACGTAAATTTGGTCGCTGTACTTTTACGGCAACTTCTTCACCCGTGTGCAAACGACCCCGATAAACTTGTCCCAAACTTGCAGCAGCAACCGGAGCGGGGGAAAGTTCGCTAAATATTTCTTTAATTGGATGACCTAACTCGCTTTGAATTTGTCTCAAAGCAAGAGCATTGTCAAACGGTGGCAATTGATCCTGTAATTTGATCAGTTCCTCAAGAAAATCTTTGCGAATTAAATCCGGTCTCGTTGATAAAGCTTGACCAACTTTAATAAATGCTGGCCCCAAACGCACCAGAAGTTTTCGTAAATGAACCGCTCGTCTCAACTTGTTGCGTTCGGCTACTCCCTGCCAATCATCCCACTTTAGACCCAGAATAAACCAGACGAAATTCCAGACAATTGTAATTGCACGTCCCCAAGCTAGCCAAGGACGTAGGCGATGGTATCGCGCTATTTGACGTGCGTCGTACTTACGACTGTTTTGTGTGAGGGTTTGTGAATTCACTTCCCTTTTGTACCTCTTTACCTATAAAAATTGCAATCAAACTCAATCTTCAAAAAAAAAAAGCGGTTATGGGCACCCATTAGTTAAACAAACAATATAATGATGTTTTCCCGTCCAACTTTGCACTTTTTAGCCAAAGTTTATTAAAAGTTACTTTTTATCTCTTATTATTTTATATTACTATATAAAAGTATAAATACTTAGCTGAGTAATCAAAATGTTGGAAACTCGCAAGCCTATATGTATGAAAGTACTTATTTACCCGCTGTTAGAGTTAGGCGATCGCCATAATTCTATTTATCTCAAGCTGTAATATAGAGGGACGATTAGGATAAGCAACCAGAGTAAATTACGAGTCATTTTTGTTACTTTGCAATCAATAATTATCAACTAAACTTCAGTAAATACCACAAAATGATTTCGGTTAATAATCTTCTGGTAATTAGCTGGCAATTAGATTGAGACAGGATTATTTTGCATTGAGATTGCAACGGTTTTAGCTAGAAGTCGAAGCGAACGGGATTACACAGTTACAGAGCCTGTTTGAGAGCTTTGCGCCTCTTGGTACAATCCAAAGGTATTGTAAATGAACAAGATTGATTTATAGGCTCAACCAAAACATCTTCCTCAGCGAATTATGCTTTTTCATAGCTAAGAGCGCAAAGTAAATAAATACATATAATCTATAATTTTTCTAAATTTTTTTTTATAAAAAATCAAGGAATGATAGGCAAGTGAAGCTAAAGATTGCTATATAAAGTTTTAAATGTGGCACTTAATTATAATGGCCGTTAGTTAAGTAAATGCTTTATTATTTCTTGACTATTTTTCCTGAAAATGTAAATTGATGCGATTGTTTGAATAGAATGAAAAACCTTTCATTTTTTACAAGTACGGCATGGCTGCGTATTTTGGTTGTTTTCTTAATTGGCGTAATTATGGCTGTTGGATGGGGCTGTCAGAGTAGTTTTGGTAAAACCCCCACTAGAGACAAGTTTTTGCAGCCCTTTTTATCTACATCAATTTGGAATATGCCGATAGGTTCCGATGCAGTTTACGTCAAGGCAAATATTGGTAAATCCAAATATGCAACCGCAGACGAAGAATATTTTTTCTGGTTAAAAGATAAGTATCCACACCGTTCGGTTTATGCTCCCGGTGCTTGGGGAGAAGGGCGCTGTACGGGTAAAAAATATATGGATATTGACATACCTATTCCCGATAATTTGATTATTCCAGACGCGACAAAAAAACCATTCCGTACACCAAATAATGCTTCTGCCTTCTTGATGCCGGATGGTAGAACATTAGTACAGCTTTCACCTTTAGCTCGTTGTGACGAACAAAGTCCGGTATACGGTTGGCGACATGAAAACGTAGATATCTATGGAGAAGGAATAGGAGGGGCACACTTTGGTTCGGGGTTGTCTTCAATTGGCGGTTCAATTCGTAAAGGCGAACTTACCAACGATAAACCGATTCGTCATGCTTTGAAAGTTGTGATTTGGGCAGATAAATATCTATTTTACGATAAGAAAATACCCGGATATCGCTGGCCAGCAGATCGTGCTGATGATTATGCAGCAGAAAATTACGGTGGTAGCAATCATGCTTTAGTACAGGGTTCATTGCTAGCAATTGGGCCAGGAATTACAAAGGAAAGTTTGAATTTACAAACTCCAGCAGCTAAAAAGCTATTTGATGCCTTGCAAGATTATGGTGCTTACGTCGTAGATGACTCAGCCGGAGATGCTCACTATTTTGCAGTAGAGAAAGGAGTTACCGATGAATTTCGTCATAAATATGGGTATAAATTCCAGAGTGAAAGCGGAAAATTTTACGACGATTTTATGAAGCTGTTTGAGGCATTATATATTGTCGATAATAATAGTCCTAATAGTATTGGTGGTGGTGGAACTCCTCGTGCAGCACTTGCGCCACCGATTGGTAATTGATAGTTCGTAGTAGCGCTTAAGCGCCTCCGGATTCCGAAATATGATGTCCTGTTAGCTTGTAGGTTGGGTTGAGGAACGTAGCGCTTCGCTTACACTAAGCCCTTCGGGCATACTTCGTGAACGTGAACACCGCAGGTGTGCCTGAGCCGCAGCAAAGCTGAACGGCACAACCCAACATAGTCTGCACCGAAATGAAAATGTTGGGTTACGACGCATATCAAATCCTTCATCAACCATAATTATTCCTGCGTCTAACCCAACCTACATTTTTTTCAGTACATTTGCTATAATATGTATTATTTATGGAAGAGAATCTAAGTAATTTTCCTTTTTTTATTCCCAACATCAAGAGATTGCAAATTGTCAGTTTTATTTTGAGTAGATGGGTAACTAATTTCAGCAATTAGATACTCTCTACTCATTTTTTTTGTTTTATTAAATAGCGTTTGTAGATTGGGTTAAGAAACCTCAACAATCGATTTAATATCCTGCTGTATCCGTTCGAGTTCGCCACGCTTTTGAGAAATCCATGCTTTATCGGCAAGACGTTGTTCTATAGTTTCTGAGGAAACGTGTTCTTGCTGCTCTAAAAGGTTTTCGTAAAGGGAAATAGCTTGAGCAATTATTTTATTAACTGATTCAACTTTAGTATCAAAGACTTTATTAACAATTTGATTGATTTTGCTATCAAGTTTGTCTATAGAATCATCAAATTTTTTGAGTCCTTCCTCTAATATTTTCATCTTAATTTTGTCGTGCAATCCATCCATATCGAGCATTCCTAAGCCGAAGGAGCCTGCAATTGTTGCGGCAACGCTGGCTACAATAACTGCGATAAAACCAACACCTGTAAATACTAATAAACCAGCAGCTAAAGCTCCACCGATTCCGATTCCACCGCCAATTCCCATAAATCCCTTAAAATCATCGTTGATGCCATCAATAGATAATTGCATCTGGGAGCTAAAATCTGAATGAACCTGTATATCTAAATTTTTAAAATCTGCTTGAATTTCATCTAATTCATGCTTAATATTGGCATCGAAAAATTTAATATATTTTTGCAGAATCACATCTTTAAGAACTTTAGTTCCCCATTCATCTATTTCTAATGATAAATCTCGAATAAATTGATTTGTGTAGTCTTTAATCAATTGATTTTGGCTCCAAACAGGGCTGTGTTCCGAGTGCCAAGACTTGCTTTTTGTAGATATGCGATCGCGCAATGTTTCATACCATTCCTTGCGACATTTAATTGCTTTTGCGGATGCCTCTTTTTTGAGGGTTTTGGCAAGGGTATAAATTTTGATATCGCGTCCGCTAATTTCTCCAATTTGTTCTATTATTTCTTTTTTATCGGTTTCCGAAATTTTTATTTTACCTTCGATAGTATTCTGCGCTTGGTTTAAAACTTTATCGCATTTTTGATGAAATGTATTGAGAATTAGATTTAAACGTTTCAGCTTCAATTCACCGCGTTCAAATCTTAAAAAGTTTTCGATAGATGAAACAAAATGGTTAAAATCTGACAAATATGCATCTTTCGAGCCATTGATAATTGCATCGAGTGCGGCTTGAACAGAAATAAAGTGAATGCGATTTTCCCCGGCAATTAGTGGATTATCAGCTTGAACAAACTTTGTAATCCGTTGTTGAATTTGTTCTTTACCTTTTGCTGTACGAATTAAATCTATAAAATTGCAAGCGATAAATAAATTATCTGCTGGTTTGTCATCTTTACCACCGTTGAGATAAACTCTTATTTCGTGTAGTAAATCACGTTCTCCTTGTGTTAAAGGACGTGAAGCGTTAGTCAGAAAAATTGCTGCATCGGTATCTTTAAGTAATTTTTGAGTAATCGCGGTTCGTTGAGGATGTTCGTTTAATCCTGGAGAATCTACAATTTCGACACCGCTTTTACATAACTCTAAGTCTGGATGTTCAAAAATAATTTCTTCAATTTCCGATTGAGCTAATTCGTCGCTTAAGCAATCAATGGCTGCATCTTCAGAAAGACTTGCTTTTTGTTGGTAAGCATCAAATGAAATTTCTTCTTCTCTACCATCTTTATAAACGCAAATCACTCGCTTTTGCTTGCCATATTTTAAAACCGTTACCGTGCTACTACAGGGAATCTCTCGTGCTGGCTGGATTTCTTCACCTAACAAAGCGTTAAGTAAAGTTGACTTACCTTGACTAAATTCACCTACTACTGCAACTCGAAACCGCTCCGATTGATTTTTTCTCCATATTGCTTTTGCTTCATTTATAAAGGTTTCAGAGATAAAATTACGCTTTTGACAGTCTTGAAGTATTTGAAAGAATTGATTGCAAATATTATCTAATTGCAAACGATGTTCTTGAAACTTTTTTAATTCATCGTAAGATATAGCAATAGGTTTCTGAGTTGATTTCTTTTCAGGTAAAGCCGGTAGTATATCCAGCATATCCCGCGCTGCTTTGACAAATACAGTATCTAATTCTTGAAAGCGCACGGGTTCGAGTAGAAACCGTACTTCTTCTAAAATTGTTGAATCTAGATTTTCTTGATGAGTAAATGCAGCTTCAAAAACTGCTAAATGCTGAGAATTAATATTTAAACGCTTGCTCAGCATCTCTAAATAACTTTTCTCACGGGAATCCATTTCCCCATCAGCAGCAGACATTTCATAGCCGAAACCAATCAATAACAGCCGTTGAGATTCCGTTAGTGAAGCTGTTAACGTTAATAAATCGTTGCTTTTTCTATATAGCTGATTTTCTTTAACACCTTTAATCATCAAATGCGTTAATTTACGCACTTCACTATCTGGAGTACTAAAACGATATAGCGTTGCAAGTAAAATCTTTTTCTCTTCCTCTGCGACTTTGCCATCGATAAATATTACACCCAAAAGTACTGTGACTAAGCTCGCGAGAAATATCATTGGTGGCGTTACATCTCTGTGACTGAGATTTTTTTCTGTAATGCGCGAGAGTAAGTCAACTGCTTCTTTGCCGACAACTGATGTATTCATAGAACTAACTTTGATTAAGCTTTTCCGTACTTAGTATTCCCAGTTTTAAGCAAAATTTATCTATGTACTGTGTAAATACGGTTACTTGCTTCGATCAGTAGCAGCTAGGTTTAAATTAATGATGAATTTTTTAAGAAGAGAAAAATTATATGTTGAATTTTGAGTTTCCACGTGACGTTCAAGATAAAATTGATGCCGGTAAATTTATGTTAGTTGTAACTAAACAAGGACCTATCGGAATAGTACGGGATAAGGAGACTAATGAATTCGTTGCTCGTGCGATTGGTGCAAAATTAGAAGATACTCCTTTATCCCCTTTGATTACGCCTCTTCAGTTCTTAATCAAAGGAGTACATACACTTGATAGCCATATTAATCTTCCAGAAACTCAACAGAAGTTCGATGCAGCAAAAACGGGTGTAAAAATAGTACAGCAAGGTTTAGGTGTCGTCCAAGCAACTAATGTTGCAGGAATTGCAACCCAAGGAGCGGGTATGGTTCAGAACCATATGGGTTTTCAAGAAACCTATCGACAAATTGCTGTAGTAAAAGCCGGATTAGCCGCGTTACAAACAAGCGTAGGAGTTTTGCAAGCAACCACCGCATTAATAGGAGTGGGAACGGTAGCAACTATCGCACTATCAGCGATTAATTTACAGCAAACATTGAAGCTTCGCGAAGACGTAAAACAAATGCGCTTGGAAGTCAAAAACGGTTTCATCGACTTAAAACAAGCCCTCAGAGATCAAGGTGCAGAAATTAGACAAGTTATTGAACAAGTTGCTCAAGATATTAAATTTGAACAACATCGCGTAGTTTTGGTACAAGCTTATGGCTTATTTACTCAAGCTTTGCAACGGTTTCGCTCTGCGATGCAAATACAAGATGACAGCCGCAGAAACGCTGAAATCGATGCAGTACGAGGAATGTTATATCAAGCATTAGCAAGCTACACAAACCCTCAATTATTAGGAGAAACTTGTGCAGCAGGACAACTTCGTCGTTTAGAATGCGCTTGGGCTATAGAGCAAGCGATTGTTACTACCTATCAACTACAAAATGAAATGTCCGCAGTTAGCGATCGCCTTTATCACCTCAAAAATCACATTTGCGAAAACGCTTCCACAATTATTAATTCTTGTACCTCGAAAGACGAGCTAAATTTCCTTTTCCCAGAAATGAGCCGTATTCGCAATCACGATTTAGCTGTTGTTGAAACTTGGCAAAATCAAATTGATTGGATGCGAAATCTTTCTACTTCCGAGCTTGAACTTTTGAATAGTAGCGATTTCAATAGTTCGGAAACTGAAGAAATTACATCAACTTCAACTTCTTTATCTGTACCACCAGAACAAGTTATATACGAAAACTTAAGCGAAAAATCGCATTATTACTCTTTACGGGATCAATTAAGATTTATGTTTCAGCCAGATTTGCGTAGAGATTACGAAAATTACATAAATCTACAAGCAAAAGCTGCTGGTTATAAAATATTGGTTACAGATAATTTAGAGCAAGCTTCCGATTTAACGGTTGCAAATCTCTATTATTACTTCAATATTAGGGATGAATCGAATGTAGAAGATGAATTACTCGAGGCTGTAGCTGTATAAGTTTTATAAAAATATTGGTAGTGGGAGCATCTTGCTCCCTAGCTTTGATAATATCTTGCTCCCTGGCTTATGATATAAAACCTAAACGTAAATGTTGGGTTACGACGCAACTTAAACTCTTCATCAACTATAAAGATTACTTGTGCGTCTAACCCAACCTACTACTGCAATTACTGCGTGCCCCCGCGAGTAGGTGAAGTTCATTTTGCAAGATATTTGAGAAGATAATATAAAATTCAACAGTGCTTATCCTGCTTTATTAAGAATATAGGCTGCATTTTTATCCATCTTTTAATTAGCCACCTAATCAAACTTTGGGCATAAACTCCGAACAAAATTTGTGGATGTAGACGGATAGCTTTCCACAGTTTTTTCCTAGCTTGATTAATCCCACTCAGATCGGTACTATATTCTAAATATTGGTGCGTAAAATATTGATAAACCCAAGCTAAACTGCGATTTCTCAGATATTGGTATTCTGGTGGGGCAGCTTTAAAAGTTTTTTCAAACATCATCAACAACTGTTTTTCGATACCATCAATTTTTGATGTCATTGAACCAGAAGATTGACGATAATAAATTTGGTGCTTAGGAACTAAAGCAAAATGACAATATGAAGCTAAACGCAGATAAAAGTCCCAATCTGCACAATGGGGAAAGTTAGAATCATATCCCCCAACGCAATCAATAACCTCACGACGAACTAGAGGGTTAGATCCGTGAGCAAGGAAATTTTCTACTAATAGATTTGAATATACATCACCTTTAAAGTATACCGGATGACCTGGTTTGATAACTTTACCTTGCTCGTACATAAAATAAGTCCAGCTATAGGCAACTCCTGCTTCTGGATACTTTTCTAAAGCTGCTAGTTGAAGTTCTAATTTATCAATTGTCCACAAGTCATCAGCATCAATAAATGCAATAAACTCTCCATTTGCATGAGATATTCCCCGATTACGAGCGGTGGATACTCCTCCATTTTCATAGGAGATAACTTTTATTCTCTCATCATCAATTTTATTTATGATTTCAACGGTTTTGTCAGTTGAACCATCATCAATAATAATTACTTCAAAATCAGAAAAAGTTTGTTTTTGAACCGACTCTATTGTCTCTGTAATCGTAGATTCGGCATTGTAAGCAGGAATGACAATAGATATCTTAGGTGCTTTCATTTTCATAATACTAGTAATCAGGTATAACTAAATAAGATCAAATTGTACGGATAAGCACCTTTTTAAAAATTGCCTAATCAGACTTTGAGTGTATGCTTCTAATAAAATTTTTGGATATATGTAAGTAGCTTGACATAATTCATATCCAACTAAACTTAAATCTTTAATCTGGTTAGTTTTATATTTTAAATGCTGGTGTGCAATATAGTTATGTACCCAAGCAATACTCTGCTTTTTCAAATGTTGTAATTCCTTGGGAGCTTCTGTAAATGCTCTATCAATTACAATCAGCATATATTTTTTCATCACATCTGTTTTGGATGTGATAGAACTGGAAGATTGACGATAGATAACTTGAGGTTTTTGTACCAAAACAAAATTACACTTAGCTGCTAGCCGCAAATAAAAATCCCAATCCACAGAACATTTGAGTGTAGGATCGAAAAAACCTATACTATCAATTACTTGCTTGCGAATTAAGGGGTTAGATCCGTTCTGCAAAAAATTTTTAACTAATAAGTCTCTATAAACATTACCTTCAAAAAAACTAGAACAATCTGCATAAGAATCTTCTTCTTTCTCGTATTTAAAATAAGTCCAACTATATGCAATCCCTGCTTCTGGATACTTTTTTAAAGCTGCAAGTTGCAATTCCAGTTTATCAGGTGTCCACATATCATCAGCATCTATAAAAGCAATGAATTCTCCTTTGGCATTTTTGATCCCACGATTTCGAGCTAATGCATTCCCCCCATTTTCATAGGAGATAACCTTTATTCTCTCATCATGAATGTTATTTATAACTTCAACTGTTTTATCGGTAGAACCATCATCGACTATGATTACTTCAAAATCGGAAAAGGTTTGCTTTTGAACCGATTCTATTGTCTCTGTAATAGTAGATTCGGCATTGTACGCAGGAATGACTATAGATATTTTAGGCACTTCCATTTTCATAATACTAATAATTAGGTACAACTAAATAATATCAAATTGCACGGCTAAGCATTTTTTTAAAAAGTGCCGAATTAGCCCTTGAGTGTACTGCTCTAGTACCACTTTTGGATATATGTAAATAGCGCTACACAATTCGTAACCAGCCAAATTTAAATCTTTAGTCCGGTTTGTTGTGTATTTTAAGTACTGATGGGCAATATAGTTATGTACCCAAGCAATACTTTGTTTTTTCAAATATTGTAATTCCTTGGGAGCTTCTGTAAATGCTCTATCAATCACAATCAGCATATACTTTTTCATCACATCTATTTTAGATGTCATGGAATTGGAAGATTGACGATAGATAACTTGAGGTTTTTGTACTAAAGCAAAATTCCACTTAGCTGCTAACCGCAAATAAAAATCCCAATCTTCACAAGATTTGAGTGTAGGATCGAAAAAACCTACAGTATCAATTACTTGCTTACGGATTAAAGGATTAGAGCCGTTTTGCACAAAATTTTTGACTAATAAATCCTCATAAACATTACCCTCAAAAAAACTAGAACAATCTGCATATGAATCCTCTTCTTTTTCGTATTTAAAATAATTCCAACTATAAGCAACCGCTGCATCTGGATGATTTTCTAAAGCTGCAAGTTGTAATTGCAATTTGTCAGGTGTCCACATATCATCAGCATCTAGAAAAGCGATGAATTCTCCACCCGCATTTTTTATACCACGATTGCGGGCTGTTGGAAGTCCAGCATTTTCATAAGAAAAAACTTTTATTCTTTGATCTGCAATGGTTCCTAATAGTTCTATTGTTCTATCTATAGAACCGTCATTAATTACGATAATTTCAAAGTCAGAAAATGTTTGTTGCTGAACGGATTGGATAGTTTCTATAATAGTGCGTTCGGCATTATAAGCAGGAATTACAACAGATATAGTTGGCATTACGTTACATACTAACTGGAGTAAATATATATTCAAGATTAATTAATTAATTAAAATTATTGGATTTGTTTTACAAGAAACTTTATAGTCCCTTTTTTCAGTTCTCTTGCTTGATGTAAAGCTAATTCTGTAATACTTGGTTTTGGTGTTTCTAGTAATGAATTATCAAGGGCTTCTTTGCGCCAAACTCTTGCACTTTGCAAGTTTTTTTTATCCAAACTCCAAAGTAATTTATCTCGTATTTGTTCAATAACCTCGATCGCATTATCGCGGCATTCTAAGGCTTTAATTCGTGCTTCTTCTGTTTGACAGTATTCAAAAGCTTGATGCAAATCCTCATCTGAAAGATTATCAATAGAAAACACGCAAGACCAACCAATTGTTTGGGCTTGACGCAGCACTTTAGCACCACCAGAAATTGCATCTATAGCTATTGCTGGAACTCCGTTTTTAAGAGCTAATACAGTACCATGTAGCCGTGTAGTTACAACAAAATCCATACGAGCTATAAGCGAGTCAATCTCGGCAGCAGTACGAAGATTTGTTGTATTTGGATCTAAACCTGTATCTATAGGTACTGCTACCATTTCTCGCGAAGCAATTAGTCGATTAATCGCTTCGTTGGCAATATGATGTTTACCTTTATTTTTATATTCATCTTGTGGATGAACCAAAATAACACCTACAACTGGTACTTTTTTCTGCTGAGAAATCAAGGTAATGTCTGGATGTGAAGTGGCAGAACTATCTCGTTCTATTAGTACATCAAAAGGATTCCAAGCATCAATTGACTCAATCATGGAAAGGTCAATACCAATAAGTCTACTGGAATTAAAGTATTCTACAAATTCAGTAGTTAATTTCATATAAGGGAAAGGACCGCATACAAAGATAACGTGTGAATAGTTTTTAGGATCTACCGAACGCCAATTAACACCGTCTGCTAAGGGGGGAACTACAGCGACATCATAAGGATACCCAGCACTTTTGACCCATTCGCAAACTATGTCTCGCGCCATTAAGTCACCAGCGGTAACATTGCATAATTCGTAGCTAAACCAACCTGCGATTAGAATTTTCACGAATAAACTCCTTGATAAAAACAACTGCAAAGTACGATCAAGAAAAAATATAAATTTACAGTAGCTGTGATGCCAAACTATTAAGTATTTGAAGCATAAATAAAAGATATATCTAATAGTACTTATTCTCTTTGTTTTAATATGTATTTGATAGCCCAAACACTATATAAGGGTACAGTAACAATTTGAAAAGTTAAGACTAATATTGCTACCGCTAAAATTCCCCATTTCACAACAAATAAAGCTAATGTTGAAAATATCAAAGTTTTGATTATACTCCAATACAAACTTATATGAGGTTTACCTACTGAATTTAGTAAGTGATAAACGGCATTATCAATTGGTATAGGTAAAGCGGAGAGACAAATGATTACTAATATGGGAATTGCAGATGTCCATTTTTGTCCAAAAATAATTGGTACATAAAATGGAGCCAAACTTGATTGGAGAATAATCAAGGGAAATACAATTATGCAAATCTTTTTTACACTGCTAAAAAATCTTTCTCTGAGTAAAGTTGTGTTATCTCGTACTTCGCACAAATAAGGGAATAAAGCTGAGTTGAATGTGTTAATTACGTTCATGCTAATTCCCAATCCAGCATTAAAAGCGAAATAATAAATTCCTAATGCTTCAACTCCTAAAAATCTTCCAATTATTAGGTAATCTATATTTCCTCTAATTTTGTATAACAACTCAATACCAAGTAAATTACCTCCAAAACTAACAATCTTTCGCCATCCTTCTAAGGAGAAATATTTAGGTGGTCGCCAATTATGATTTTTCCAGGTAATTATAATCCACACTGGAGTTGTTAAAACCATAGCCCAAACTATAGACCATATCCCCATACCTAAAAGCGCAAGAATCACAGTAATTGTATTGCTGACAAATGACTGAGAAGCATTACATAAAGCTGTAATTTTTAAGCGATTTTCTCGTTCAATTATGGCTAAATGAACCATGTATAACGGAAACATCAAGTATGTGACTGCTGCTACACAAATTGGTAAGACTAATTGTTCTTTTCCATAAAACTTAGCAATAGAAGAGGATGCAAGACATTGGATGATAAAAATCGAGCCGCACAAAATCCAATTTAACCAGTACGATGTGTTGCATATCGCTTTGACATCTTGCTCCGGGGCTTGAATAATTTGGGCTCCAATTCCACCTCTGAGCATCAAGACATTAGCAAACTCAAAAACTGTATAAATAATTGCCATTAACCCGTAGTCTTCTGGGCTGAACATCCGAGCTAAAGTAACCGTTGTTCCCAAGCGGAAGACACGATTTACCAGTTCTGCTCCACCAAGCCAACCAACATTACGGATATATTGACCTGATAATATTTGTTTTAATTTGTTGGTTGTTAATTTTTTGTTCAGCATTTTAACGAAAGTGGGAATGGGGAATGGGGCATTGATTTTTAACCTTTAACCTTTAACATTTCATCTGTGTTTAAGAGGACATCCCGTAATTTCTTACCGACAGTTTTAGGAGCAAAACAATTTTCAGCGCGACGGCGAGCATTGCGACTTAACTGAGTTCTTAAAGTTTCATCCTCTAATACCCGACGCAGCCCAGATACTAAGGCTTTACTATCTCCACGAGGTACAACTATTCCACCGTGAGCCTCGCCACCTTCAAAAATGTCGGGGACACCGGGAGCATCAGCGGCTACCACGGGTAAACCGCAGGACATAGCTTCGATGGGTGCAAGGGGAAAACCTTCTAGTCGCGAGGGGAAAGCGTAAACGTCAGCTGCTGAAAGATATTGTTGCAGCACAGTGCGATCGCTAACAAATTCGTTTCTCCACTTCACCCCGCGCAGTTTCATATTTGTAATGCGCTGCTGCAAGCGATTTGCTTCTGAACCAGTTCCTATTATTAGTAGCTGAAAATTTTCGTTTGAACAGCGATCGCACAATTGTTGCCAAGCATCCAATAGAACATCAAGCCCCTTCCGCTCTATTTCAATCCTTCCATGCCAAACAACCACTTTCGCATCAGCAGGAATTCCTAAAATCGCCCTTGCTTGCTGGCGATCAATTGCCTGCCATGTGTTAATTTCTAATGGATTAAAAATGCGAGCTATTTTATCAGAAGCTATGTTGTAATCATTCCGAACGCGCTCAATTTCGGTTTGCGTGGCAATAATTAAACCCTCACAAGTATTAATAGAAAGCCGTCTTACAGATGCTTCTAAAATACTTTGAGTTTTATCGCCTCCCTGAAAGGTTGCAAAGACTGGTAAATTAATTAATTTGCCTAAGAGTACGCAAGTATCAAAACGAGCATATTCGTATTCTTGACATAAAATAGCTTGACAGTTTTCACGTTTTAGTTCTTCTGCTAGCAAGCTTAAAGGCGTACATAAATAAGTTCCGAAACTTTTGGCTAAATCCTTTAATGGTGTAAGGAAGGAACGACGACTGCTGTTATTATCTTCTACATCTTTAAAAGATTGATTTTCTTTCGCACCATACATATTTAGGGATTTGCGTCGCAAGGAACGATAAGCATGATACATCCGAGAAGGAGGCAGTACGCACATCTCGGTGCCAGTGGGTTGATGAATAAAACGAGTTGGTTTGTCAACAGTGGTTGAAATGCAAAATAATATTGTTTTGACACCAACCTCTTTAAGAGCATTAATGTATCCAAAAGTCCAGCTACCGATAAATTCTTGACAATAATCTTCAAAGGAAATGTTGATACTATCTAAGAAATCATCAATCAAATCGTAACAGTGTAGTAAAGCAATAGTTGGTTGCGATTTATTAATTGACTCATAGTTATGATAATTCTTTGCGTCTAACTGCTCTAATGGCTTTACGGTTGAAGGTTGAATCATGCTTGTAACCTTGGATCGTTTATAGTAATAATTTTTTTTCTCATTAATTCAATCAGAGAACTAGACAGTTTTTGAGGAAATAATTGTTTGAATAACAGCTTAATTAATAATTTTTGAGTCAAGCTATCTAACAAAGTTTTGGGATGTAAACTGATAGCTGATAATAAATGTTGTCGAGCTTCAGCTATTCCCAGATTGTCATTGCGATGTTGCAAATAAAGACTAGCGCAATACCGATGAAAGTTAGTCAAAGTATATTTTTTCAGATATTGCAGTTCTTTTGGAGCTACATTATAAGCTCTTTCAATCGAAATTAAAGATGCTTCTTTCATCACCTCAACGTTGGATGACAGTCCACCAGGAGTTCGACGATATAGAATCTGATAATTGGGAACTACTACAAAATCAAAGCGTGCTGCTATTCTTAACCAATATTCCCAATCCTCACAGGATTTAAGAATCGGTTCAAATTCTCCTACGGCTTGAATAGCTTGGGAACGAATCAAAGTATTAGAAGCACTGTGAATAAAATCACCGATTAACAACTGTTGATAAACATCACCTGTAAAAGCATATTCAGGAGATGGAAGGAACGATACTGCTTCTCCTCCTTCATCAACATCCATAAAACAAGTCCAACTATATGCAAGTCCTGCTTCTGGACTTTTTTTTAAAGCATTTAGCTGCATTTCTAACTTATCTTTTGTCCATAAGTCATCAGCATCGAGAAATGCAATAAATTCACCAGTAGAACGAGCAATTCCCCGATTGCGTGCTGTTGAAACTCCGCGATTTTCGTAAGAGAAAATATTTATTCGTTTATCTTGAATACTTTCAGTTATTTCAACTGTCTTATCCTTTGAGCCGTCGTTGATAACAATTATTTCAAAATCTTGGAATGTCTGCTCAAGAACCGATTTTATCGTTTTTAAAATCGTTTCTTCAGCATTATAAGCTGGAATTATAATAGAAATTTCAGGCATTGTTTGACCTATTAAGTATATTATATTTTTTCTTTTTTACTGTTTATTTTTTGTTTGTAAATTTGACAAGGAATCAAATATTATCCGCCAATTACTGTTTTATGTCGCCGTACCATATGAAGCAACTTAATAAATTTTTGATAACCTTCAGTTCCAAACCAACGCTGGATTTCAATTGCTAAACTCAGTCTGAAAAATTCTTTAGAGAAACATATGCGAGGGTAATATTTTATTGCTAAATCACGAAAATCAATCGCTGTTTTATAGTCTTGAGTACAACATTGTAAAGGCTTCCAAGCTAAACAAAAGTAAGCATACGCATAGGATTTATTCTGTAAATATTTTAATTTATTTGGAGCAGAAGAGAACGCTTTTTCAATCACTATGTTATAACCTTTTTCCATTGCTTGCCAATTTTTAGAAGCACTATTTGAGTGTTGTCGATAATAGATTAAAACTTCTTTAACAACTTTAAAAGGAAAACGGGAAGCAATACGTAGCCACAGTTCCCAATCTTCAACAAACGACCCTACATTCACATCGAATATGCCTACATCATCAAAGCAACTGCGACGAACCATAGCGACACTACCGCATTCAATCGGATTACATTCTATCAGTTTTTCCCAAACATTACCTTCAGCAGTATGCTTTAAAACTCTACCTGTAGATTGACCTGTTTCATTGACATATTCGACCCAGGTATATACTAATCCAACTTCTGGATTATCCTCTAAAATACGTACTTGTTTTTCTAGCTTTGTTGGTTCCCAAATGTCGTCTGCATCCAGAAATGCTATATATTCACCTCTAGAATTAATGATACCTGTATTTCTTGCTATCCCCGCTCCTTGATTTTCTTGAGAGATCAGCTTAATTCGTTCATCTTGGAGTTGAGAAAACCATTGTTCAATGCTATCTGAACTTCCATCATTAACAATAATTACTTCAAAATCATTATATGTTTGCTTGAGAAGATTATCTAAAGTATCTGGTAGATAACACATTGCATTATAGGCGGGAACTATAACAGATATTTTTGGCATTTTATTGTGACCTTTACGAGATAATTTACACAAAAGATAGATAAATGATGTTTTTTAAAAGCAATTCTTAAAAATTTAGTTATTATTTATTGTTACTTTTTACAATCTGAGAATTATTCCAGTCCCAACCAACAATTGCTGAAGTCGTTAGCCAATAGTAAAAAAGAGCGGTATGACTCCAGATATTTTCAGTCATCATACCTATAGATATTGCCATTAAAGTTGCAAATAATACTAAAGCCAGATCCTTTTTAGGGCTTCCTTGAGGTGAAGAAAACCACAATTTAGCTAGACGGACAAAATTAGCGCCAAGAAAAGTTAAAAACAAGCCCAAACCTACAACTCCTCCCTCAACCAGCCATCTCACATAGTCGTTGTGAGCTTCATTCCCACCAATAATGGATGTTGTCCCCAGCCCATAACCGAAAATTGGCGATTGTCTCCAAGCTTTTAGTAAAGTATCCCAGTGAGCAAGCCGCCAGTTAAAGCTATTGCCGTCTGAGTTTGACAATAATATCGAACGCGATATATCCATATCGGGATTAAACAACGGTGTCTCCAAAACAGAAGCTAGACGTTCTCTGCCAAAGTCTGTACTAGCGAACAACCCAATGATGACTGTAAACAGAAGAATGCCGCCAATCAGCTTAACTGGGCTGAATTTGGGCGCGATCAAAACCATAATTAAGACAGATGCCATGACTAAACAAACTAGAGCTTTAGTGGCTACGATAAAAAATATAATTACACTCAGTAATAAAAACCAAGGCCAGCGCCGCTGCGACTTTTCTAACTTCCAATAGGTCAAACCCAAGAAAAATATTAAAAAAGTCGCAAATGTATTCGCGTGACCTAAAGTTCCATTGATGCGAGAAGCTCCTTCAATATCAGTTAAGGCAAGTGCTCTGGGTTTTAATAAAGGTGGGAGTAAGGAAGAGGGCAGAATTAATTGCAGCGTGGCTGCTGTAAGTGGTGCTACAAGACTTAGGAAAAGGGCATTGACTATTTTATTGGGATGCATACGCTGTTGCAGTTGCATTATCAGCAGATATGCCATTAACCAGGAAAACAAACGCACCCACTCCCGGATCACCTCTGGAAAATATGAACTATCTAGCCCCAATCCACCGAGGGATAATAAGATTACTGAAACTCCTTGCAAAGCCACCCAGCTAGCAAAGAACCACCAGAATTTATCCACTTTTATAGCTTTACCCGTCAATAATTGTGTAGTCACATAAAGTAAAGTCAAAGCATCTAAACCGATCGCAAATGCCGCTGGTATTTGTTGAGCGTAAAATATATCAAGGGAAGATCGCAGTATTAATAGACTAATCACCGCTTGCTCAAATTTGGCAAAAAACCAAATCATCAGCACCACTGCGATTAAACCCATTCCCAGCAACTGAGGATTAGCACCAACCAGAAAACCTGCAAATACACCAATTCCCATCCCTAGCAATCCTACGAAGAGTGCCAGACGAGATCCAGGACTGAAAGGTTGATTAGTAAACATTTTTAATTATCCCTCAAACCGTTAACTGTATTGGCGGGTTTTTTACTGTTGATTTCTTCATTGGTTAAACTTTTTAACGGCGGATAACTTGCGATCGCAGAGGAATGGTAATACTTTTCGTTTACAGAGAGCGTTTGGTCATTTATTACTACTCCCAAAAGAGGTACGCGGCTTTTAACTAATTCTGATACAGTTTTTCGGAGTATTTCTTTGCGCGTGAAACCCGGACGTGTAACTAAAATTAGTCCGTCACTATTTCTACTTAAAATTGCGGCATCCGGTGAATCACACAGTGATGATGTATCTAATATGACTAAATCGTAGTGATTAGTTGCTTCTGCTAGCACGGCATCTATCTCCGCAGACTCCAGTAATTGCAAGGAGCGGTTCTGCGGTTTTCCATAGGTTAATACATCAAGGCGATCGATATTTGTTGGCTGCACTGCTTCCATTAATGATTTTTTACCATCAATGACATCTGCCATTCCGGCTGTAGGTTCTAAGTTAAACACCTTGTGCTGCACGGGTTTTTGAAAATTTGCGTCGATAATTAATGTGCGTCGAGATAACATGGCGGAAACGGCAGCTAAGTGAGCGGCTACTACTGACTTACCTTCTCCCGAAATGGTGCTACTAATCACAATCAACCGAGGCTTTTGAATCCCGCTGATTTGTAAGGTTTTGAAAAGGTTACGGTAAGGCTCAACAAAACTGATATGTTCTAAAATTTCTGCTGAATTAAGTTTGAGCTTCTTGGTAGGCAAAGGAGGTAATACACTCAATAGCGGTAATTCTAACAATTCCTCTACTTCAGTAGAGTTTTTAAGAGTATTATCCATTACTTCTAGTAGTATCACTACCCCTGTTGCTAAAACGCCTCCAAATACTATCGCAAGTACTAAGGTGACTGTTGGTTTTGGAGAAGTTGGTGAAGTTGGTACTGTTGCTGTTTCTACAATCCGAATGTTGCTGATTTTTTGAGCTTCTGCAATTCGAGCTTCCTCTAGTTTGCTTTGAAGAAACTTCAAGGATGACTCGGCTTCTTCTCGCTTACGGACGATACTAGCAAGATTTTGTTGTTTTACTGGAAGTTCTGTGAGCCGTTTTTGCAGGTTGGCTAGCTCATTTTGTACGGTGCTAAGCTTATTTTCAATTGCTGATTTTTGAATTCGATTAGTAATTAGTTGAGAAGTCAAGTCTTGACTCAATTTTTCGGCTGCAATATTCTCATTGGCAAGAACAGCTTGATTGTTAGAAGACACTTTATCGAGTTCTTGTTGATACAATCTCTGTACTGCATCGCGTTCTTGAATCAGTGATGTAATGTTGGGATGTTCTTCTGTAAAACGCGAACGAGTTTCAGCCAACTGCCGATCCAATTCTGATAACTTCTCTCGCAGTTGCTTCAATTCTTCATTTTGCCCGCTACGTACTGCCGCGTAAGCATTAGCAGGGTTTTGTGTTTTTGTAATCTGTTGCAAGGATGTTTCTTGCGATCGCGCTTCTTGTAGTTGGACTGAAAGATTACGCTCTTGCTCTTCTAACGAGGCTAAACTTTCTACTAAACTTTCGCTTTGTTGATCGTAGGAGACAATGCCGCTTTCGCGCCTATATGTCTTTTCTACAGCATCAGCTTCGAGCAGCCTTTTACGAGCGTTAGGAAGCTCATATTTTTCTAAAAATTCTTTGATTTTAGTAGCTTCTGCTTTGATGGTTGTCATATTTTCTTCAACCATTGCCTCAGCAATCGCATTCAGCAGCTTGGCAGCTAGAACTGGATTTTGATTTTCATAATTCAGTTCTAAAATGTTGGTAGCAGGAACGATTTTTACTTGTAAATTAGCTTTGAGATCGTTAGGTGCGGGTATTGTTTGAGATGAATTCAGTTTACTGTTAGCAGAAACCTTGGCGATCGCTATTGCTAAAACTGGCTGTGATTTCGCTAACTCTGCTTGATCTGCAAGGGGGCTGGAGCCGACAGAACCTCCTGATGATTGTGTCAAATCGCGACCTAACTCGGAAACGCTAGCTAATTTATTATCTAGTATCAATCGCGCCGACGTTTCATAAGTACGTGGAGTTACGTTGAGATAATATACTGCCCCAGTAATGACAGCAGCAAATGTAGCTATAGCAGGTAAACTCCGCCGCCGTAAAATTGTAAGGATAGATACAATGCTATTGTTCATTACGTATACTCTTCCAAAAAGGCACATCCAAACTGAAAAGGGTTTATCGATTTTTCATGTAGATTTTCTCCAGTTTGTCAGAACTGGATTGCAATCTATCTAATGAGTTGGGTATGTTCAACATTTTGCTATAAAGATTCAAATTATCAGATGTAATTCGTTCCCAAGAATAATTAAGCATGACGTATTTCTGTGCCTTTATTGCTCTTAAGGTGATTTCAGTATGATTATTAATTGCCCATTCCAAAGAACGAATACAAGAATCAATATTTCCTGCTTCAAATAATATGCCTCTGTGTTGGGCTAGCAATTGTCTATGTGGTGGAATATCACTTGCTAATACTGGAATACCTTCTCGCATTGCCTCTAACATTACTAAGGGCATTCCTTCCACATCAGATGGTAGGCTAAACAAACCGGCTCCTCGAACAATTTCGGCTAGACGACTTCCTCTAAGTTCCCCTGCATATACGATGTGTGGATTTGCTGCTACTTTTTGCAGAAGTTCGGCAGAAAAAGCTCTGGCATCACTAATTCCACCAGCTAAGACTAGTTTCCATCCAGTAAGTTTAAGAGCTTCAAAAGCTTCAAGCAACAATTCGGGACGTTTTTCTGGTACGAGTCTCCCCAAAAATAGGATATATTTATTTTTTGTAAGACCAAGAGAAGCTCCGTAACTAAAATTTGAGTTTGAGTCAGAGTAACTTGCTGGCGCATTTGGGATATAAATCGTTTCTCTGTTATAGGTTTGCCAGAAATAGTCTTGCAGTGCCTCAGATACCACAACAATAGTATGGGCAAACTTTACTGCTGCCTTTTCTCCCGTTTTTATTAAGCGAGTAGAAAAATTCCCCCATTTTGCCCGCTGCCAATCTAACCCGTGACAGGTAACTACAATCTTTGCAGAAGAAGCAATTCTAGGTAAACAAGTAAACAAAGATGGACCTAGAGCATGAAAATGAACGATATCGTACTTATTCGCAGCTGCGATCGCGGCTCCCTCCATAGACGTAATCAAAGCATCTATACCTCTAATTTTTCCGCCTGATAAAGAGATCACTTTCACACCGTTTGATTCATACCGATTCGAGTAAGGAGTGTCGGTGTAGGAAGAACGAGCAAACAAGTCTACTTTGTGACCCCGTGCAACCATCCGAGGGTAGACTTCCGCACAATAATGTTCAATGCCACCCTGTTTCGGAGGTAGACCTTTTGCACCAATTACAGCAATTTTCATATAAATTCAAATTCTATTAGGGAAGATGAGTAAAAGTTTAAAGTCGATAGGATTTAGCCACATAGACTAAAAAATGCCAGTTACACTTCTTCGAGAAAGAAGCACCATTCGAGTTTTACACAGCTATTAAAAAAGATGAAATATTAACAGAGCCAATACACAAAACCCTCCTTAGTTCTTTCAAAGCTCTTAAATAGGCGATCGCAAATAGGATTGAGACTTGTTGATTTTCTTTTGATGTAATCAACTCGGTTGGTTTTTCCTTACCGAAAATATGATTACTTTCCTATAAATACTGCCTTGTAGGTTCTTTAAAAACTATATGTGTCGCAAGTACTCTCCTTGTTTCATCATCCCTTAGTAGAATTACTGCTTTTAATCACTCAAAATTTTTTTCTACAGCGAACGGAGTTTTAAGATGAACGCTTCTTAATTTCAGCGATATTTCTGCTTATATTACCATTTTTTCATCTTTTAACTGTTTTTTAACGGCTTTTCATTAGTATGCTCCTTTATTCAAAGCTTTATTTTTATCAACCAATTCTTGTGAGATTTACAGCTGTTTACATTTTTTAATTATATAAATATAAGGGTATACCATTTTTGAAGTTGTTAAATCAAAGTAGCAATCATCTCATATTTTTAGTTTCTACGTATAAATCGAGTAAAAATATAAATTGACGCGAAAATGCTACATTTTTTGCAACCCCTTTTTATAGGTAAGGCAATAATTCTAAACTGAGTACTAATAAACAATCAATTTTTATTGATGCGATATTTAAGCATTTAATTAGTACCGATATCTACTAGCAACAAATTATACGAATAAATTTTGATTGTTGAAATTCATCGAATGGCATTTGACTTATTGCGCTGTTCCCAACTTTGCCACATTTGATTGTAAACTTGATTAACTACAGTATTTGCGGCATATGGAGATGCAGCTTGCACGCAAAATTCCATAGGATAATCTTCTGGATTTAATAAAACTCTGCGTAAAGCATCTGCTATGGAAACTGGATTTCGTTCTTCACAGACTAATCCACTTTCTGGAGTCAATAATTTTGGAGTTTCACCACATCTGGTAGTAACTACTGGTGTTCCGCAAGCAAGTGCTTCTAGCACTACTAAAGGTAAACCTTCGTATGCACTGCTAAGAACAAAAACACTGCTAATTTGATGGAACTGTGCCAATTCTTTTTGATTAAGAACACCAAGCATTGTCACACGTTCTGATAAACCCAAACGATTAATTTCTGCACGTACTTCTGTTGCTAATTCTCCATCGCCTGCTATCAACAAATGAACCGACAAGTCCTTAAGAGATGCAAATGCACGTAGTAAAAGGATTGGGTCTTTTTGGGGATGCAATCTACCAGCAAATAAAACAAAACTTGTTTCTTCTGCTAAACCCATGTTAACTGAAAGTTTAGTTTTTTGAGCAACTTGTTCTTCTTTAGTCAATGGGTAAAAAATTTCTGGATCGAATGAATTTTTGATATAAGTTACACGCTCTGCAATATTCGGATAGCGCTGTCGGAATAATTCTGCTGCATCAGTATTGCATGAAAGTATTTGGCTAAACTGCCCCACTAAAAGTTTTTCTAAGGCAAAATATGCTTGGGGAAATCTTCGCCACAAAATTGACTTTTGTTTATCCGCTGCTTTCATCTGCATCTGAATATCATTGTGAATAAACAGCATTTTCTCTCCCTGCCAATGCCGAGTAAATAGGGTTGGCTCCAGACGATGAAAATGCATAAAATCAGAGGCAAAGTTCCGTCCTATCAGTGCAGCAGTATATTTTACTGAAGTGGGAATTAGATTTCTATGGTTATCATTTTGTAAGTTAAACAAAGGTAAGAAACTGATTTCTTTACCTGCCAATTCAGTTTGAACCCACTTACCTACGGGCTGACTTGGATCGTCTCCCGTCCCTACCAGTCGCACCTCAAATTCACTAGGAGCATATTTAATAAATATTTTTATCAATGTCTGAATTCCTCCTATAGTCGGATTCCAAGGATTGAATTGATAAAAAATTGTTAGAGTAGGTTTTTGCACCAACAACTTGCTCCTTAACTTGCTTGAATGCTTGAAAGAAGTTTTTTTGAATCTGAAGTTTCCCTAATTGTTTAAGGAAGTAATTTTTAATTTCTTTTAGTTATCTATGGTAACTATCGAATAACTTTACCATGCTTAATACAAAGTAATATTATTTTCGGATGTTTTACCTAAACTTTACAATAGCTTTATAATTTATTTATAGTATGAACTTCTGTCTAATTAGATTTATATTTATCCTTAGCAAAAAAATCATTTTCACTACAATCTTTTCAGCAGTGAAGATGATTTTTTCGGTTTATTACTTATGAAGCAATTAGGAGGTTATTAACAGCTTGATGTTGCATTACTTCGATTTAGCTTCTAAACTTTCCAAACGACTTCTAAGTTGTTGATTTTGTTGCTTAAGCTGTTCTACTTCGGAGCGTAAATCACTTACGGCACTATTAGATGAAGTCTTCCGAACCAATTTGTCAACTTCTTCCTCAGCATAACGACGCACGCGCCCATCGGGAGTTTGTTCGGCTAAAGTACGTAAAATTCCAATAGCTTTTTTATTTTCCATTTGTCCGAGCGAGCTTGCTACAGCAATTTGAGTTAAAAAGAAAGTTTCTTGAGATATGTTGCTCAATCTTTCCAAAATTCTTTCTAAATTGAGGTTACTTTGCCCAACAGAGATTTTTCCTAAAGCACGAATTGCACCTAAACGCAGAGGTTGCGGAACGCCTAATTTGGTATAATCCAGGATTAAATTTAAAGCTTGTTCGCTGGTTTTTAATTCAGATAAACCTGCGATCGCGCCATTTCTGACAACTTCATTCCAGCCAGCTTTAGATTGCAAAATGTCTTCAAACAGCTTGATTACTTCTGCTTCATCGGGTTTGTCTTCTCCCACTGTGGCAGCAATCGAACCGATAGAAGCAACAGCAGCAGCTTCAACATAATAGCTATCATCTCCATTTTGAGACAATTTTTTCAAAGCTTCATAGCTAGAATTAGTTTTAATCGTACCAAGTGCTTGCGCTACAGCCTTACGCACGTAAGGGTTTTCATCTGAGAGATACTCAACTAAAATATCAAAAACTTGGTCTAACTTAACTTCCGCTAGCTGTTTGACTACCTCTACCCGTACACCCCAAAAATCATCATTTTTCAAAGATTCCGATAGTGCTTTCACAGCTTCTAAACTATTCTTCTTTGCTAAAGCTTGGGCTGCGTAAATCCGCGAAACGCAATTTGCATCGTGAAGTAACTGTGCTTTCAATTCGGGGATGGGATATTCTAAAGTAACTGTTTTTAGGTAGTGATTCCCTACATCAAAGCTGATAAAATCGGGCTTTTTCTCCAAGGGAAAGTAAAAGCTCTGCTCTTTTTCCGAAACCTTTACCGTAAAAACTTTCAATTCATGAGTTCGATCTATATAGCCCAAACCAATGGGAATTCTTAAATCGAAGAAACTTTCCTTATTTTTATCGTCCCCAGCTACTTGAGTTTGCTCCACCGTCACCTTCGCCAAATTCGCATCCCCATCCCAAGCATAAGTAACTTTAAAATCGGGATGTCCGCCACGATAAACGTATTGGTCAAAAATAAACGTTAAATTACGACCAGTAGCTTTTTCAATTGCTCGTAACAAATCTATAGTTTCTACAGTTTGATGGGCATTATTGTTAACAAACGTAGCAATAGCCAGCCAAAACAACTCTTCTCCCAACTGCGCCCTGATCATGTGATAAACGCACGAACCTTTTTCATAAATATGGCGATCGTATAGCTCGATAGCTTCCCGGTAAACGTGAGTTACCATCGGACGACGGTAGCGACTGCTATCTTCATTAATATAGCGTCGTGCTTGCTGCAAACGATAGTAATCTGCTGCTTGAGAACCATATTCGCGTTCCGTCCACATTACTTCAGAATAAGAAGCCATTCCCTCCTTAACCCAAGCATGGGACCAGTGTTTAATTACTACTAAATCGCCAAACCACTGATGTGCTAATTCATGCACAACCAAACTTTCGGCATTGCGGTTATCAACCGCTGCTTTTTCATCGAGCAGACATCTATCAGTTAACAGCGTAGTAGAAGTATTTTCCATGCCCCCAAAAATGAAATCATCAACGCAGACTTGCGCGTATTTAGGGAAAGCATAATTGTAAGAATATTTTTCGCTGAGAAACTCCATCATTTGAGGAGTTTTACCCATAGTACGTTTAGCATCTGCTTCCCGTCCTTTTTCTACGTAATAAGTAACGGGTTTATCATGCCATTGGTCGCTAATTTCAGCAAAATCACCTACAGCCAGAGTCATTAAATAAGTGGGATGAACCTGCTTTTGCAGCCAGTGATAGACAAGATTATCTTTATTTTTTCCATCTTCCTCGTTGTCTATCAATTCACCATTAGAAATAACCTTCAAAGGTTTAGGAACTTTTACCCGAATCTCCGAAGTAGATAATTGTCCGGGGTAATCAAAGCAAGGAAACCAAAATCGCGAATCTTCGTCTTCTCCTTGAGTCCAGACTTGAGTAGGTTTATCGGGATAATGTTCGTCCGGTTGAATAAAATAAATACCGCGAGTCGGTTTTTCCACCGAGTAAGCGATAATAATATCAAGTCGCCGATTAATTTGAGTTGGAGAATTAAGTTCGATATCTAGATGTTCGCCATCGTAATCAAACTTTTGTGAAATTTCTCCAATAAAAACCGACTCAATAGTTAAATTAACAGCATCCAAGTGTAAGCGTTCTACACCGTTACTTATCGGAGCCAAAGTTATTTTACAGGTGCCGCGAACAGTTTGGTTTGGGATATCCAAACTAAGATCCAGAAAAATATGCTTTACCTGTCCGGGTCTATCCGGATTGTACTGCGGTTTTGCACCTGGTGAAACAAAAGATTTTTGGCGCTGATTTTCGGTATCGAAATATGACTGCAACATCGATTTATTTTGACCTTGTAATTGGAAAAACTCTCAATTTAATTAATAAAAAATAACAATTTTTTGTGAACTTGCTTTATCAATAGCTACGGCACCTCAACGATAAACCGGGTTTCTTGCAAATAGCAGGCACGAGATAATAATGTTTTCAGTTTGGTGAAACCCAGTTTCTTTGTGCAATATGCGTGTTTACAAACCCCGTTTACTCTTAAGCGCATTACTTATTTTAATTCTCATCTGGTTTTTTCCGAGTAAAAATACTTTAAGCAAGATTTATATAGATTAGAATTGTTTGTCACCGTTACACTTTAGTCCTATAGAGGTGAAAAACATTTAAAGGTTTATAGTTGTTAATTTTATAGCTGTTAATGCATTATCTTATTGACGTAAGTTTTGTCAAATTTTAAACCCCATCCTATGTATAATTACTAGTTTTATCAGTAAATACCGATAATGTGTTATGTGGAATATGAAGTATAAAAGCTGAAGAAGAGAGTAGGGAGAGGGGGACAAGGGGATGGGGAGAAAAGGGGATGGGGGAAGAATAAATAACAATTACCCTTGGGGTTCAACACTTGCTACAAGTCGGGGAACCCGCCCAACGCAGTGTTTCACCAATTACCAATTACCCATGCCCAATGCCCAATGCCCAAATCCTAACTTTTTGATTTAATCGTTATCGTTATCGTTATATTAAAGAAAATACTGTAATGCCTAAACTTAAGCCTAAATTTTTAATTCCCGCGATTGCTGCTGCTGTAGTGGTTGTTGGCGGTATTGCTACTTATTTATATTTGAAAGGTGGCCCATCTGGAGGTATTTCTGATGCTGCTGCTAGCGCTAAACTAGTTCCAGATGATGCGATGATGGCAACTTATATTGCCACAGATCCCGCCATTTGGTCAAAGTTAGAACAATTTGGTACTCCCGAAGCACAAAAATTGGTAGCTGCGGGACTAAAAAACTTGAATGAAAATTTTTCCAGCGATGACAGCATTACTTACGATAAAGACTTAAAACCTTGGGTTGGTGGTGTCATGGTAGCCGTATTACCTCCACCAGCCGTTCAACCCGCCCAAAATAAGCCTCAATCATCACCAGAACCAAATATCCTAATGGTGGTAGGAATAAAAGATAAAGTAGAAGCTTTAAATTTCACCACCAAGCTTAAACAGCAGAAAAACGTCAAAATCAAAGAGATACAATATAAAGGTCAGAAAATTCAAGAAACTAAAGGTAAAGGAAGTCCTACATACAGCACCATATTAAATGATCGCGTATTATTTTCTCCTTCTCAGAATGCTGTAACGCAGGCGATCGACACTTATAAAGGAGAACCTTCATTTTTAACTAAAACAGGTGCCACTCAAGTTATCGGAAATAACCTTAATTTGGAGAACACCCTCGCACAGGTTTACGTACCCGATTATTCAAGTTTGGTAAAAGAGTTAATTGCTACCAATCCCCAAGCGCAACAGCTGCCGCCACAAACCTTAGAACAGTTGAAGCAGATAAAATCCGTTGTTGCCGGAATCGGCGTTGATGATTCGGGATTACGAGTCAAAGCAAACACCAACCTAGACGCGCAAAGAGTAAAATTTCAATACGAAAATACACCTGGTAAAGTATTATCCCAAGTCCCCCAAGATACAATAGCTTTAGTCAGTGGAGGAGGTATTAGTAAATGGTGGACAGTTTTTGCAGAACAAGCAAAAGACACCCCCGAACTTAACGTAGTACTTCAACAAGCACGCGGACAATTACAACAACTCAATATTGACTTAGATAAAGAGGTATTTGGCTGGATGGATGGCGAGTTTGGTATAGCCGCAATTCCTATAAATGAAGGATTATTAAAGCAAATTGGTTTCGGTGGTGCATTCCTATTTCACACCGGCGATCGCCAAACAGCAGAAGCCACATTTGATAAATTAGACAATCTTGCCAAAGGGCAATCAATCAAAATAGCTCAAAAAGACATCGACGGCAAAAAAATCACAGAATGGCAAATTCCCGGACAAGGTGCATTACTAGCTCACGGTTGGCTCTCGGACAATACAGCACTATTAGCCGTTGGCGGTTCCATAGCTGAAACGCTTGCTAAAAAAGAGTTTAAACCCCTCAACGACAGCCAAAGTTTCCAGGGAATAACAAGAACATTACCACAAGAAAACGGTGGTTACTTCTACCTAGACATGACTAAAGCCCTACCATTCGTCACTCGTTTTTCACCACAAACACCAGAAGCAACCGCTATCCTCAACTCAATTCGTGGAATCGGCGTTACCGCAACCAGCCCGTCGGATTCCCTAACCCAAATGGAAATGTTGCTAGCGTTAAAAAAGAACAGCGAACAGTAACCAGTAAGCAGTAACCAGTAAGCAGTTAAGAGTTAATTTTATCTACCCACTCTACCCCCTCTACTAGGCTGTTCACTTTGATAGGATTTTTCCGTTTTTTCTTCATACTACCTTCCCTCACCCCGCCCTTACGGGCACCCTTCTCCAGGAGAAGGGGAGAGGGGAAGGGGGAGAGGGCTTTATCTTTAATGCCAACAAGTTTTTTGGATGATTTTTAATCTCCTAAAAAAGCACAGAGTCAACACCCTACCACCTCTCCTTATCCTATGCCCAATTCCCAATTCCTATCTTCTGTTAAATATTCTTTTCAAATTAAAGCAAAATAGGATTCAAGGCTTATTATTCTTACAGGCAAATTTTTTCCTAATTCCAAAATCAACAACTTAATTAGTTAATATTACTGATGGTTATCGCTACAAAAAATACTACTCCATTCTCTACACGCTTGATAAATGGATTGCTGGGAATCAAGCCACTGTACGGAATCGCAAAGCATCAAGCCCGTCAAATGATGGTTAAACGCGGGGAAAGAATTGGTGTTCCCTGGAAAAAGCAAGTGGAAGAGATGAAAACAGTTGATTGGGAAAGTGAAATCAAAAAAGTAGAAAATCCCAGTCTTGCTTATCCCGACTATTACCTCACTTCATTCCACGCTTACGAACAAGGTAATCTTGGTTGGAAACCCGCGTTGGAATTAGAAGTTGCAGCTTTAACAGTTCACTCGACAATTTTTGATCAAGCTGGTGAATTAGCAGGAGATTCAAAACTACGCGCTTCTTATCACAATATCCTTGCTTCAGAAATTCCCGAACCACAAGATATTTTAGATATGGCTTGCGGTGTCGGTTTAAGTAGTTTTGCTCTACAAGAAATGTATCCCCAAGCCAAAGTTACGGGTTTAGATTTATCTCCCTATTTCCTATCGGTGGCTAATTATCGTTCGCAGCAGCGACAAGCTAATATTAACTGGGTTCACGCCGCAGCAGAATCTACAGGTTTACCGGATGCAACATTTGACTTAGTTTCAATTTATCTAACCTGTCATGAATTACCCCAGTCAGCAACTCGACAAATCTTTACAGAAGCAAGACGAGTATTGCGACAAGACGGTCATTTAGCAATAAAATGCATGAATCCCGAATCCGAAGCTTATCTAAAAATGCCACGTTATGTATTTACTTTACTCAAGAGTACCGAACCGTATTTAGATGATTACTTTACCTTAGACATCAAACAAGCCTTAATTGAAGCCGGTTTCCAAACTCCTACAATTACTCCCAGCAGCCCACGTCATCGGACTGTGGTAGCCAGAGTTGCGGATTAGAGTGATGGGGGGGGAGAGGGGGAGATGGGGAGACAAGGAGACAAGAAGATATTAATCCAAAATCCAAAATCTAAAATTTTCTAACTCCTAACTCCTAACTTTCCTACACTCCATGCCCAATCAGTAATTTACGTGCTAATGGTTTGGGGATAAAACTAATCAAGAATGCTGCGATCGTTCTTGGATTAAACTTTTGTTGAATCAAAGCACCTAGAAGTAAAGGTCTTGCTTCTGTTATGTTGTTGTTACGCAATAAACCAATGGCTAAAGTAGTCTGTGCGTGTAAGCATTGCTTGCGAAAGTAACTTTTAAATTCTTGTAACGCTTCATCTTCCATGAATTGACGAAAGCAGAAAATTGTCGCCTTTGCACCTCGGATTTTAGCTTTGGTATTTTTACCACCAATATTCATGGTTTCAGATAGTGCATGGACGCGATATTGACTCAATCTTTCTGGAGAATAATAAGCTCCACCACCATTGCGGCAAGCCATATAAGTTAAATATAAATCCCAAAAAGGTCCTGCTTGAGGGGAGAATTTGTCCCAATCAATAGCATCTTTCCGAATCACTGCTGCGACAGAGCTAGGTACGGCTTGATCGATCAATGCAATTTGATAAAAGGGTTGATAAACTCCTTCTTTTAATTGATTGCGCTTCCAGGCTTGAGTGCATTCCTCTGTGGCTGTTTCGTCAATATTACTATCATCATCTATTATGTAGTGGTCGCAAAAAGCCAATACCAAATTTTGATTATTCTCAAGCTGCGGAACTAGTTTTTCTAAAAAGTTTTCATTCCACACATCATCATCGTTCAAACTGGCAATATATTTTCCTTGTGCTTCTTTAACAGTAGTAATGATATTGCCTGCTACTCCCAAATTAGTTGAATTACGACGAAATCTAATTCTTGGGTCATCAAAAGATTCTACTATCTTCTGCGGGCTTTCTGGGCTGCAATCATCGGATACAATAATTTCAATATTTTTATAAGTTTGATTGAGAGCGCTTTGAATTGCTTGTTTTAAATAGATTGAGCGATTGTAAACCGGCAGAATCACGCTAACCAAAGCCTGTTGAGAATCCATTTGTAAGGACATAACTTGAACTTGAATTGCTAATTTTGAATAAGTGAATATTGATAGAAGAAGTTAATCAAAGCATATTGAAGATAAATCTCGGATATTTGTTCATGCCGAACAATAACTTCTACCTTAAAAAAACTTTGACTGAAAGCACCGTTAAAAATATTCAATACTAATATAAGTTGATAGTAAATTATCCCGTAAGAATCATGAGCAAAATTACTTATATCATATCGCTTGTTTTTAATTATAAATATTTAATTAACCAAGTAGTAACGTCTAAAGATATATTTTAAAATACTTTTATTTGAAGTTCAAAAAATATGTCAAAGTTAAAAATTTTAAACGGTCGCAATATATTTTCAAATCAACAATTTCAGTTTATGTAGAGAATTAAAATGTATTTTATTTAACAAAATAATCGGATAAAGTCGAGTATTGGGTTTACTATTATTTTACAGATGAAATCAAAGCAAAAAACCTAACAAGTAATAATAGTACTTATAAGAAACTTTTTAAGGCTCGATGTCCAAAAAATGACGAAGAAAGGCTGTAAAACCTTTCTTATGAGTAATTTACAACCGTGCTAAAACAGGTTTATCTTGTGTCATCATACTTAAGTTAGATTCTTGATTCTCACAGTAAATTTCACAGGAGTTATTCGGACTTTCGATAAGTTTAACTTTGGACAAATTTGCTCCTAATTCTGCGATCGGTTTACGCAGTAAATTACTGATATGCAGCGCTATATTTTCGGCCGTAGGAACTACTTCGGCAAAATAAGGAATATCTTTGTTGAGGAAAGTATGGTCGAATGATTCAATGACATAATCATCTATGACTTTATTCAAAGCACCTAAATCGACTAACATACCAGTACGCTCTGCAATTTCACCTTTAACGGTAATTTCCAAATGGTAATTATGTCCGTGTCCGTTAGGGCGAGCGCACTTACCATAAATCTCGAAGTTTTCCTCTTTACTCAGCTTTGGACTAGCTAATCTGTGAGCGGCGCTAAAGTGAGTACTTACAGTAAGGTAAGCTTCCATTGAATTTCCCATATAATCGGCCCAAAGTTGAGGATGTTCAAATAACTGCACGCGAACTATAGGTAAATAAGACGATAATCTTTTGTAGATAACCCGTGCAATATTTTCAGTTGTCGGTAAAATTTGCTGAAACTCTTCCCAAACATCGTTGAGATAGGAAAAGTCTAATTGACTGGTGACTTCCCGTTTTATTACCTGTTTAACGTCAGATAAATTGAGTACCATACCATATTCATTTAACTCCCCTTGAAGAGAGATAAATAAAACATAGTTATGTCCGTGCCCAGGAAAATTAGCACAAGCACCAAATTTTTCAATATTCGCCGCCATGCTTAATTCGGGGAACCAATACCGATGACTTGCCGAAAACTGAGCGCGGCGATTTACAATGCATTGCATGAGTATCTAGAAAACAGTATTTAAGATATCTTAACGTTTCACTGCTTCCAGCATAAACTAAATCTTGTATTAAGTACGTTTAAGGAATTGACTTCTCTCCTGACTAAAGTCGAGGAGATTCTAATAAGGATGCTCCATGAAGGGATAAATCCTCTTCACTACACTTTTTATCTTTATTAGCTGTCACCCAAAGATTTATTCGGGTGGGACTAGTCAAAACGCCCCTACACAGTTGGTCAAGGTTTAACTTTAACGTCCTGCTTACTTTGCGGATGATGTTGGCAGAAGCATTCGCATCCGCATTGATATAAAAATTATTTGATGTTCTATACAAACCACGCTTTGTTCTTTTTCCTGACGGCTTCCAATCACTGGGTTTCTCACCATATTTCGGCAGATAGTCGCCATCTAAAAACGATGAAAGGCTTGTATAAGATTCTTCAGTTTCTATAAATGTAATTCCATATTGTTCGCACAGTTGATATATTCTATCTTTGAGTCTAGCTGTAGGAATGGGGACAAATTCGGAATTATTCTTTTTACCCAATTTTATTTGATTTTTCTTTCCTGTACTCCAACCAAAAATAATAGTCCCTATGTTGTTTTCTAAGCAATGATTGATTACTATTTTCCCTGCTTTATTAATACCGTCACGCATTTGACGGTTGCGTTTTTCAGTTATAGCGGCTAATTTATGATTCCAAAAACCTTGGGGTTTATTATCTTTTATCGTCGATACTTTTTTGTTGTACCAACGATTCATAGATTTAACTTGCTTGCCATCAATAATAAAGCTGGTTCCAACATTAGATACACAAGTTAACCAATTGGTTAAACCTGGGTCTATTCCCAGCACATTATCTTGATTTAATTCAGTTTTATCTATTTCTTTTTTATAGACATACTCAATATAAAAACATTTGTTTCTAGGAAGTATTCTTAATTCTTTGATGTCCACAAAATTAATATTTGTTGGTATTGGTATATGAAAACTATCCATTCCAAACCAACATTTACAAGTATTACCCAACGGAACTCTTATTTGACCATCTTTTAATTTCAGTGCTTGTTTGGGATAACTAACTGTAGCCATACCTCTCTTTTTTCTATAGTTCGGTATTCGGGGTCTATTAGTTATTTTTCCTTCTTTGTATGCTTTGATTAAACCATAGAAAGATTTAAATGATTCAGCGACTGTTCTTAATATTTGTTGTGCTGCTTGCGAGTGCAATACTTGATAATGATTATTGTCTTTATATATCTTCTCTAAATCATATTTCCCAATTCCTTTTTTAGCTTTGAAATATAACTGTCTTGCATAGTATATTCCCATGTTTGTGAGTTTATGAGACTCTGAACATAAAAATTCTAATATTGCAACCAAGTCTTTATTTTGCTTTACTAAAACTTGCTGACATCCATACATTTGTTTTGCTATAAAACTAGATATATTGTACCATGTCATTGGATAGTTAAAACTATCATTTCTCGTTTTCATCCCTTGTTTAAAAACAAAGGGCTTTCAACTCGTTTTTCTGTAAGGAGTAATTGAGGTTAAAGGTTAATAGTTAAAATTCCCCTTGTCGCCCCATCTCCCCATCACCCTAATTTCACCGGAATCTGAATTACAAACTCCGTACCTTCACCTTGCGAAGAGAAACATTCTAAAGTACCATGATGAATTTCTGTAATAATCTGATAGCTAATTGAAAGCCCTAAACCAGTACCTTTCCCTTCTGGTTTAGTAGTAAAGAAAGCATTAAATAAGTTATTTCGCACTTCCTCAGACATTCCATAGCCATTATCAGCAATTATAATTTTTAGGCTATTATCATTGATTAATTGTGTGCTAATACGAATTTGAGGAATAAAAAATTCATTCTTTTTAGCTTTATCTTCAAATACGTCAATAGCATTTGCGAGCAAATTCATAAATACTTGATTAAGTTGTCCCGGAAAACATTCAATTTCAGGTAGCTCGCCGTACTCTTTAATAACTTCAATTTTGGGATGAACTTCGTTAGCTTTCAATCGATGAGATAAAATCATCAAAGTTGTATCAATTCCTTGATGAATATCGGCACTTTTTCTATATGTTGCGTCTTTACGTGAAAATTTACGTAGCGATTGCATAATGTCGCCGATTCGCTCAATCCCTAGATTCATTGAAACAATCATTTTTGGTAAATCTTCTAATATAAAATTTAAATCGATTGCTTGAATTTTATGTGTAATTTCTTCTGGTGTATTTGGCAAATATTTTTGATAAAGGTTTAATAAACTAATTAAGTCTTGTACGTAATTACCTGTATGTTCTAAATTACCACCGATGAAGCCGACAGGATTCTTTACTTCATGGGCAACACCAGCAACTAATTGCCCTAAAGATGAGATTTTCTCAGCCTGCATTAATTTGAATTGGGATATTTGTAGTTGACGATTCAAATTTCGTAATTTTAACTGTACGTTGACTCGCGCAACTACTTCCTCATGCTGAAATGGCTTAGTAATATAGTCTACGGCTCCAACTTTAAATCCTTTAATTTTATCTGCTGTATCTGCAAGAGCCGTCATGAAAATTACTGGAATATCCTTTGTTTTTTCATCCGCTTTCAACCGCATACAAGTTTCAAATCCATCCATCCCCGGCATCATAATATCTAATAAAATTAAGTCGGGAGAAATAGCTTTTAGTTCGTTCAACGCACTTTCACCATCACTAGCAACCGACACGCAATGTCCATGTACTTGCATCACATCAGATAAGATATTGAGGTTATCAATGTTATCATCAACAATTAAAATTAGGTTTTTTTGTATTTCCATTCTCTGGGCTTTGAATAACTTGATTGCGCTTGGAAGGAAAATGCCCCTTCTATCGAAGTATTTACTTAGATATAACAATTTTATAATTATTATTTGTCAAAAAAAAAGGCTTTAGCATCATTATTTTAAACAATTTTAGTCTAATCTCCTATTATCTTAATAATAAATAGATATGCTAGCCGGTTAATTTTCATTACTGCGAACAATCCAAGTCTGAAAAATATTTTTTGACAGCAAAAGCAGTTAGATTTTGAATACACCAATAATCCGATAGTTCTTAGAAAATAAATAATATTTTAATATGTAGCGAAAAACAAGTCTTTTCTTAAAAATTAAAGAATACTATCTTAACAAGACTTTTTCACTGAGACTAGCATCGAAATAAATTGGTTTTCTTTTTCAAAAATCTTGTTTATTATGTCCGTAAATTCAATTTCCCGCAAAAAATTACTGCTATTTATTTGTAAGCACCCATAGAATCTTGTGTTTCATAATATAATTGAGTCGCAATGCGAAACATTTCTTGTCCTGCGTGCAAGTAACTTTCATCAAAATTGAGAGGAAAATATTTTAACTCTCCTAAACCATCACTAATTTGACTCAAAGTGTAATAAAGATGAGCCGCAGCTCTGGCGAAGCTAGGAGGATTAGGAAAAGAATGAAAAGTAGTTTGTGCAAGCTTTAGCTCTTCCGTACAATTTTGTAAATAATCTCCAAACTCTTCTAACAACTCATCGTCAAATGGATCTGCTGCTAATTTTTCGATTTGTTCGTCTAACGAATCAAGAATACCGCATACAAAGCGATTAACTGGCTGATATACAAAGCGCAGCCATTCCTCAACCTGCTCGTCGGCATTTCGTCTCGTCTTGCGTCTCTTTTTCTCTTGTTGTTGCGCTGTTTGAGTCCGTTGTTGTCTTTTGCTATTCCTTTTCTCAAAGCTGTAATGCATTTGTCTGTCATAAGACTGACGACTTTGAGTATCGCTCAAAACTTCATAAGCAGCATTTATACGAATAATTTTTTCCCTATCTGTTGCTTGTTGATTCACGTCGGGATGAAACAACTTTACCAAGCGGCGATAAGCTTGTTTTATCTCCGCTTGGCTTGCATTCCTATCAATATTAAGAGTTTCGTAGTGATTAGATTTTGGCATTATTCCGATTTATCGTTAGTTGATGCTACTAACTGGCTTATCTTCCAAATCTTGGAACAGCGGCGTACTTAAATATCTTTCTCCGAAGCTGGGCTGAATCAATACAATTAAACGTTTTTCGTTTTCCTTACGTTTAGCAACTTGAATTGCCGCACATAAAGCCGCTCCCGTTGAAATACCCGACAATAATCCTTCTTCTCTAGCCAATCTTCGCCCGTAGGCGATCGCCTCACTATCGGTAACAGAAATTACTTCGTCAATTAATTCTACTTTTAGTATCTGAGGAACAAATCCCGCTCCAATTCCTTGGATTTTGTGATATCCAGGCCTTCCTCCCGACAACACGGGACTCGAAGCTGGTTCAACGGCGATCGCCTTAAAATCTGGTTTACGTGCTTTAATGACTTCGGCGATACCCGTTATTGTTCCCCCGGTTCCTATCCCAGCTACAACCATATCCACGTTACCGTCTGTATCCTGCCATATTTCTTCTGCGGTAGTATCTCTGTGTATTTTCGCATTTGCAGGGTTGCGAAACTGTTGCAACATATACGCGCCAGGTGTAGTATCAACAATTTTTTGGGCTTGTCGAATTGCTCCGCTCATGCCTTCAATACCCGGCGTTAACTGTAGTTCCGCCCCATAAGCTCGCAACATTGCCCTTCGTTCGCAACTCATCGTATCTGGCATTGTTAACACTAATTGATAACCTTTAGCCGCCGCTACCATCGCTAAGGCGATTCCTGTGTTTCCAGAAGTCGGTTCCACTAAAAGCGTTTTTCCAGGAGTAATCAAACCTTCTGCTTCGGCGGCATTAATCATATTAGCGCCAATTCGATCTTTTACCGATGCCGCAGGATTCATACTTTCCAACTTCATCGCAATATTCGCGACACAACCCTCGGCTTGCGGAATGCGATTGAGTTGTACTAAAGGAGTTCTACCAACAAGTTCTGTAATATTACGAGCAATACGCATTTTTTTTATAGGGAATAGGGAGTAGGGAGTAAGGTAATTGGTAATTAGTAATTTGGCATTGGGAACAAGCTGTCTCGCCTGTCCTACAAGAATTATATTTTTGAATTGTATGTGAATCAAATGCTTATATATATCTTATGAATAGCCAACCTAATCATCAACTTATAACCAAATGTTAAATAATTAATTTAATATACCTTGCTCCATGCCCAATGCCCAATTCCCATCAAATGTAATACATAATATCCAAATGCTTGTGGGAGTCTCGCTTTTCACACAAATCTAAAAGCGTATATTTTTGTAATACCGAATTAGCAGCTTGACGTGCTTCTTCCCAAATATCTTCTACAACAGCACTATCTGAAGTTTTAGTACTGTCTTCTTCACAATTTTGTAATTTGTCAAGCCCTTCCACACATACAAAAACATCAAATAAAGTAATTTTCCAAGGTTCTCGCGTCAAGAAATAGCCACCTTTAGAACCACGTTGACTTTTAACAAGTCCACCACGTCTCAACGTTGCCAGCAGTTGTTCTAAATAACGGTCGGGTATATTTTGTTTAGCTGCAATTTGCCGAATTTGCAATGGCTCCCCTTTTTGGTAATGGGTTGCTAATTCCAATAACGCCAAAATTGCATATTCTGATTTACACGATAGTTCCACAAGCTGTTTTGATAAAAGTTAAGGATTAGGAGTTTGGAGTTTGGAGTTTGGAGTTTGGAGTTGTGATATTAAAGGTTTCAAAAATATTTCTTTATCTTGTTTCTAGTACTCCACCACATTAATTTTGTGGGGTAATCATTTGTTCGTAGTAGCGCTACTCTATCTCCCGGAGGGAGACGCTTCGCTAACGAGAAAACTTCGTTTACAGCGCATCCGAATTCCGGAATCCGGAGGCGTTCGCCGTCAGGCGTGCCATAGGCTAGACGGCGCTACTACGAACCTAGCAGAATTATTGACACTGCCAGCGACCAAGGCGATCGCACTACTTACCAATGTCAGATTCAAATTGACACAACTCCTAACTCCTAACCCATCATTCCTAACTTTCTTTAGTATACTCCGGTTCTCCACTGGGGTTTGCTGCTTTCTCTTTACAAATAAATTGCTCCCCATTAATTAACAGGGAGCAACTTATATCAAACTGTTAGATTTTCGTTAGTTCTCTAGAACGTAAAGGTTGTTCTGAGAGTACCGATGAACGTATCATCGCTATCATCATTCTGTCCAGAAGAGGTCTGATAAATAACGCCCGGAGTGATGGAAACATTATCGTTGACGCGATACTTGTAGAATCCTTCGATGTGGTAAGGAATATCAGCATCATTACGACCATCAGTAGCTAAGCCTCTATTTAAAGAGTAAGGTTGAGCACCAGCGAAGACACCTAAAACATTACCTCTACCACCGAAGTCAGGTAAAGCTATACCAGCACCCCAACTCCAAGCTTCAAAGTCATCGTCAGCGCCAAAGCCTGTAACGTCGTGGTAAGAAACAAAACCACTAATTGAGAACTTATCGCTTGGTCTAATTGCTGCTGCTAAACCGTAGGAGTTACTTGAAGACGGATTTTCAATCAAGTTTGCTTGTGTGGTACCAACTACAGGAGTAGGAATAACTGAACCATCTGCTCTTGTTGTTGTACCTCCAAATCCACCAGCATCAAACAAGGTACTACCTGCACCATGATAGCCATGAACGTAGGTTGCAGCTAATGCAATGCGGTTACTAACGTTAAAGTTCAACTGTCCCAGAGCGGCATAGTTACCGTTGAATATACCAGAACCAATTCCTGGATTGCTAGGTTCTGAACCCAAGTAACCAACTGTTAAAGAACTTGGTCTGAGAATACTGTTACCTGCACCAAATTTGATATTCAGCGCCGCACCTGCACCACCACCGATACGATAGATGGGACTTTCGGAAGCGAAGGTAGACAAGGCACCATTACCACCGTCGTAATCCTCGAAGTAAGGATTAACTGTAGCAGCATAATCGCTATGAATACCGCCGGTAGCAGAAACATAAAGTTGTGCAGGACCGAGGTTGGTATAGTAAGCTAACCAGTCTAAATAAACGTCATTGCTATTAGTTGGATCGCCAGTTAAGTTAAAGGTTTGGAAGTTCTCACCGCTAACATCGGCAATTCCATCTCCATCAACATCTGTTCCAGTATTCAAACGCTGAGCGTTACCAGTCGCTAAACGGGTATGCAAAACATCTTTACCAGTGAAGCTGGTTTGCAAGTCCAAGCGAATTCTGTTTTGGAAGACGGTATTGTTAAGGTCGTCAGCAGTGTCACCAAAACCATCGGTTAGGGCGAAAATCGCTTCACCAACTAGTTTGGTTGTTGTAGAAAATTGATTCGCTTCGATTTCAGCGGTACGCGCTTCTAAAGCATCTACTCGTCCGCGTAAAGTAGCTAGTTCAGCAGAAAATTCTTCCTGCAAACGCTGTAAAGTTGCTAAATCTTCTCTGGTAACAATATCAGCAGTAGCAGTTGCTATTAATTCGTTAACTCTATCCAAACAAGCATTCAAACCTGCTGCAAATTCATAACGAGTTAAAGCACGGTTTCCACGATAGGTACCGTTAGGATAACCAGCTATACAGCCATAACGCTCAACCAATGATTGCAAAGCTTGGAAAGCCCAATCGGTTGGCTGTACGTCGGAAAACTGAGAAACGGAAGTTACCTGAGATTGACTTCCATTCTCTTGTCCTTCACTACTGTACTGGTTTACTTCTTGTAAAACGTTGTCTTCAGTTTGTTGAGCTTGAGCCAACGTTTGTGTTTCTTGAGATTCTAAAGAAGCTGAAAATACAGATGGAGTTTCAGTTCCCGACTTTTCGAATTGAGATACTTCAGTACTAACAGCTTCAGATTCAGTAGTACTGGGAGCCGCGATCGCAGTTGTTGAAACTAACAATGAAGCTCCGAAAACGGCCTGACTTAACGCCAAGGATTTCCACAAAAAATTAGACATTATTCCTCTTCTCCTCACACCTTACACGGATAATCTACTTTGCTGCAAATTTGATCGTTAATCCACTTAGATAGTGAAACTTGTTTAGGAGGCACAATCACCCCACACACAATTTTAATTATTGCTAAGCTAATAACCGACTAAATTTAAATAAAGATCGATGTAATTAACTTATGCAAAAACATATCCTTTATAGCCTTTAATTATAAGACAAGTAAAATAGAACGCAATCATATGGTCAGATTGTTAACTGTCACACAATTGAGATAAAAAAGTAAAAGCTGATGATAAACAACTTTATCTGTTTTACTTCAAGTCTTACTTGATGTTTTACACTACCTTTGCTCGCAACCTCCGAGTTAATTCTAAAATTATTGAAAAGTTCACATTAAAATTAACTTAACTTATTCTTAACGACATCTTACTTTAGGATGGATAATTCTGCACTTAAACGAAGTAATTTTTTTCTGATTTAGGTAGAGGTAGTAACTATAAAGGGGAAGAGTTGATTTGTCAATACTCAAGTTAGTGAGACGCTTGTATAAGCACATTATTTTAGTCAAAGTATCAATAAAATGAATACCATCCGACGCATATTAATTTATACTCTAAATGTTTATATCTTAAACAAAAATTAATATTTATTCGGGTACCTGCATGGGGTCACAGAGACTAAGACGGTTGCGATTAGCTTTCCAAGTTAAAGGTACAGTTATTACAACAATTTACTACCGAGTTATATTTTTTGGATTATTTGGTAGCTTTGTTTCTCTACTTTATTATTTTAATTTTCCTGTATCCCAACCTATTTTAGGTAGCGTTATCCCTAGCATTGTACTAGGTTTATTACTTGTGTTTCGCACGAATACAGCTTATGACCGTTTTTGGGAAGGTAGAAAAGCATGGGGGGATATTGTCAATAATGTCAGAAATTTGGCGCGATTAATCTTGGTATCTGTAGATGAAAAATTTTCGGAAGATAGAAAAGAGAAAGTTGCAGCATTGCGTTTACTAGTTGCTTTCGCAGTGGCAACTAAATTACACTTACGTTCTTTACCTGTAAATAGTGAATTAGAAGAGTTAATGCTCGAATCAAAATACATGACATTGCTAACTATGAATCATCCTCCTCTAGAAATAGCTTTTTGGATAGGAGATTATTTACAACAGCAGTGTAATCGCGATCGCCTAAATAATTATCAGTTAATCACGATGCAAGAATTAATCAATAGCATGGTAGATAATTTAGGAGCGTGCGAGCGTATTTTAAAAACGCCTATACCTTTGGCTTATACGATACATTTGAAACAGTTGTTAATACTCTATTGCTTGCTACTACCTTTTCAATTGGTGGAGAATCTTGGATGGGCAACTGGTGCGATTACTGGGGTAATTAGCTTTACCCTATTTGGTATCGAAGCAATTGGACTAGAAATTGAAAATCCCTTCGGTTTTGATAATAACGATTTACCGTTAGACGCGATTTGCGATACGATGAAGCGAAATATTGAAGATTTAATTAGTTTAAGACCAACATTCGATGCGAACAAAATTCAATAGATATTCTTGTGCCGTTGGAACATTACCTATTTGAATGAGAGGGGGAAGAGTGGGGAGAGCAAAAGGAATTTTTATAAGTAATCGCAGCTATCAGGAGGGAGTAATTTAGAAAAATTGAAAAAAAAGGCAATAGGGAACGCTAAACCTGAGATTAACCAAAAACAAATAATTCGGGTTTTTCAGTCTCTTCAAGCCTTAAAAGATATTTAAAAAGTTTAACTTAATAGTTCGCTTGTTGGTTAAAATCGCTGCTACAGAATCAAAATCAACCGTGAGATTTTATTAAAAGTACCCATAAAAAACTATCCGCTCTTAGTTAAGCCAGATGACTTAATCTAAGAGCGGTCTAGTTGGGTCTTCAAATTGTAACCTGACTGCCGGAAGGAACTCCAATTCAGCCTTGTCGCTTAAGATAAATTAGCCTTTAAAAAGACTAAAGTAACTCTTAGAGCACAGCTCCGGCGCACAGCCGGTTTGCTACAACTTGACGACCCATGCGTATACTACTTTCTATCATGGGCATCACCTCCTTGTTGCCTAAGCGGCTTTTAATCTCAAAAGAGTCAGAGCAATTTGCCCTTTCTTTGTATGCTACTACTATAGCATGACTTTAAACAAAATATCCACAATAATGTCTATTTTTTCGATTTTAGATTGCAATTAGTTTTTCAGAATCAAAATCTAAAATAAAAATCCCCGCCATTTGACGGGGATGAAATCAGTTTCTTGCTTCTCTTTTAGCTGAGAATCAAGATTTTATGAAATCTGAAATCTGAAATCAAAATTACAGTGCGTTACCACGAGGTAGAACTTCCTCTGGGAATACAAACTGCTCGTGTGGCTGGTCTTGAGGAGCCATCCATGCACGGATACCTTCGTTTAACAAGATATTCTTAGTGTAGAAAGTTTCAAATTCTGGATCTTCTGCCGCTCTCAATTCTTGAGATACGAAGTCATAAGCACGTAGGTTCAGCGCTAAGCCTACTACACCTACTGCGCTCATCCATAACCCGGTAACTGGTACGAACAACATAAAGAAGTGCAACCAGCGTTTGTTGGAGAATGCAATACCGAAAATCTGTGACCAGAAACGGTTTGCTGTCACCATTGAATAAGTTTCTTCTGCTTGGGTTGGTTCAAATGCACGGAATGTGTTGGAACCGTCACCGTCTTCAAACAAGGTGTTTTCTACGGTTGCACCGTGAATTGCACACAACAGCGCACCACCCAATACTCCTGCTACTCCCATCATATGGAAGGGGTTCAAAGTCCAGTTATGGAAACCTTGGAAGAATAGTAAGAAACGGAAGATTGCTGCTACACCAAAGCTAGGTGCGAAGAACCAAGAAGATTGACCCAAGGGGTACATCAAAAATACGCTGACGAATACTGCGATAGGTGCAGAAAACGCGATCGCATTATAAGGACGAATTCCCACCAAACGGGAAATTTCAAATTGACGCAACATGAAGCCAATCAAACCGAAAGCTCCGTGTAACGCAACAAACGTCCACAATCCGCCCAACTGACACCAACGGGTGAAGTCACCTTGAGCTTCAGGGCCCCACAAAAGCAATAGGGAATGTCCCATGCTGTCTGCGGGTGTGGATACTGCCACGGTCAAGAAGTTACAACCTTCTAAGTAAGAAGATGCCAAACCGTGGGTATACCAGGAAGATACAAAGGTTGTACCTGTGAGCCATCCACCTAGAGCCATGTAGGCACAGGGGAAAAGCAATAGACCCGACCAACCGATGAAAACGAATCTGTCTCGTTTTAACCAGTCATCGAGTACGTCAAACCAGCCTCTAGTGCTAGGGGCGCGTCCAACTGCGATGGTCATGAGATCAAATCTCCAAATAGTTATAATTACAGTTTTTTTTTCAAATTTGAGGTTGGCATCTCATTGCCGTCCTCAAGCAGAAAAGCAACTAGATTGTCAATCTAGTTTACAAATTTTTACTGTCTCTAATCTTATTGTATAGAAAAATAGGTAATTTTTCCAGTGGGTTTTAAAAAAAACTGATTTTTTTTTGCGACTGTACCTGAATGCTTGGGTATGCGAAGAGTCCTATATCAGGTAATAGTTACAGGTTGCGAATAGTTAATATTTTTTTTAGATTTAGTAATTTTTCATTCTCATAATTCAGTTCGGGCTGTTAATGTAGTGCTGACGCTAAAATTAGACAAAACAGTTAATTTTAATTAAGGTTCCATGTTTACTATCGATTTAACAGTAAGAAATACAGCTTTCCCCGCATCCGTTGAGCGCAAGACTCAAGAAGATGCTGAAGCTATCTATCAGCTAGTTTTATCCGCAATGCGTTCTGGTAATCCAGATATTATTGAGCTTGAGTCTGAAGGTAAGGTAGAGAAAAAAATCGCGATTCGTGCTACTGAAATTTCTGGTATTCAGATAACTCAGAGAGAAGGTGCAGCTGGTGGAGGTGGTAAAACTCCTGGTTTCTTTGCTTTAACTTCGGAATAAAACATTGGTGGAACACAAAACGAGTGAACCGGGAATCTCAGTAAAAGATTTAAACTTTGATTGGCCCTCAGGAGTGCAAGTAATCAAATCTTGCTCTTTAGAAGTACCTAGAGGTGAATTTTGGATGCTCTTAGGTACAAACGGTAGTGGGAAATCGACTTTACTTAGACTGCTCGCGGGGCTATTAACTCCTAAAAGTGGCGAAATAGGAGTTTTACACCCAGTTGGTTTTGTATTCCAAAATCCCGATCATCAATTAGTAATGCCTACTGTTGGTGCTGACGTGGCTTTTGGATTAGTACAAGAACAATTACCGCAAAAGCAAGTTAGAGAAAGAGTAGAAGAAGCACTAAGCGCAGTCAACTTACTTTCACTGCAACGTCGTCCTATCTATGCTTTAAGTGGGGGACAAAAACAACGAGTAGCCATTGCCGGTGCGATCGCCCGTCGTTGTGCTTTGTTATTGTTAGATGAACCCACTGCCTTACTCGATCCAGATAGCCAATTAGAATTAGTGGCTGGTGTGCATCGTTTGGTAAAAAGTCGAGGTATTACAGCCCTTTGGGTGACTCATCGTTTAGATGAATTAAATTACTGCGACGGTGCTTTCCTACTTGAGCAAGGAGTTTTAATAGATAAAGGAGAGCCTGCTCGTCTCAAACAAGTTTTAATGGAATTGCAAGGAGGAAATTAAGATTATTTTTCTTTCTTAATGTCTTCTATCTCAAGTAGTAATTATTTACTATCTATCAAATATTTTAGCGCGTCTACTAATAATAGGCGCGTTTATTTTATTTGGTTTTATCCAGCTTTTAGCTTTTAACGGGTTTAATACCGAAGCCGTCAATTGGCGAGCTTTGCGTCTTGTTAGGGTTTAAATCCCCATCTAATTGCTAACGTGGAGCGGTGGAGCTTTTATTTTATTTGATTTTCTGCCCTATCTGATGATTTTTGCGAAAGTAAACAAAAGAGCAATCCAAATTAGTCAATCAAAAATATCAAATCGAATGACCTTTATTTGGTAAGGGTTTCGTAGTATTGCTGGGATTTTATGCTTATGTAACATAGTGTTACAAGTAATGCTTGAACTACTATAAGAGTTATGAATGAAAATTGTAAAATCTAGAATACTGTGATTCAAAACCATGTCCCCTTCATTTACCCCAGCCGTTTTACTCGTAGACGGTTATAACATCATTGGCGCTTGGTCTTGTTTAAAGAAGACTTGCGATAACTTTGGACTAGAAACTGCACGTAATGAGTTGCTTGAAGCCCTCGTGGGTTACAGTGCATTTACGGGTCATCAAACCCAAGTAGTGTTCGATGCCCATTTTCAAAAGAATGGCAGCAATGAAGAAGTTGTGACCAAACTTGTCTCGGCTTTTTATACAGATTTCGGGCAAACGGCAGACACTTACATTGAAAAACTTTGCGCGTCATTGCGTCAGAAAGTACGAGAGCGTTTATTATCGCGAGTAGTTGTAGCCACTTCAGACCGGGCGCAACAGTTAACGGTACAGGGGTATGGAGCGGAGTGGATATCTGCACAACAACTCTGTTACGAAATAGAAGCCACCGTTTGTAGAACGCGACAAAAGTACAAATCGCGTAAAAAGACCAACGGTAGATTCTTAGCTAACTCTATTGATGCTAAATCGCGTCAAAAGCTAGCTGAATTGCGAATGGGTTTGAAATAGATACCTATAGGAAACCCCAAGGGCATCTACTAACTACAGAGCCAACGAGCGTTGGTACGAATGTATTGCTAAAAGGGCTGTCAAAAACTTTAAAAAAAGTTTGTAAAAGTACTTGCCAAATTTTCTTTTTAGCTTTACTATTAGTAATCGTAGTCCTCAGTAGCTCAGTGGTAGAGCGGTCGGCTGTTAACCGATTGGTCGCAAGTTCGAATCTTGCCTGGGGAGTTTAAAATTTATTTATTGTTTAATGCTTATAGGTAGTTGGCATTATAAGTAAATAAATGGACTTAGGTAGCCGCAACGAAGCGTGCAGCACTAGGCTGTTGATTTTGTGTCCTTTTAAGGGATAAAAAATCATGCAAAAAATGTATGTGTTTGCCCCTTATATATTGCCCTCTCCCCCTTCCCCTCTCCCAAATTTGCGAGAGGGGTGCCCGTTAGGGCGGGGTAAGGGAGAAAGATTATGGTTGTTACCGACATAAAAGTTGTATGAACTTTAAGCATAGAAATCCCTCCAAAGTCAACACCCTAGTGCAGCACTTCCCGTAAGGCAGATAAAATTGTGGATATTCTCGGCATTAAGATCCTCCAATACCCCGCTAATTTGGGGGCTTATTGTAAATCCTACAGATAACAATTGTGGATTTGGCGAAAACCGCTATATTTATCGAATTGGAGCGCTTCTATAGAAATCCCGGAATTAATAAAATTCTTAAGTCAAGAATTACAGCACTTTGCAGTTAAATCAGGTACAACCTCATATCATAAAACTCTTGTGGGGTGGGCATCCCTGCTCGCCAGAATCTACCTTATAAAAATGAAATATGCTGTATATGATTTACCTGATATAAGAAAACCAGGGAATAATACTAAGTATCAGATAGAAGATGCCGTGATATCTGCTTTATCAGTCTTTTTCACTCAATCTCCCTCTTTTTTGGAACTAAAAAGGTGGTTAAGAAAGAACCCTAAAAATAAATATGGAAGTCGTGTAACTCTTTTGGGGGATGATTTATACTCTCATCAACCAATCTGTGAATTAGCTCTCAAACAAGATTATAATTTGATTTTTGTTTGTCTAAAATCTTCTCATCAAACCTTATATGAATGGCTAGATTTTCTCGACAACAATGGAGAAGTAAAAACCGTAGAAAAGAAAAAATGGGATGGACGAAAAAATCTAATTTATCGTTATCGTTATGCATCTAGACTTCCATCTCAACATCAAACAAATTCTCGAACTGCTATAAATTTTATTCAATCTAACGATATATCAACACAAGCTGACTTACCTACGTTAATTAGACGTAAACAAAATTAGAGCAATGATTAATTATATTTAATTGTTGTGATGAAAATTGAGATTTTGTACTAATTTATAAATAGCGAGCTTTCCGGCTCACACTACAAAAAAATAATTTTGCAATTTCGGGATGGTCTAATTAGATAAATCTATAATGCATAAATTCTATATTTACGGAATTTCATTATTGTTATTAAAAGCAATTTCCTTCCAAAGAGAGTTGCGAATCTGGAAATAATTATTGTAGTTAAAAAATATGAAAGTTAAAGCTTTTCATTATATCACAGGCAGTTTCCAAGAGAAAAGTATTGTACCTGTTGAAGAAAATCTTTTTTGTTGTTTAATTGGTAGACATCCCAATTGCGATTTTATTCTTAATAGTCCCGAAGTCAGTCGCGTACATGGTATTATTCTATATCAGGATAAAAAGTATTATTATATCGATCTTGCTAGCACCGATGGTTCTCGCATTAATAATCAAGATGTGGAAGTAAACCAAAGCTTTCTGTTACAATTCGGTGACGTTATTCGAGTTGGTGATTTTTTTGTATTGTTTGAATTTGAAGACACAAACTTAGATACCGCTATCGCTCCAACTCAAAATTTATTGTGTCAGAAGAAAGAATTTATAGTTAGATGTTCTAAAATTATTCAAGAAACCCATGATGTCAAAACCTTTTGCTTGATTGCAGAACCACCAATTTTATTTAACGATATATCGTTTAATTACAAACCGGGGCAGTTTGTCATCTTGGATTTGGAAATTGGCGGTAAACAAATTAAACGTACTTACTCTATTTCCTCAAGCCCTTCACGACCTTATAATTTACAAATCACCGTTAAGCGGGTTTCAACAGGTTTTGTTTCCAATTGGTTGCACGATAACTTTGTAGTTGGAAATAAAATCAAAATTAGTCCCCCAATGGGCGATTTTAATTATTTTGAAAATTCTTACAAAAAACTTTTATTTATCTGTGCTGGTAGCGGGATTACACCTTTGATGTCTATGTCTCGTTGGCTTTACGATACCACAGCCGATTACGACGTAATTTTCATCTATAGCGATCGCACGCAATCCGATATTATATTCCGAGAAGAGTTAGAGTTGATGGCATCGAGAAATTCTAATTTTAAATTGGCTATTACTTTAACGAACGATGAATTTGATTCAACTTGGTCGGGGTATAAAGGCAAATTGAATGAGACAATGTTATGGGAAATAGCTCCCGATTTTGGGGAACGTAATGTATATGTTTGCGGCTCGGAAGGTTTTCTTGAAAGCGTTCAAACTATGTTCGAGTCACTAAATTTCCCGATGCACAATTATTCTCAGGAAAGTTTTGGGTTATCGAATCCTAAACCCGATTTAACATCGAGACTGCCAAACTTAAAGATACATCCCGAACAAATTCAGAGTGAACGCAAATGTTAAAATTGATTGATTTTAGTGAATTTTCTCAGGTATCAGTCAATCAAAATCGTAGGGAGTTGGGAGTAGGAGAATAAAGCATAATAATTCTTGAATGATTCAATATGTGCTGTACCTGACTGTGCAGGAAATCGGCTGTAAAATTTCTCCTTGTCCCCTTGTCTCCCCCTTCGGGTTGCGCCACTTGCTCGTACTGCGGGAACCTCCGCAACGCAGTGGCTTACCATCCCCCCATCTCCCCCTCTCCCCCTCTCCTCTTCCCCCATATCTCCCTCTCTCTAAACAAATTTCGCTATACTTAGCCAACAGTCGGAAGCTTAATGAAGTACATTAAGCATACGCTCAGCTAAAATAAATCCATGTCACAGAAAAATGAATACGCTGTAGAGTTCCGTGATGTTACTCTCAGTCGCAATCAACGTCCTATGGTATCAAATCTAAGTTTTAAAATTCGTGAAGGAGAAGCATTAGTACTCTTAGGACGTAGTGGTAGCGGCAAAACTACAACAATGAAGCTGATAAATCGCCTGTTTCGTCCTACGGAAGGTCAGGTAATATTTGAAGGTACGCCAACAACTCAATGGGATGAAATCAAGCTAAGACGCAAAATTGGTTATGTAATTCAAGAGACAGGTTTGTTTCCTCATTTTACAATCGAACGTAACGTAGGTTTAATTCCTTCATTGGAAGGTTGGAATTCTAAAAAAATTAAAGAACGAGTTTTTAAATTATTGAAGTTGGTAGGTTTAGAACCCGAGCAATTTGCTTCGAGATATCCTCACGAACTTTCTGGTGGACAAAGACAGCGGGTAGGTGTAGCGAGAGCATTAGCTGCCGATCCTCCGGTATTATTAATGGATGAACCTTTTGGTGCATTAGATCCAATTACAAGATTAGAACTTCAGCAAGAGTTTAAACGGTTGCAGCAGGAATTAGGTAAAACCGTTGTTTTTGTAACTCACGATATTCAAGAAGCCTTTGTTTTAGCAACAAGAATTGGTTTAATGTACGGGGGAGAACTGGTATTTTTGGGAACTCCAGAGGAATTCAAAAGTACTTCGCATCCAGAAGCTGTTGCTTTTCTTAAATGTTTGGAAACAGCTGTTTGATTTTGGATTTTGGATTTTGGATTTTAGATTGTTTTTCATCTCTTTGTCCAATACCCTATTCCCTATTCCCTATTCCCTATTCCCAATATTATTTTACAAGCATGAATAATTTTTTTCTAATTAAATACGGTTCGGAAATTATAGAACGCAGCATTGAACATTTGGTGTTAGTGATTATTGCGATCGCGATCGCCACAGCTATAGGTATTCCATTAGGGATTTTAATTACTCGTAATAAAGCTCTTCGTCAGCCTATTTTAGGCATTGCGAATATTCTCCAAACAATTCCTAGTTTGGCTTTGTTGGGTTTGCTGATTCCAGTTCCTATTATTGGCGGAATTGGTCCGGTTCCGGCAATTTTCGCACTTACTTTGTATTCTTTTTTGCCCATAATTAGAAATACTTACACTGGCATCATGAATGTAAATCCGGCGATTCGCGAAGCTGGGCGCGGGATGGGAATGACAGATAAGGAATTATTGTTTCAGGTAGAAATTCCTTTAGCATTAGGAGTGATTTTGGCGGGTGTACGAGTTGCAATGGTAATTGGTATCGGAATTGCAACTATTGCAGCAGCGATTGGTGCTGGTGGTTTGGGAGTCTTTATTTTTCGCGGAATTTCTTTGGTAAACAATGAGTTGATTCTAGCTGGTGCAGTTCCTGCTGCATTCATTGCGCTGATTGCAGACTTAGGGATTGGAGCGCTCGAACGTAGTTTGACTAAGGGAAAGACTTAGTTGGGAGATGGGGAGAACTTTAGATTCTTAACTCCTAACTACTAACAACTAACTACTAACAACTAACTACTAATTACTATGAAGAAATTTTTTACACTTTTAATTGTTTGTTTGTGTGTGAGTTTGGGGTTTGCTGGGTGTGGTATTACCTCGAATGGTAACGGTGGAGATATCGTAATAGCATCAAAAGGCTTTACCGAACAAGATATTTTAGTAGAACTTTTAGCGCAGCAAATTGAGGCAACCAGCGATCTAAAAGTTGACCGTAGAACCTTGAAAGGTACTAAACTTTGTCATGAGGCTCTTGTTGCTGGAAGTATTAATGCTTATATAGAGTATACGGGAACGGCTTTAACGACTATTTTGAAGAAAAAGGTCATTGATGACCCAAGAAAAGTTTACAATTCGGTCAAACAAGGTTACGAGAAACAGTTTAATTTAGAAGTGACGCAACCTTTGGGTTTTGAAAATACTTATGCAGTTATAGTTCGCGGTGAAGATGCGAAGAAATACAATATTGAAAATATTTCAGAGGCTGCGAAATATGCACCTAAGTGGGATATTGGCATTGGTTATGAGTTTGCTGAAAGAGAAGATGGTTTACCAGGATTAGTTAAAGCTTATAATTTAAAGTTTAAGGGAAGGCCCAAAAGTATGGATTTGGGTTTGATATATCGAGCATTAACTCAAGGCTTGGTGGATGTAGTAGTTAATAACTCTACCGACGGACAAATTGCTCGTTTGGGTTTGGTGATATTAAAAGACAATAAGAAATATTTTCCACCTTATGAAGCTGCACCGATTGTGCGTAAGGAGACTTTAAAAAAATATCCGCAGTTGCAAAAACCTTTATCTCAGATAGCTGGAATTCTTACTGCCGATGAAATGCAGCAACTAAATTATGAAGTTGAAGGTGAGTTACGCAAAGTGAAGGAAGTTGTCAGCGAGTTTCGTCAGGCTAGAGGTTTGTAGGAGAGATGGGGAGATTATATCACTAGTAATAATTTCTGGAAATTCTCACAGGTGAAAGTAAGGTAAAAGTAAGTTCAAGCTGTAGAACCAAAAGCTAGATATTTTTTTGGGAGTATAAGATATTTTTAAGAGCTTGCGAGTATTTCTAGAGAAAAATATTCCCTTAATTCCTACAATTACAATTGCTAGAAAAGCAGGTGATTAAATGCTGTAGTACTTTCTAAAAGTGATGCTTTGTACCGTGACAATACAGTAGAGGTTATAATTGTGAACAATTTAAATACTAAGTGTAGGTAAAGTTTTGCAACTTATTGACAAATATACTTTTCCCAAATCTGTTGCAAATGGAACCTTATTAACCAGAGGATTCTTCGTAATTAATTGTTCCTGAGCCGCTAACGTTTTTGATATTGCTTTCTGATATGTTAAATACGTTGCTATAGGGTAAAATTTCTTGTGGTTTATCTGGTTTTTGCTCTGGCTCAAAACTGGTTGGACTTTTAGCAGCAGATTTCCCCTTTGTTTTCAAGATGGGAGTGAGATACTCAGGAATACCTACTAGCTGAATGGCAATTCGTCCGAGTTCATAAGTATCCTCAATGGATAGCTCATTCCCTAAACCCTGATAAAATGCTTGGGAAAACTTGATGGCTGCGCGATCGCCAATTGCCTTATTCATGCCAATCACATAATCAATGTGCTGATGAATTGCCTCAGCTTGAGCTTCTGAATAGCAGGCATTGAGCAAAACACACTGAATTTTATCTTTAAAAAGTTTAAATAGCTGCGCTAAGGCTTCTGTACTGACAAACTGCACTTCTCCTAAGTCATTCTCTAAGACTAATCCTTCAATTCCTGCTCCATGTCCGGAAAAGTGAACAATCTGCGGTTTATACTTGACGATGGCGGATACTAAATCGTTAGGGCGTACAGCCCACTGCGAGATAATTTCAAATTGATCTCGCAATTTTGCCCGTTCTAAGGCTTCGTAGATTCCCCGTACTTCTTCATCTAAGCGCAATTTGTTTGTATTTTTCGGGTTTGCAGCCAAGATGAGAATATTAATTTTCTCTTTATTCATAGTTACTTTTGTTAAAAATTGTTAACACAGCATTTTCCTGAATGCCAAGTGTAAATCTTGGAAGACAATATTTGCTTACTTAACTTGCTTGGTTAATCCATGGAGAAAGGCTATTACTCCACTCCACAATTCCTTTAACAATTCCCTCAGCTATTTCGTCTTTTCGATTCTCCAATAGTTGACGTTCTTTCGGATTTGTCCAGTACCCTACATACAAAACCAGGGAGGGGATAATCACGTCACGACAAAATCTTAAACCCTGATTCCGAACTGCTGTATCTGGCTGTGTACCTCGATCATTTAAATCAGGAGGTACGGGAGGTAGGTTGTTTACGTTGTTCAAAAGTGAAGTCAACAGTGTTTTAGCGTCACTTTTTCGCCCATCCTTGTAATTTGGAAGGTTTACATAGTAAACGGTTGCTCCTCCTACTTCATTAGGTTTTAGATCATTAGTATTTTGATAATAATAGTTTGTTACTATTTCTATTGCCACATCTCCAAGTTGATAATTATTCTCTATTACTTGTTTATTGGTTTCTTGTTGAATCCAACTAATAGACTTATCTAAGGTTGTCGTATCTTCTCCTCGGAGATATTTCCTATTTTCTTGTGGGACATATTCTGGTTGAAAATTGTAGTTAAAGTTTTCAATAGATTGATTTGTAGAACTTAATTTGTTAAATATTTTTTTCAGAGTTTCGGGATTTTCCAGTAATTCTCCAATTTTTTCACCTATATAATTTGTTAGTTCAGCTTCTTTTATCATCTCATCTTTAAATCTTCTTCTCTCACGACCTGCTAAAATATATATTTTCCTTTTTATTGTTGGTTGTTGATTAACAAAATCATCTAAAAACTTTCTTGTCTCTGTATCTTCCTGTTTTTCTAAGTGTGCAACAATTTGATTAATTCGTACACCTAAATTTCCCCCAACGATAACTTTTTTTTCTAAAGATTTTTCGACATCATCATCTTTATATTCAACTAACATTCCATGGTGTAAGGCAACTAACTGCCATCTGTTATTAAAAACAGGACTACCTGATGAACCAAAATCAGTATCGGTTGTATATTGGATAAAATTTTTATATATTGATTGTACTCTATTGTCAGAAATGACTATTTCCTTCTGTCTACCTCGTGGATGCTGAATTATATTTACAGATTCTCCAGCAAATCCACCAAGTTTAATAGCACTTTTTTGTAAGTCTTCTGAAAGACGATTAAAAATTTCTGAATCTTCTAAGTTTAAAGGTGGTGATATCAAATCATCATCTTTGAGCATTGGTAGCCATCCAAAATTATCACCTGCTTCCTCGAAGGCTAGATTAAATTCATTCCTCTTCTGCTTTTTTTCTGGTTCAGTGGATTTATCAAAACTAAACGGATGAAGCTTGACAATAGTATAATCAAGTTCTGATTCTGGACTGGTCTTGAAAAAGCTAGGATCGAGATAATATTCTATTCTTGGCTTTCTATCCCGTCCGAACTCATCTTTTTCATATTTAAATTGGACAATGCAAGATTTTGCCTCTGCCTTATTAGGCAAGACATGATGGTTAGTTAATAAATAATTTCTGCCTACTAAAAAACCTGTACCTATTGGTACCCAAACTGTATTTTTCTCTTTATCTTTCATCTGATTTTGAAAATTTTCATCTTCAATAGCTTCTGAAACTGTCGTATAGGGTTCCCAGAATTTCTCATCCAAATCAAGCTCATCTGAAATAACATCAAGTATTGAAGGAAAGGCTTTGGTATTAGTATTTTTAATACGCTTAATTATATCTTCAATTTCATACTTGTTCTTGATTAAGCACACTGCTGCACTACATCTCAAAGCACCTTGTAAAAATGAAAATGGGAGATAATTTGGACTACCAACTGATAAAGAGGGAAACTTTTTGATTACAGCTTTGCGTTTTTTAATTATCTCAACTATCTTATGATTATCTATTTTTTCTTCTTCCAACGAGAAACTTATAAGTTCTCCTGCTTCTGGTATATTTTCAGTAATAAATCTACAAACTATTCCATCACCCACCCGCTCACAAACTTCTTTTGTGAATGTCTCATAATTATTAAGTGCTATATTTAGTAATCTGTAAATTTTCATATAATTTTCTTCCTGCAAAAATATTTAATTGGGCTCAATTGTGGATTTTAAATAAGATGAATAATTACTCTTATGTCTACGGAAAAAAGTTTTCCCAAGCTTCTCTAAGCTCTAATTTTCAGCTAGCAGTTTGCGGACAGTCTAGAATCTATAGATTTATAATTTCAGGTTTCATGATTTTGCTTGCCATATTATCAGGCAGCACATTAGGTGTATTCAGTGGTTTGTTAGGTCGCTCTTTCGTTTTACTACTGCAAGGAGATAAAAATTCTTTTTATATGATTTTTGCAGTTTTAGTTTCAATTATCTGGCTCCTTGAGACAAGTCATTACAGTGTGAGTAATGGTTTATGGAAAGCTAGTGCCAGTACTTTAACAATACTTGCTGTTTCATTAGCAATTGTCAAAATAGGAGTTATCAAAATCTTTGAATTTTTACCTCTATTCTTATCCTTTAATCTAGTCTTCTTAGCACTATCGGCTTTTATTTCCTTTACCGCTAGTTTATCTTTTGCATTATTTTTTTCTTTATTTGGAAATCGCCATCAACATTTCAGAAAAATGACGATTATTATGATAATAATAATTCTGTCTGTTGTAGTTGCTTACTTTTTTAATCAATCTCCTTCCAATAATGGGGTATTAACTTTAGATGACTTTGCCATCACAAAAATGCTGGCTGGAATGATATTTGGATTTGTTTTTGTAAAAGCAAGTTATAAAGTGACTAATTTTAGTCATAAAGTCAACCCCAATTTCTTATTTTTGAAAAAATGGGCGATTACCTTAAGTACTTGGGGGAGTACATCTTTTTATAATTTAGATTTGAGCAGTATAGATTTTACTAGTGCTATAGTAACAAATACTGACTTAAGAGCAAATAAATTTTACAGAACTTGTTTAAGAAATGTAAAAGGTTTAGATAGAGCTAGAGTAGACAATCGTTACATAGATTTAGATAATCCCAAGGTACAAAAACTACTAATAGAAGGATGTAGCAATAATACTGATTTCAGTTATTTAAATTTACAAGGAGCATGTTTGAGAGATGATGCGATTTTGCGAGACTTTAACTTTACTAACACGAATCTCAACGGAGCAGATTTAAGTGGTGCTGATTTACGAGATGCGATTTTGGTACGCGCTCAATGTGTAGACGTTGACTTTACAGATGCAAATTTGACCGGAATATGTATCCAAGATTGGAGTGTCAACAATCAAACCTGCTTTACTAACGTCCAGTGTGATTACATTTACCGCAAGTTAAATGATAAAGGAAAGCCATGTGATCGCTACCCATTAGACCGCAACTTTGAACCTAGAGAATTTGAATCCCTCTATCAAGAAGTCGGTAATGTTGTTGAATTAGTTTTCAAAGAAGGATTAAATTGGCGTGCTTTCGCCTTCACCTTACAAAAACTCCAAATAGAAGATGACGGTTTAGGATTAGAACTAAAGGGAATCGAGAAACGAGGAGATTTATGGGTTGTTAAGGTAATTCATAATGAGAATGTTTCTAACCATGAAGTAGAGAAACGCCTCAATTCTTCCTACGAACAGTTACAAAAATTGCTTGCTTCTAAAGAACAGCAAATTAATCAACTACTAGGAATTGCTGGGAACCAAGCAGAGACCATTAAAGAATTTAGCAAACGTCCATTTGGTAATAGTTTCTCCATTACAGGTAGTACCATTACTAACCTCGCTGGTTCTGGACAAATAGAATACGATGAAGCCGCCGAACAAGTTCGCAGTATCGTTGCGAATAGTTCCAACCCAGTGGAAATCACAACCAGCGTCAGGAATATGAGAACTCAACTCCAGGGACAAAAAGTGGCGACAACAGCACTCACTCAGGCGGAGCTGATTAAGCAAGTGCTTTTGAGTGAGGCAGAAAAAGATGATATTTTCAAACATCTGCTCATTTTACAAGGTCAGCAGCTTCCTGATGCAATGCTAGATGGAGTATTTGCCACTGCGATTCAAGAAGCGGTCGCGCAATTGGGTTAGGCTCAATAGCAGTGAATGAATTTCGCTACCATCAGTAGACCAAAATTTTTGCGATTATTAAAAAAGGTAGTTCCCAACTATACAGTTTGGGAAAGATGTATACTTATCATTCGATAAATGTTTTCTAATAACACTGCTCATATAGAGTAATAACAGGCTGTGTAACAAATTAATATAGTGAGATTTCCGTGCGTCACCGTTTATGACTTCTGCTCAGCATTAGTTCAGTGCCGAGTTAAAAATCTGCTCTGCGGTAAGGTTTAATTCTGGAAAACAGGCAGATATTATTTGCTTATTTCCTCTAAATAAAGTTTTAACATATTCCCCATCTACCAACTCACAAACAAAAATAGCAGGTTGCTTGGGATTACCAATAAAATCTCGTCCTCCCAAACCTGCGTAATCTACAATCCAATATTCAGGAATGCCCATCCTTTCATAATCAGCAAACTTTTTATAGTAATCGTCGCGCCAATTTTGACTCACTACCTCGATTAGTAAAGGAACTGATTCTGGTTGCTGTACGGTAGAGCATTTTTCCCACAACTCTTCATTTTTTAAATTGTTGCGGTTGATAACAAGTACATCGGGACAGTAGGTAAAATTAGATTCTCCATCAGAAAAACCTACTAATGCCGTTTTGGGAATATTATATGGAAGATTCAATCGGGTAAATTCGATACCAATTTGCAAACCTAAAAAACCTGTTACATTTTCATGTTTACCTGAAGGTTGTGCCATCTCAATGATTATTCCATTATGTAGCTCATAGCGATTACCATCGGGTTTTTGCTCCAGAAACTCCTGAATGGTTAATAGTTTTTGCTTTGAAGGTGCTTGAGTCATTCGATTTTAGATTTTAACAACGGATGTTTTTGTTTTGGATTTTAGATTGAGCCTATATTTTAAGTGAAGGGTTTGAAATAGCAATAGTTTTTATTTTTTACTTATAGCAGTAAACGGCAAAAACTTTGCTGTCACCTCTGCGTTTACCTCCGCGCCCCTTTGCGTTAAAAAACTATTTCTTAACCAAATCCTCCTCAACAAACTTCGCCGTATTCTTAGCCGATTCCAAAATCGTCATCAATCCACTACCGGGATGCACTGCTCCACCAACCCAATAAAGTTTATCGATATATTCCGAACGAATTGGAGGACGAAATGGGCCAAGCTGCAACCAATTATGGCTCAGATTAAAAACAGCACCTAAATATACTGAATAATCATTCTGCCAGTTATTAGCCGTATAGCAAGTCTCGCTAACTAGATGTTTTTCTACTCCATCAAAACCCAATAACGGCAACCTTTTAATAATTAAATCTCGATAACTTTTGGCTTTTTTCTCCCAATCAATACCATATCCAGTGTGGGGAATTGGTACTAAAACATATAAAGTAGAATGTCCTTCGGGTGCGTTGCTCGAATCTACCGGAGTCGGATTACATACGTAAAATGGTGGATCAATTTCATCTAAGGCTGAGTCATTCACAAACGGTTTTTCCTGTTTACGAATATGTTCGGATAAATAGAGTTGGTGATGGGGTAAATTATCATAGCGTTTATTAATACCTAAATACAGCATGAAGGTAGAGCAAGAAAACTGTTTTTTAGCAAAGAAATTTTCGGTGTATTTCCCTTGTGCTGTTTGAGGAATTAAAGTTTGTGCCGCACGAGCAAAGTCGGCGTTTACTATTACAGTATCTGCTTTTATTAGTTCTCCATTTTCAAGTTCTACTCCTTGCACTTGACGATTCTCCAACCATACCTGTTTTACTGGTGTATTTAGATGGATTTTACCCCCTAAATCTTGGAATCCTTGGGCTATTGCTTGAGCTAAAGCGCGAAATCCTCCTTGGGGATGCCAAACACCAAACGCCATTTCGATATAGGGAATTAAACTAAATACGCTGGCGCTTAAGGTTGGATGCATTCCCAAATATTTGGCTGGATACGAAAGAGCATAAACCAATCGCTCATCTTGAAAAGCATTCCAAAAGTGTTGATAAAGCGTTTCCCAAGGTCGAAATCTCAAACCCGTACCCAGTTCGTCGAGTCGCATATATCCCAAAATAGAACGAGCGGGTTGACTAAGATAAGGTTCGTAACCCGCGTCATACTTCTTTGTTTCCTCCGCATACCAACGTTCAAAAGCTGCTGGTAAATCACTACGAAAAGCCGCTAGTTGATGCTTTAATTTATCAAAATCGGTGGTAAGTTCTAATGTAGAATCGTCCCAAAAGCGTAATTTTGTATAAGGTTCTAAACGAGTGAAAGTTATATAATCTTCCCGTTTTAGTTGGGCACTAGCAAATAAATCGTCGTAGAGATGCGGTAATTGCAGTATAGTTGGGCCGGTGTCGAAAGCATAAGCACCATCTTGAAAACCGCGCATTCTTCCACCAACGCGACTTTCAGACTCAAATATTTCTACGTGGTAGCCCTGACCTTTTAGCCGTAACGCTGTAGCTAATCCACCCGGCCCCGCACCTACAACAATAACTTTTTTACTCATGATTGCTTGCCCCTTGATTGTTAGTAAATTCTTTAAAATATTAAAAAACAGAAATACATGACTCAATCATATAATAAATTAGTAATGAATTCACAACTGATAAATTTAATCGGAGCAAGTGCGATCGCCATTTCCGACAGTATCCAAAAAGCTGCTGAGCAAACTACGGGAAATACGGCTTCTTTCCCGGCTGCACTAGTGATTATTGAGCGCTATCCTAAAATTACAGTAGATTTATTAGGACAGTATTTACAGCTTTCTCAATCTGGTGCAGCTAGGTTGGTAAAGCGTCTGGTAAATCAAAATTTGGTGGAGCGTCATCAAGGAAATGACCGTCGTTCTGTTCATCTACAGCTTACCTCAGATGGAAAAGCGATGTTTGATAAAATTCAGCAGGCTAAGATTGAGGCTGTATCAAAATTACTTAAGCCATTGAACAAAGAGGAGCAGCAATTGTTATTGAGTTTTTTATCTAAAATGGCATGGGAATATAGTAATACTGAAATTCAAGAAGAATATATTTGTCGTTTTTGTGATATTCATAAATGTCCGTTGCCAGGTTGTAGGGAAAGGGTGGAAGATTGGGAGGAAAAAGATTGATAATTTTTTTGAAACGCAGAGGGATGTAAAGGAAAGCGCAAAGGAACGCAGAGTTTTTAAATGATAAGTATTTTAGTAAACTTTGTATTATATTTTGCCGATTCATCAATTTCTAATAGCAGACTCATCTTATTTTCAGGATTGTAATTCATAATGAATCATAGATTAGTTGTGCATCTTAATTATAAATAATGAAAAACAGTACAATATCAACTCCCAAGCAAAAGAAAGATATTGCTAAAATTATTGCCAGAAATTTAAGTTTTACCTTTGCTTCTGGCTGTCTTGGCGGATTTGTTAATTCTATTGCGGTTTGGCTGTTCGGTTTAGCTGGAATAACAGCACTATTTAACGTGCAAATTGCTTTTACTTTGACGGCATCTTGGCTATATCCTCGGATTGTTTGGGGTGGAATTTGGGGTTTTGTGTTTCTTTTACCTTTCTTCCCAAGAAAATATCTGTATAAAGGTGTTTTTTTGAGTTTGTTACCAACTTTAATTCAACTTTTTGTTGTGTTTCCTCTGAAAGCTAATAAAGGAATAATGGGTGTTGAATTAGGAAGTCTTACGCCAATATTTGTCATATTTTTCAACTGTATTTGGGGAATAACAGCAGCTTTTTGGCTAAAAATCTGTAAATAAATTTTTGACGTTAGCGATATGTAGCCTTATATTGGCATTTTATTGATAATTTGTTCATGTATTTACTAAAATGATGTATCAAGATACTCTGAAAAAAGAAAAATATTTGCTTTGGGGAAATGGCAATAGAAGCATAGCTACGGCTAAAATTTCGATTATTATTCCTACTCTTAATGAATCAAAAAATATTCAAGCTACTTTAAGTAGTACTCAAATTAGCACGAATGTAGAAGTTATTGTAGTCGATGGTGGTTCTAAAGATAATACTGTTGATATCGTAGAATCTTTAGGTGTAAAAGTTATAACGGGTTATCAAAATCGCGCTCGTCAAATGAATGCGGGTGCAAAGAATGCGACGGGTGATATTTTGCTGTTTCTTCATGCCGATACAGTTTTACCTGCCGATTTCGATGCGATGATTCGTACCGCAATGCAACAACCGTTAACAGTAGCGGGTGCCTTTGCTTTGCGAATCAATGCAACACAACCAGGTTTGCGATTGATCGAATGGGGAGTAAAATTACGTTCAAAATGGTTTAATATGCCTTACGGCGATCAAGCTATTTTTATGACTAAAGATAAATTTAATGATATTGGCGGTTTTCCAGAATTGCCTATTATGGAAGACTTTGAACTAATACGCAATTTAAAAAGCTTAGGTAAAATTACTTTCATTCCAGTACCAGTCATCACTTCACCGCGTCGCTGGCTGAAAAAAGGAATTTTGCAAACTACTTTAATAAATCAAATTGTAATTATTGCTTATTTTCTAGGAGTTTCACCCCAAAGAATTCGTAGCTGGTATCGTGGGGAAAAACTAATTAAGCATAATCGCGATTCTCAGGTTGATGATTTAAGTTAAGAAATAGGAATTAAGAGTTAGGAATTTATAATTTTGACCTTTAACAGCTTACAACTTTTAAAATAGCAGCCAAAATTGGCATTTACATGAAAAACCAGTACAAACATTTTGTTAAACCAATATTGATAGGTTGCTTTATTACGATTCTAATTATTATTGGCAATCATTTTAATTTACAAGCGCTTTTTAGTAAATCTTTATTGTGGGTAGATAGTCTTGGTTGGTTAGCGCCAATTGCATTCATAGTTATCTACAATCTTGCAACATTACTGTTTATTCCAGGTTCCTTGTTAACTTTAAAAGGTGGCTGTTTGTTTGGTTTTCTGTGGGGTTCAATATATGTTTTGATTGCTGCAACTATAGGAGCAACATTTGCATTTTTGGTTGGACGTTATATATCTCGCGATTGGGTATGCAAGCAAATAGGTAATAAACCTAATTTTAAAGCGATAGATAAAGCAGTTGCAAAAAATGGATTAAAAATAGTTTTTTTAACTCGATTATCTCCTATCTTTCCGTTTAATTTATTAAATTATGCTTTCGGAGTTACCCAAGTCTCTCTAAAAGATTATATTTTAGGCTCTGTTGGGATGATTCCAGGAACTGCAATGTATGTTTACATGGGTTCGTTGATAGGTGATATTGCGATGAAAAACCCATCTATTCCAAAAAATCCGGAAACACAATTTATCCAATTGTTGTTACAAGGAGTTGGATTAATAGCTACAGTTTTTGCAACTTTTTATATTTCTAAAGTAGCGAAAAAAGCTTTGGAAGAAAGTACGAATTAATTATAATATGGGGCATTTGGGATTGGGCATGGGGAATTTGAAATGCAGGATTAGCGATTGGAATTATTAACTAATTTCTAACGCATAAGTTCTAACAACCAACAACTAGTAGCTAATAGCTAATAACTAATAACTAAAAAAATGAATAAAATTTCTCGGTTTAGTCTATTTGCTGTAATTGCATTTAGTATGGTGATTCTGTTAAATGCAAATCCGGCTTTCGCTCAAGATGTAAATAATACACAAGGTTTTAGTCCTCAACTCTGGCTAAAAAATGCTTTGGAATGGATTAATGAACAAGGTGCAGTGGGTGGAATTGCCTTCATATTACTTTACATTGTCGCTACCGTTGCTTTTTTACCAGGCTCTATTTTAACTTTGGGTGCGGGGGTAGTTTTTGATGTTTTTCTAGGTTCTGTATACGTTTTTATCGGTGCAACAATTGGCGCGATCGCAGCTTTCTTGGTTGGACGATATATAGCCAGGGGTTGGGTTGCAAAGAAGATTGCTGGGAATGAAAAATTTGCCGCAGTTGATAGTGCTGTGGGTAAAGAAGGTTTAAAAATTGTGTTATTAACTAGACTTTCTCCAGTATTTCCCTTTAACTTATTAAACTATGCCTATGGCGTTACCGGAGTTTCTTTGAAAGACTATGTTTTAGGAACTATCGGCATTCTTCCCGGAACCATTATGTATGTTTATTTGGGTTCTTTAGCTGGTAACATCGCCACAATTGGAACCGGAGAACAACCGAGCAATCCGACTGTCGTTTGGGCAATTCGTATTATTGGTTTTATTGCCACAGTTGCAGTTACTCTATATGTAACCAAAATTGCGAGAAAAGCTTTAGAAGAATCGACAGCTATCAGTGAGCAGTAATCAGTTATCAATTACCAATTACCAATTACCAACTAACAACTAACAACTAACAACTAACAACTAATTATGTCTAATTCAGCGTTTGAAAAAGTAATTGTTCCTCCGATGGATGAACACAATCAAAGATTGATTGCGAATTTACATCCTAACGATCGCAAAAATCCGGAGCCTGCCGATTGTTACGATTTGGTGGTAATTGGTGCAGGTGCTGCGGGTTTGGTAACATCTGCGGGTGCTGCGGGTTTAGGTGTAGGTTTAAAAGTTGCATTGATTGAGAAGCATTTGATGGGTGGGGATTGTACTAATGTCGGTTGCGTGCCTTCTAAAAGTTTAATTCGTTCTTCTCGTGTTGTGGGTGAAATGTGGAATGCAAAAGAATACGGAGTTGTAGCTCCCAAACAGGTAGAAGTGGATTTTCCCGCAGTTATGGAACGTATGCGACGAATAAGAGCGGATATCAGCCCAGTTGATTCGGTTGAGCGCTTTTCTAATATTGGGATGGATGTATTTTTAGGTACGGCAAGTTTTACTAGTGGGGATACTATTGAAGTTGCTGGTAAAAAACTTAACTTTAAAAAAGCAGTAATTGCTACGGGAGCCAGAGCAACTCAACCGGATATTTCCGGTATGAAAGAAGCCGGATATCTTACTAATGAAACCGTATTTAATTTAACTCAATTACCGCGACGTTTGGCAATAATTGGTGGTGGCCCCATCGGTTGTGAATTAGCGCAGGCTTTCAACCGTTTTGGTAGTGAAGTAACAATTTTACATCGGGGTTCGCATATTTTGAATAAAGAAGATAGCGACGCTGCGGAAATTGTGCAAAAGGTATTTCAAAAAGAAAAAGTTGGATTAATTTTAAATTCTCAAATAGAGCGGGTAGAAAGTACTTCGGAAGAGAAGACAATTTACTATACCAGCAATGGGATAAAGGGTTCTATTACTGTAGATGAAATTTTGGTAGGTGCGGGAAGAACTCCCAATGTAGAAGGTTTGAATTTGGAAGCTGTTGGCGTTGAATATGACAGTAAAGGGGTGAAAGTAAACGATAATTTAGTAACTACAAATCCGAAGATTTTTGCTGCGGGAGATATTTGCTTAAGCGAAAAATTTACACACATGGCAGATGCGACAGCAAGGATTGTCATTCAAAATGCTTTATTTGCTCCCTTTGGTTTGGGACGTAAAAAACTCAGCGATTTAGTCGTACCTTGGGTAACATTTACAGATCCAGAAATTGCTCATGTGGGGATGTATGAAAGCGAAGCAAAAGAAAAGGGTTTAGAAGTTAATACTATTAAGATAGACTACGATGATGTAGATAGAGCCATTACCGATGGGGAAACCGAAGGCTTTATTAAAATTCATTTGAAGCAAGGTACGGATCAAATTCTTGGTGCAACTATAGTTTCTCCCCACGCTGGTGAAAGTATTTCTGAGGTGACTACTGCAATTGTCAATGGAATTGGAATGAATAAATTAAGCGGGGTAATTCATCCTTATCCTACCCAAGCGGAAGCAATTAAGAAAGCTGCGGATGCTTATAAGCGGACTAAATTGACGGATGGTACGAGGAAGCTTTTGGGATTTTTGAATAAGTTTTCTTGAGGATGGGGAGAAAAAAAACCGCAGAGGCACGGAGAGCGCGGAGGGAAGAGGTACAGAGGTATGGTAGTTTTGGAGCGGGAAGTGTAATATGTCATTGCGAGTGGAGCGAAGCATTCACTGTTCACCGGAGGTGCGGCTCAGGTGCGGTTCATCGCAATGACTCTCATTTCCATAATCCGCCTTGGAATAAATTCCCAGGCTCATATGCAAAGTCTGATAAATCAGACTGGGTAATACTTTTAGTGCGTTTTAACGTACTTTGTTTATTAGCCTTGAAATTGATTTCAAGGCGAGAATGTGGTTTTTACGAGATGTTCAACTCATTATGAAAGTCCCAACTGTTGCTTTAGTGCTTCTGGTACATTCCTTACCGTTTCTAATCCGCGTACACCTTCCCAATTTGTATTTTCATCCCAACGGATATCTCTTAAAAATTCATTGCCCAGGTCTGCGCCGCTAAGGTCTGCGCCGCTGAGGATTGCGCCGCTGAGGTCTGCGCCGCTGAGGTTTGCGCTGCTAAGGTATGCGCTGCTAAGGTCTGCGCGGCTGAGAATTGCGCGGCTGAGGTTTGCGCCGCTGAGGTCTGCGCGGCTGAGGTTTGCGCCGCTGAGAATTGCGCGGCTGAGGTTTGCGCCGCTGAGAATTGCGCGGCTGAGGTCTGCGCTGCTGAGGTTTGCGCGGCTGAGAATTGCGCGGCTGAGAATTGCGCGGCTGAGGTTTGCGCCGCTGAGGTCTGCGCTGCTGAGGTCTGCGCTGCTGAGGTCTGTGCTGCTGAGGTCTGCGAAGCTGAGGTTTGCATCGCTGAGGTCTGCGCTGCTGAGTTTTGCGCCGCTGAGGTCTGCGCTGCTGAGGTTTGCGCCGCTGAGGTTTGCGCGGCTGAGGTTTGCGCGGCTGAGGTTTGCGAAGTTGAGGTCTGCGCCCCTAAGGTCTGCGCCCCTAAGGTCTGCGCCGCTGAGGTCTGCGCCGCTGAGGTTTGCGCCGCTGAGGTTTGCGCCGCTGAGGTTTGCGAAGTTGAGGTCTGCGCCCCTAAGGTCTGCGCCGCTGAGGTATAGCTTAACTAAATTATTAAAAGTTCCGAGTTTAATAGCATTGCTGTAGTTAATTACGCGAAGTAGTTGGTTTCTAAACCTAGCATCTTGTGGTACACCCGAAGGATAAAAAACAATCTCCTTCAAATCATCCCTTCCCCTTGCATAACGATTTAACTCCAACAACAAAATCATCGCGTTCAAACCAGTATAAATATCAACCTGCCGCTGTCCTAATTCGATATCTTGCTCGTGTAGCTGTAGCGATTTCTTCTGGGGTAAAGTTTCTGTATAAGCATCAATAAATTCTCCATCACACCAGCGTTGATAAAAGTCATCTAAACGTTGAAGAAGTGGAATTGGCCGAAATTCATCACTTTTTGTAACCAAACTCATCAAATATTCCACCACTTCGGGTGTCAAGCCACCGTAACCGAACAAATCGTAAATTTCCCAATGCATCTGTTCTTCCTGGATGAGAAAACCCCTTCCTTTTCTTCCAAGTTCCGTCCAACTTTCCAAACTTTCTTTCAAACGTTCGGCAAATAAAAATTCGCTAAAACTCTTGTGTGCGAACTCTACCGAACCCGTTTGCCTTCCTGGTTGCAGATAAAAAGCAGCTAATGCATTCCTGAGCGGATTATCACCGATACGTTCCCTTGCTGCTTCCAAAAACTGTTTCGCTGTCTGATCTCCTTTAAGACGTTGTTCAATCATTGACATCGGCGCACATTCCCCACCAGACTGGATTACACACAAACCCGCTTCGGTAAGAATTTGGCGTAAACCTTCTGTTTCTTGCTCGGTTATCTTTTGCTGTAACCATTCCGGACGTTGTTTTGTTAATACCCAATCCAAAGACTTTTGATAAATCAAAATTTTGGCTTGGGTGGCGCTACTTCCAGCAAATGTTTGTGGTGTTAATTCGCGATCGCGGTACATTGCTCCGAGCAAATAAAGTAATAATGGTTCTTGTGCTAGTTCGCGTACTCTTTCGGGACAGTTATCATCGTGCAAAAACTGCTGGAAAGCGGTGATTTCGTCTGTACCCACTTGCGCTTCCCATTTGCGAAACCACTGCTGCTGAACTTCTCCATCCATCGGCAGTATTTTGACTCTTTCCAGGTTTTCTGGCATATTTCTTTCAATACTTTGTAATGCCAAGGTTCGTCCTGTTATTAATACTCGATGAGCTTTTTCGGGGTTTCTATTGCAGCTTTCTTGAAAACTTCCTACCTGTTTGAGAAATTCTTCTAAAGCACCTGTGGTTCTTCCTTCCATCAATAATTCATCAAAACCATCAAGTAAAAACAAATAGCGGATATTCTTATCGGTTAACCAACCAGGATCATTAACAGCAAAATCTGTATCAACTGCGGCTTTTAAGGTATTTTCAAACTGTTTTTCAAATGTTCTTATATCCCGCAAGCGAATTAAAACCGGAATCCAAATCGGATATAAATTCTGCCTTACCCAATCGGCAAACATTCGACATGATACACTTTTACCGCGTCCGGGATCACCTTGAATAAATATTACTTTATCTTTTTTGTGTGGGTTTTGCAGTAATTCTTTTACCCAACTTTCTAAATCAACGGGTTGCTGTTCTGTGTTTTCGTCACCATTTTTATCTAAAGGTTTTGCTCTTAAAGGTACGTAAATATCTTTGAAAGCAAAAGTTTCTGCAAATACTTTTTCTTTCGGCTTTGTTGCAATATGCTTTTCTAAATAATCGTCAATACTATGATATTTTTCTAATTCTTGACGATAACCATCGCTAAATATCCCCGACAAAGATTTAACAGCATCTCCCACTTCAGCTAAAGCTTGATTCAGATATCGCTGAGTATTCCAAGCAACTCGCTGGGTGATAATATCGGCTTCGTGTTTAGTTATTCCCGCTGTTTTTAAGTAAAACGATAAATGTCTATTTAAATCATCTGCTAACTTCGTTTCTCGAAAACAGGTAATCGCTTTTCTGGCTTCGGTATCGGTAAGCTGTAAATCGTCTGTACGTTGTTGGATTTCTTCGGAAACTTTTACATCTCGAAGTTTGTTAAGTAAATCTTCTCCTTTTATCGTGCCAATAATTCTTTCTAGACTTTCCAAATAAGCCAACCGAGATGTTATTACCACGCATTCTTCCAAAGTTGGCGGCTCTTGCGTCTTATCTACATAAAACTTAATTCCCTTTGTAGCCAAACCGACACAAGAAAGTGATGCGATCGCAACTCCCGCTGGTGCGAGTGGAGAGCCAAGCAAACCCAGTGCGACAACTAATTCCAAGCCAGTTTTACCTACTTCTGCACCTGTTTCTGTGGCACTGGTTGGTTTTTTAAATACTTCCCAGATATCTTGAGTAAGAAATTTCTGCACCTTTCCTGTCATGGCTCGCTTTGTCGTAAAAATTATTTAGATGGTAGCGAAAAAATACTTAAATTGTAACATTTATATTTTTTCTTCCCCAGCCAAAGCCCCCTTCAAAGTATGCCAAGCCAAAGTAACGCATTTAACCCGCATCGGGAATTTAGCCACGCTTTGCATAATATTCAGCTTTTCTAAAGGTGCTTGAAATTCAGTTTCTCCTATCACCATTTTACGAAAATCTTCTACCATTAATAACGCTTCTGATGCATTTTTACCTTTAACAGCACCTGCCATCAAGTCAGCAGAAGCCAAACATAAAGCGCATCCCGCACCTTCAAATTTAATATCTTCTATTATTGTTTCTGTTTCATCCAGCATCAACGTTAAATCAACTTTATCCCCACAAAAAGAATTTTCACCTTGATTTTGGCGATGTATGAGATTAGTTTTACCTTTATGTTGCGGTTTTCTGGCGTGGGATAAAATTACTTGTTGGTAGCGTTGGCGTTGATTAGTATTCATAGTTATAAGTTAGAAGTTAAATTAATAACTAACAAAATAATTAATCAAGCACGTTTCAAAATAAATAAACTTCCATCTCCTCCTCTGCCAATTCTCAAAGTTTCATCTAAGTAGGTAACGTCAAGTGTGGGGATTCTACCTTGAGGATTATTCGCTTGAACAACTTTAAATGGATTAAGTTTTGGGGTTTGAATACCAAAAAGCTTCTCGATTGAAAGAAATCTTTTATCAAAGTTTACGTTGATGCGTTTGTTGGTTTCATCTTCTGCTGGCTCAAAAGTTGCTGTTACTTTGACGCTTCCGGATACTAATCCCCAAGGATGTTTAACAAAAGCTAGATTAGAAAATGATTTGTTTTCAACATCAATTTCTTGATAAACTCTACCAATTTTTAAACCCAATGGCAGGGAAGATAAAGAACGGATTTCTCTTGCTGTGGAGTATTGCAACAACCATTTTCCATTTAATAAAGCAGTTGCGTTAATTAAAGGCTGTGGATTGGGGTTAACTCCTTCTACTTCTATTGTTAATTGCTCAATTTCTTCAACTAAGCTTTGCTCTAAAGTCAAATTTGTTACGGGAGAGTCATCTTCGGATGTAATTTTCTCTAAGAGACTTTGTAGCTTTTCTTTCAGTGTTGATGTGTTATTCAAAATTTGCTCTTTCTTGATTTTATTTTCATCTTAAAACAATAATCTTAATTACAGCAATAACGTAATAAGTAAGTGGTTCAAATTAAATATAAAACCTCACCCTCAATCCCTCTCCTTAGTAAGGAGAGGGAAGCGGTCGGCAGGGTGAGGTTCTCTATCTTATATTTAATTACGCCTGACTACTTACTTAAAGCAATATTGTGCAAGATTTTTAGAGCATAACTATTTTAAGCTGAATTACCCATTACCAATTCTTCCCTAATTCTTGCTGCAAACGATACAAAATAGTATCCGGTTCTACTTCGCGCAATATTTCTTCTATTACATTACTAACGCCTAATTCACCCCAAGAGCAGCCTTTTTCTAAATAGGCTTGAGCAGCTTTTCCTACGGAATAAGCGCCGTAACCGGCGATACCTGCTTGCGTGGCGGCGGTTGCTGCAAACCCGGTAATATTCATGGGATTTTCACCGGAAGAGATTGCGATCGCGCTTTTTCCAAAACCTAAAAGAAAGCTGCTTCCTAATTCCCCTAAAAGTAAACCACCGGAGCTTACCATAATAGTTTTTAACAGTTTTCCGGCTTTATAACCCGTCATAGGTAAACCATAAAGTCGAGATAAGGAGCGAATCAAAGCTAAATCCGCGACAATTCCCCCACATATATCAAAGAAGGCGATCGGATTCAAACCTACAGCTAATGCTTTATATTTTGTATACTGCCAAATCAAATCTTCTGCTTCTTTTTCTCGCAATTCCACTGTTTTATATGCAATAGATTCTTCAGCATCTCTTGCTTGTACTAAAGCATTAAGCGATAAAAGGGAACGCCCTTCACGATTGAGAATTTTCAAAATAGTTTGTTGAAGCTGCTCTATTTGCGGTGGTAAAGTTTCCCATTCATAATCTTCTTTACCATCGGCATATTCAACTCTAACTTCCATCGGTGCGGGTTCTGCTGCTACCATAACTATTTCGTCGGGTTTTAAACTTTTCATCGAGCTACCCGCAGCTAATTGTTGTAAATTCTTGTAAATCGCTGTTTTATCGGTATCTGGATACAAATCCGTTTTATTAAACACTAAAATTAACGGTTTTTGAGCCTTTCGTAAATCAAGCAATGCTTCATATTCGGTACGAGTAATATCACCGGAGACAACGAATAAAATTAAATCGGCTTGCCGGGTAACTTCCCGCGCCATTTGTCCTCTAGCTTCCCCAGCAATTTCATCTAGACCAGGAGTATCAATTAATTCTACTTCTACCTTACCGCCAGGATTCCAGCGAATAGAGCGCGGGTATTGAGTAACACCATTAAGCGGCCCCGTTTCCAAAATCTTTTGTCCCATCAGCGCATTCAAAACCGCCGATTTGCCGCGACTTACCAACCCAAAAGCAGCGATACGAATCACGTTGTAATCGAGTTTATTCAAATTAGCGGTTAAAAGCTGTATTTCCGGCTTAACCAAACCCGCTAACTCAGAATCAAATCCCGGTTTACGCAAATTGCCATACCATGACAAAGCCTGTCTGAGACTAGCACGAGCGCGGTTTAAATGAGTTTCTTGCTGATTATTAGCCATAGGGAATTGGTAATTGGGAATTGGTAATCGGTAATAATAAATTTATAACTGGTAACTGCTCACTGAAAAAGTGGTATTCCAATTATAAATTCGGTACCTTTCCCTGGTTGAGAATAACAATGAAGTTTTCCACTGTGTTTTTCAACTACGATCTGATAGCTGATAGATAATCCTTATTTTAGACTTAATGAAAATATTGATTTAGGTTTTATCAGCTAACAACAATAAAAAATATTTTTAGAATCAGTTATTTTTAGTAAAATTATATAAAATAATTGTCCTGCACGGTTTTGCAAAGACATATGGTATATATAAATATTGTAGAGACGTTGCAGAGCATAAGGTATGCAGCACCTGTTTGATTTTTGGAGAAAATTACGGCCTTCTTGTATCACCCAAGATTATTTGATTATTCTTAAAGATACAGCTAAAAGGAAAAAATCTTATTATTATTGAAAATAGCTTCTCTGGGCTATATATCGGCAAAATCAAGGCTAGGAGTACGGTAAATGAAGTCGTCAATAAAAAGCGCTGAGGCAGTACAAATCATTTCAGAATTTGTAGAGCTGCAAAACAATCTTAATTTAGCATTTCGCCAGATATATCCTAATGTAAGTAAATCTTTCTCCGCGAATTGTCCCCGTCAAGGTTTATTATCGCTACAAGAAGAAAAATGGACGTTTGACAAACATGGAGTTGGCGTTTATTTTCAATCGGAAAAATCTTATATTATAGTTGATATTCATTCTGGATTCGTAGATTATCCACAAGCATTTGATGCATGGCGACTCGTACAGTACTTTGAATCAAAAGGCATAGAACAGATTTATTATTTTACAGATGTTTATGACCTTACAAATAAAGAAAACAACGAAGATATTGTTGGCGATTTATTAGAGTATCTTTGGGAAGATAATATTATCGAGGTTGTTTTACTTAAACTTAATTTGTACGGTTTAAAAAATAGCTCAACAGATGGCAGGGCTAGAATTTTAAGTCAGTTGTCGCGGTTGTTTAATGAAGGGAGTAGGGAGTAGGAAGTAGTTAAGAGTTGGGAGGAGAATGATGGAGTAATGGAGTAATGGGAATAAAAGTTATTTCCTCACCTCCTCATCCCGTCTCCCCCTTTTCTTCCTTTTCCTGGGTTCAATAATATTTTCATCAACACCAAATCTTTCAGCAGCTTGAGACATATTTAGTTGCAATAAACTATCATCGCCTAATTCCCGTGTTCGCTGTGGTTTTGCTGGAATTATTTCTAAGGCGTGAATAATTTCTGTAGCGATCGCCTTAGCTAGTAAAGGTGGAACTGAGTTTCCTATTTGTCGAAATCCATGCCATTTTGTGACATGAAAACGAAACCAGTCTGGGTATGAATGCAAACGTGCTGCTTCCCTAACGGTGATACATCTTGGGGTTATAGGATGAATTGGACGCGGAGAGGTGAAAGCACCCCGGTTACTAGCTGTTCCAGCCCTCAAAGTATTACAAACACCATATCTGGCTAATTTATGAAAGTGGCTGACAGGTTCGGTTTTACCGGGTTCGGTTTTTTGAAATCTTTCGATAGATTGCTGACTATGTTTTGTACGTGTACTGCAAGTTAGAAAATAATTATCAAATAAGCGCTCGTAAGAGTAGTCATTTTCAATTGCTAAAATACCGCGCAATTTACTGCTGTAATCGCTAGGTTTAGCATATTCGGCAATTATCCAATCTCGATCCATTAATTCCGAATAATTTTCCACTTCTGGTAAATCGCCGAGAGCATCCCAAACTGTAGGTGTTGCGGGTAAATCTGAATTATTTACAATGTATTTTGATTTCTTAGATATTTTTGGTGTTGTCAGGGGCTGGGGATATTTTGGTAACTTTAAATCTTGACGGCATCCTAAAATAAATAATCTGGCTCTATCTTGCGGTACTCCGTAATTTGCTGCGTTGAGAACTTGATAATTTGCTTCTACTTGATAACCATTTTTTTCAAATTCTTCGATAACTTCCAATAAAAATTTTCTATGTTCTCCTACAGTCAATCCCGGTACATTTTCAAATACAAAATATTTCGGTTGTAACTCTAAAATTAATCGTAAAAAATGGAATACTAAAGCATTTCTGGGATCGTCTAAAGCCCGTTTCCCAATCATCGAAAATCCTTGACAAGGTGAACCACCAAATACAACATCGATTGGTTTATTTTTAATTAAAGAGCGCCTTCTAATTTTCTTTCCCGAAATATTCTCTACACTTGCACATAAAATAGACCAAAACGGAAAATTAAATTCATGAATAGCACAGTGAATCGGATCTAATTCTACAGCAGCAAGCACATCAAAACCAGCTTGTTCAAAACCGAGAGTCATCCCCCCCGCACCCGCAAATAAATCTACAGCAATAGGACGCATTTTCAGTTAACAGTTATCAATTATCAGTTAGGAGTTATAAGTTAGGAATTCAAAATTATCTACCCCATCTCCACTCATTCCCGCAAAGCATCAACAATAGTACTAGTGTTCGATTGCATCATTTTAATATAAGAATCCCCTTTGATGTCTGGTGGGCTTTGAATCTTCTTGAAATATTTTATGTGTCGTCAATTTAATGTTGGGTTACGGTGCCCAGATTAATTTCTAGTTGAATATTTCGATTTTTCATGCACCGCGAGCCAATCTACTAACTGCTTTGGGGATTCGATGGTAAAGTAATAATATTAAAATAATTTAATTTAGTCATAAATATAAACATGAAAACCGATAACGAAAGAAAACAAATAATTGATGCTATTAATGTACTGTTAAATCAAGCATACGACAGTACCCTAGACGAAATTTTTGGATTACTAAAAAAAATTGAAGATGAGGAAGATGAAGATGATTTGAAAGCTTATGATGAAGCTAAGGAAGATATACGAAAGAATGGCATTGTATCTTGGGAAGAAGTTAAGAAAGAGTTATCAGGAATGAAAAAGGATGTTGCGTGAGTTACGAAATTAAAATTTCCAAGAGTGCATCTAAACAAATCAAAAAGTTATCATCAGAATTACAAGAGCGCATACAAAATAAAATTGATGAGTTAGCTATAGAACCCCGTCCAGATAAAGTTAAAAAGCTTAAAGGTAGAGAAAACGGTTATCGTATTCGAGTAGGCGATTATCGTATTTTATATGATATTTTTGATGATGTTTTATTAATTAGTGTTGTCGAAGTTGGGCATCGTAGCAATATTTATAAAGATAAAAGTTAATTAACTGATTGCTGCTGTTTAAAGAAGAATATAAGAAGTATAGGTTCCTAGTGAGGACTTTAGTACGAAGGTTTCAACGCAAAGCCGAACGAAGGTTTGCGCGGAGGTATGCAGAGCAGGGAAGAAAAGAAAAGATACTAACATCGGAGCGGAAATATTAATAATCAATTCAATCAAAAGGTGACAAAAGGTGAGGTTTTGATCTATCTTGGTTAAGTTAAGCAAAATCTTTAGATATATAAAGATGTCGTCAAATCAAGCGGGAAGGAAACCCAGAAGTTTGACACTCCCCATCCTAAAGGCGCGGGGATTCTTGACTCAACGAAACCACTTAAACTAAATTCCTTGCGTCGTTTAGCCCAGAGGTGGGATTCTCTAAGGGCGTTAATTTGGGTATGCCCTACCCTATTCGCATGACTGCGAGTCCTGTTGAGCTTGAAACAAATTAGTTTCAAAATGCTGTTTGTCTAGCCCCTATAAATCTTTTACCCACTGCTAGGAGGAAACTAGAAAAATGCAGCTTTATCCGCATAGATTTAATTTTCAAGGTTCAGCGCTTTGTCTTTCGACGGCTAGGTTTTTTAAGTGGTTAATTACCTTTCCACTATACTTAGCATACCAGAAAAGCCGCCCTAAAACGGCGGGGCTTTAAACCCAACATTTAGGTAAACTTCTGCGTTGTTGTTGATTGCTTCATCTACAGTTCCATCTACAACCATGAAGGAAGCTAAAATACTTCCACCGTCGAAGGTTCCATCAAAGGTAGTAGTTTGCTGATTATCGCTTCTTAGCAAGTCTAAACCTGTGACTTGGGATGCCGTGCCATATATCGCCATACTTATACCCTTTTGAATGTTAATAATTTTGCGTCTCAGGTAGAGGGTGAGGACATTTTATTCTAAACCCACGGAAACCCAAGCCGTCAAATAACAGACTTGATGCAAACAGGGGTTTGCTGTATCTTCCCTGTTATTACTTATTTTCGCGTTAAGCTAAAAAATTCATGCTACAGCTAGTTGACTATCTTATTATTGGTGTTTACTTAATTTCTATAGTAATCTTTGGGCTTTATTTGGAGCGTAAAGCTTCTACGGGTATCGATTCTTATTTCTTGGGAAACCGCAATATGCCTTGGTGGGTGTTGGGTGCTTCGGGAATGGCATCGAATACCGATTTGGCGGGTACGATGGTGATTAGCGCTTTGATTTACGCTGTGGGTGCCAAAGGCTTTTTTATCGAAATTCGCGGTGGTGTGGTGTTAATCATGGCGATTTTGATGATTTTTATGGGTAAATGGAATCGTCGCGCTCAGGTGATGACTTTAGCTGAATGGATGCGGTTTCGTTTCGGTGAAGGAAGGGAAGGAAATACGGCTCGAATTATCAGCGCGATCGCAAATTTAATGTTTGCAGTGGGTGCGATGAGCTATTTTACTGTTGCTGGGGGTAAATTTCTAGGTCAATTTCTCGGTATTAACGATGAACTTGCTTCGATTGCCTTAGTTAGTCTTGCTTTAATATACACGGCAGCTAGCGGTTTTTACGGTGTTGTTTGGACTGATGTTTTTCAAGGCATTTTGATTTTTGTGGCGATAATTTACGTTTGTGTTTTGGCGCTGCAAATCGCAACTATTCCCGAAACATTTTCAGTTTCTATTCCTTCTGGCGATGGTTTTGAATTAAAGCAGTGGAATTTTGCAGATTGGAGCAGTATTTCACCATCCTTAACTTTAGAATTACCGGGAGACTATTCTATATTTAACTTATTCGGTGGGGTGATTTTCTTTTATTTAGTAAAAGAATGTATGGCAGGTGTTGGAGGTGGTGGCGGCTATATGGTGCAACGTTACTTTGCTGCTAAAAGCGATCGAGAAGCGGGTTTACTTTCCTTGTTTTGGATTCTTTTACTTTCATTCAGATGGCCACTTGTGACTGCTTTTGCAATGTTAGGCATTCATTACGGCGCAACTCAAGGTGTTATCTCAGATCCAGAATTGATTTTACCCACGGTAATTAGCGAATACGTGCCGGTAGGAATTAAAGGAGTGTTGATAGCTTGTTTTCTGGCAGCAGCAATGTCTACTTTTGATTCTATTATAAATTCCAGCGCCGCTTATTGGGTGAAAGATATTTATCAAGCATATCTAAAGCCCCAAGCAACAAACCAACAGTTAATTACCCAAAGTCGTTTAGCATCGGTGGTAATTGTAGTTGTAGGAATGCTGTTTAGTTACCAGATAAAAAATATTAACGAAATTTGGGGATGGTTAACTTTGGGATTGGGTGCGGGATTATCAATTCCTTTAGTATTACGGTGGTATTGGTGGCGTTTTAACGGTTATGGATTTGCTGCTGGTACAGTTGCGGGAATGTTAGCAGCTATATTAACTAAACTATTTGTATCTGCAAGTTTAAATCAGCAGTATCAGGAAATTTCTTTGTTTCTTATCCCTAGTATTTCCTCATTTATTGGCTGTTTAATCGGCACATTTTTTACCGAACCAACCAATTTACAAGTGATAGATAACTTCTATAAAGTTACCAGACCATTTGGTTTTTGGGGAATAGTGCGTAAAAATCTTCCAGCTAATATTCAGCAGAAAATTAAAAATGAAAATCGTCGCGATATTGTTTCTACATTAATTGCAATTCCCTGGCAATTGACTTTATTCATGTTAGGAATCACCTTCATGATGAAGCGTTGGGATACTTTTGGTATTTTGTTAGCGGTGTTTATTATGCTTTCAATTGCCTTGTATTTTACTTGGTTTAAATATCTTTCTAAAGAAGTTAAGATTACTGAAGAGTTGTAATACTTACTTGTAATTTTAGAAGGTGCGCGCAGGGATGCCCGCACCACAAGAGGAATATAATATTATTTCAAAATCTCTTCTACCCAATTTTTATCTTCCGCAGACAAAGATGGTTTTACCGATTGTGAATAATCAATGACTAAATCAAACCTAGCCTTTTGATAAACTTCATTTAATAACTTCTGTAAATCTACTAAAGGTTCTTGTTCTCCTTGTTTTAACGGAACGGGAAAAGTAGGAATAGATTCTTTTAAATTAAAGCCATATAAATCTGCTTCCGGTCTATGGTATCCTCGACTAACTAAAATACTATAATCTGTAATAGATGCTCCCATAATAAGCATTGGTTCACCAATACGTAATAAATCAATTTCAATAAAGTTGGTACGTGAAGCTAATATCTTGTTGCGCTTATTTTCGTAAGCCTCTCTACCTTGTTTAGAACGCTTATTTTTGGGTGAAAGTATTTCAATTACTGAAACTACTTCTCCAGATTGCGTCGAACGAACTTCTAAAAATCTTTCTGTAGTTTCTTCAGGTACGGGTACGGATACTTTTGTGGGTTGAACTAATTCCTGTGTCATCACAGCAACCCCCTCGCTTGAATCATTACGTCGGGAAACTGCTACATCTGCAATTCCTACCAATAAATTATCGGAAACACTGCTATAAACTCGTTCTTCGATCGCAACATGATATTGAGGAACTACTTGGGGAGTAATTTCATCGGCTATTGCTACAATTAAGCGGTTGTGAACTTGATGCCATAATTCTGGCTGTTCCAAATATGGGTTCATTCCTGGAAAAGGGTTATTCATAACTTTTTGTTAAACTATCAGACGAATTTATCTTAATTCTAACTTCTTTCCTGGTAGTACAATTTCAAGAATAAATTAAAAAACCTTCGCAAATTAGATAAGCTTACAAAAGCAGTTTCACTCATTAAGAAAATGACCGCAATTAGCCCGACAATTTTAGCTCTCGACTTTGATGGTGTAATCTGTAACGGCTTGATAGAATACTTTCAAGTAGCTTGGCGTACTCACTGTAAGTTTTGGCCTTGTGCTAATCAAAGTCAAACAGAAAAATTAACTAATCAATTTTATCGTCTTCGTCCAGTAATTGAAACTGGCTGGGAAATGCCTGTTTTAGTTAAAGCTTTATTAGAAGGATTTGAAGAAGATAAAATTTTGCAAGAATGGAGCGATATTTCTCAAAAAATTCTCCGGCAAAGTGATTTTTCAGCCCAAGAAATTGCCGAGACATTAGACAAACAGCGCGATGAATGGATAGCTAGCGATTTAGATGGTTGGCTGGATATGCATATATTTTATCCGGGAGTAGTCGAAAGAATTAAAAATATATATCATACTCAAACTGCACTATATATAGTAACAACTAAAGAAGGACGGTTTGTCAAAGAACTATTACAAAAAGCAGGCTTCGATCTACCCAGAGAAGCTATTTTTGGTAAAGAAGAAAAGCGTCCTAAATACGAAATATTGCGAGAATTAAAGCAAGAATCTAACGACTTATCAGTTAGTCTATGGTTTGTAGAAGATAGAATCAAAACGTTACAAAAAGTTAAACAGCAAGAAGATTTAGAAGACGTAGAATTATTTCTCGGCGACTGGGGTTATAATACTGCCACAGAAAGAGAAAATGCCCAAAAAGATATGCGAATTAACTTAATATCGCTAGCTCAATTTACTCAAAGCTTTGATGAATGGCAAAGTTGAATCAAATTTCAATGAACAATGAACAATTATCAATTATTAATGAACAATTGGAATTGATAATTGATAATTGATAATTGATAATTGATAACTGTTCACTGATAACTGATAACTGATAACTGATTATGCTTGATTTAAGTAAACTTGCCGGACAAATGCGTGGTTTGAGTGAACATTTGACGGCTGAAGCTGAAGCGAATCGTCAACGTTTGCAATTGGGGATGAAACATCTTGAGTATGCTTTTGATAATCAAAATGAGTTAGTTCAAATTCAACAAAAATGGCGCGATCGCATTTTATTTGCGAATGCAACTCCGATGGAACCGCTACACACCTGTATTGATATCATGGTTCCTCCTAAAATTCATACTGTCATTGCTACTGACGGTTCCCAAATTGCTCCCAACCACCACGAAATTGCTTATTGTTATTTACTAAATATCGGTAGAGTAGTACTGCATTACGGACAAAATAAACACCCTATTCTAGATAGTATCCCTGAGATATTCTACCGCCCCGAAGATTTATATATGTCTCGTCAATGGGGAATTAGAACCGAGGAATGGATGAGCTACCGACGCACCACAAGTGAAGCGGTAGTTTTATCTGAGTTGGCTATTGCTGCAACAGGTAAGGGACAGGGGGACAGGGGGACAAGGGGACAAGGGGACAGGGAGACAAGGAGACAAGGGGAAAAAGTTGAAGAAATTTCTACCCCCTCTTCCCACTCTTCCCCCTCTCTCACGACCTCAGAAAGAATACCTACACTAGCAATGGTAGATGGTTCACTAATTTACTGGTTTTTAGATCAGTTACCTTACGATGCTAGGGAACATATTTTACCGCCGATTTTAGAGTCTTGGAAGGATTTGCGGGAAGCTGGTATTCCCATCATGGGTTATCTAAGTGCTTCTCGGAGTATTGAAGGAATGAATTTTTTCCGGTTGTCGGCTTGTCCGCACAAAGCACCAGACTGTATGAGTTTTTGCCCGAATCAAATGGAAAAGATTCCCTGTAAACTTTTTGAGGGATTGCGAGATAGTACTTTGTGGTCAACTCAACTCAAACCGGGACAGCGGAGTCCTTTATGGAAAAGTAATTCGCGCATTTTAGATTTATATGAAGACCAGCAAATTTACTTTTGCTACGTTCATGTGGGCACCGAAATAGCACGGGTAGAATTTCCACAATGGGTAGTAGAAGATACAGAAATGTTCGAGGAATCCTTGGGGTTAATGCTAGCGCAAGTTCACAAAGGATATGGTTATCCAGTAGCGTTAGCAGAATCCCACAACCAAGCAGTTGTCAGAGGTGGAGACAGATCGCGTTTCTTCGGTTTATTGGAACGACAAATGATTAAAGCTGGCTTGAAAAACGTCGGAACTTCTTACAAAGAAGCACGGAAGAGAGGAAGTATTGCATAAATAAGCATGGGGCATGGGGAATAGTTAGGAGTTAGGAGTTATAAGTTAGGAGTTAAGAGTAGGGAGTTAGGGAACTAATAATTCCATTACCAATTACCAATGCCCAAATATGATTTTCATCACAAACTGTTATCTTCGTCACCCTTTTGGGAAAACTACACTTAGGCATGGACTGGACAAATAACCTCTGGGGGTTATGCATCTACAGTTCTACGAAGATAAAGGGTTTTAATCATATTTGGTACCATGCAAAAAAACAATCGTTCCCGTCGTGCGTCAGCAGCTTTATTAGTTGCGATAGTTGCGTTTATTAATGCAAGCTGTTCTAACAAGATTTCTATTAATGATAATTTGATAATACCTCTGGCGGTTGCTAGTAGCAATGACAAGATTCAGCCTTTAAGAATTGGAGTGCTACCAACTCAGAGTTTCAAAGAACAACAGCGGATGATTGAACCTCTGGCGAAGTATTTAGAAAAATCTGCGAAGAGGCTGAGATGAAAATTTTCACAAAATTTATCGCATCTTCTGCTTGCTTTGCGGGATTAATGTCTGCTGTCTTGGTTGGAACTTCTGTATGGCGAAATCAAGTTGCTGATAATATGAATCGTAAATTAGAACAATCTGGTCAAGCGATTGAAGCAGCGTTAAGATTAGAAGTTGATTTAAAAAACGAAATTAATGCTCTCAAAGATGATGTCTTGTTTAATAATCAAAAATCAAAGGTAGAAAAATATCAAAATCAATTTAAAGCTAACCTTCTGAGATTAGAAACTTTAATTCCAGATGCCAAGGAAATAAACGATATTCGTCGTCGTCATGCATTTTTAATCAACTTAGAGAAAGAACTAAAGAAAAGTAATAATATTTCTGATGATGCGTATTTAGTTGATTCTCAACAGCATTTTAGAGCAATCAATTCTTTTGCTAAAGACATTGAATTATTCTTGAGCGATCTGACAGATACCGCTCACGAGCAAATTATCCTGACTCAGGATGAAATGAAGGAAATGCAGCACACTTATGAAAAAGTTACCTATTTAATAATAATTACTATTTTATTAGTTTTTATCGGTCAATTTTTGATAATTATGCTTCCGCTAATTAATTCTTTAGACAAATTACAAGAAGGAGCATCAGCAATTGCTGCTGGTAAACTTGATTATCGGCTTAATATTCGTACAAAAGATGAATTAGAGCAAGTTGCTGACGAATTCAACCGCATGACGGAAAAATTAACCGAATCATACAGTGAAATTATCGAACGTAGTGGGGAGTTACTCAAACTCAATCGAAATCTTAAACACGAAGTTAGCGATCGCACTCAAGCGCAAGCGGAATTAGAACAAACCTTAAATGAACTCAAAAGCACCCAAGCGCAATTAATTCAAACCGAGAAAATGTCTAGTTTGGGACAAATGGTAGCCGGAGTTGCCCACGAAATCAACAATCCCGTTAGCTTCGTATACGGCAATATTAATCACGTAAATCAATATATAGAAGACATTTTAGAATTAATCGAACTTTATCAACAAGAATTTCCCAATCCCGGAGATGATATAGAAGAAAAACTTGACAATATGGAATTAGACTTTGTAAAAGAAGACTTACCCAAAATACTAACTTCAATGAAAATAGGAGCAACTCGCATTCGTGAAATAGTTTTATCTTTACGTAACTTTTCCCGTCTCGATGAAGCCGACATGAAAGAAGTTGATATTCACGAAGGAATAGAGAGTACTTTATTAATTTTACAAAACCGTCTCAAATCCAAACCAAATCGCACCGAAATCGAAATCATTAAAAAATATAATCCGCTCCCTAAAATAGAATGCTATCCCGGACAATTAAATCAAACATTTATGAACATTATTAACAATGCCATAGATGTATTGGAAGAGGAAAGAGATAATGATATGCAAAATCCGCAAATCTGCATTCACACCGAACTAATTGATAACAAAACAGTAGCAGTTAGAATTGCAGATAATGGGAAAGGAATAAGTGAAAAAGTGAAAAACAAGTTATTTGACCCCTTTTTCACCACAAAACCCGTAGGGAAAGGAACCGGATTAGGTTTATCAATTACCTATCAAATAATAGTTGATAAACATCACGGTAAACTAAGTTGCGAATCAGAACTTGGTAAAGGCACCGAATTTATCATTGAAATTCCCTTGCATCAGAAGAGAGGGGGAGAAGTTGAGTTAGGAGTTGGGAGTTAGGAGTTAGGAGTTAAAGATTTACTAGTTGAGAATCATAACTACTCCCTATTCCCTGTTCCCCGTTCCCTATCCCTACTCCCTTTTTTCTCGCTACAATCAAGGTTAATAAATACAAGTATCATCCCTGAAAATGCAAAACTTACGCGCTTTACAAATCACAGGGCTGGGTTTAGAACTGTTCCATACTCAAACTAATACTTCGTTTGAAATTCCGCCAAATTATCCTATTATTCGCATCGGCAAACCTAACGAACAAGTATTTATAGATATTGATGTTTTGGATTTACCTGATGCCGATATTGTTTCGCGAGTTCACGCAGAAATTATTGTAGAAGAAAATACTTACTATTTAATAGATATCGGTAGTTCTAACGGCACTTACTTAAACGATAATAAGTTAGAAAATCATACACGCTATCCACTTAATTTGGGAGATAAAATTGACCTTGGTAACGAGAATAAAGTAACTTTTATATTTCAATACAAACAGCAAAGTCAGCAAACAGCTATTGTCACGAAACAAGCTACAACTATCCAACCTCAAGCTATCAATAACGAGCAAGAAGTACAAGTTGTAGACCGTAAAAGCAAGTTCGTTGGTTTAGCATCAATGGTTGCAGGAATATTGATTTTCGCTGCAAATACTCGAATTGGTTTGAGTCTTGGTTTTCCAACTATTTTATTATGGATTGGAGGAGTTTTTATTCTTGTTCAACAGCCAATTAATCGTAATTGGGGATGGGGTTCAATCGGATTGGGAACTGCATTACTATTGTTTTCCGGTAGACTATTTACTTCATTTAACTTTTTAGCTCTCCTTATATCGGCAGGTTTAATATTTGTGGGATATCAATTATTTAGAAATGGCAAAGTATTTGGTTATGGATTGAATTCAATAAAAGAGGGAATAGGGAACAGAAAATAGGGAACGGTTAGGAGTTGGTAATTGGTAATTGGTAATTGGTCATAGTTAGGAGTGAAGAGTGAGAGGTTAGGAGTTAAAAATTATTTTCCCCTTGTCTCCCCCCTCTCCCCATCTCCCCATCTCCCCCTCTCCCCCCTCTAAAAATAGCTAAAATCTAATAAAGCTCTTTAACAAAAATCTTGATATGGTAGCTATTCCTGAAGAAGCGCAAAAAATGACTATCGAGGAATATCTCGAATGGGAACCTCAGCAAGAAATTCGTTACGAATACCTTAACGGCGAAGTTTTTGCGATGACGGGTGGTACAATCCCCCATAATGATATTGCTCTAAATTTTTACACGGCTTTACGACCACATTTACGTGCTAAAGGTTGTAAGGCTAATGTGTCAGATGTGAAAGTGCAGGTAACACCTCAAAGTCCTTACTACTATCCTGATGTTATCGTTAGTTGCGATGCTGAAGATTTAGATGCACGCAAATTTTATAAAAAGCCTAAATTAATTGCTGAAGTTCTTTCTCCCGGTACAAGCTCTAAGGATAGAGGAGAAAAATTTACTTACTATTTAAGTATGCCTTCTTTGCAAGAATATATCTTAATTGATTCGGAAAAAATCTCCGTTGAACGTTATTGTCGGGGAGAAGGAAGAATGTGGCTTTATTATCCTTATTTAGCAGGAGATATTGTCACTTTATCAAGCATTGATTTTGAGATTCCAATCGAATTGTTTTATGAAGGAATTGTGTTTGAGTCAGTTAACAATTAACAATTATCAAATGCCTAATTTATAATTTATAATTTTTGGCTTCTATCCAAATAAAAAGTCTTCCTTTATAGAAAGACTAAGGGTTACTTCGATAAATATTATGCTACGTTACGATTTTGCAATCATATATTTTTTATACAGTAATATTGATGCCGTAACATACTAGTACACCACGGCTTAAATAAGGCAACCATTAAAAATGGCTGAAAAGCTTAGAAAATCAAACTTCTTACTTCTTACTTCTTACTTCTTACTTCCGCGAAGCGGTACTAGGCTGTTGACTTTGATAAGATTTCCGCGCTTTTTATTCATACAACTTTTATGCCGGTAACAATCGCAACCGGCAATCCCTCACCCCGCCTCCGGCACCCCTCTCCCAAGCTTGGGAGAGGGGAGGGGGAGAGGGCAATATCTTTGGGGTAAACACGTTTTTTGCATAATTTTAATCCGCTAAAAAAGCACAAAGTCAACAGCCTAGTAACACACTCTACTAATTAGTTACTGTTTTGAGTGACTTGATTACGCGAGTTTAAGAATACCTTGGTTGTCCAAAGTTATACTCATAAAATCTCCAGTAAATTCGCTTGGCAAAGTATCGGGAGTAGAATTCATTAATGCATTATCTGTACTTACACTTTTCGCGCTTGAAATTCCTTTTATAATTCCTGAAGATATTACGACTTTAGCAATCAAATCTCTACCAAAATTTTCAACTACAAATATGTTGAATCCATTTTTATTTTGCTCGATGTTATATGTTTCCCCTTGACCTAAATTAATTTGCTCTCCGAAAGAAAAGTCGGTAATTTTGGCAAAATCTTTATTTCCTAAATCATCGTAAAAAGAACCAGATTTATTACCCAAAACATATTTATCCGTTCCAGTTCCACCAGTTAAAACGTCTTGCTCACTGACTCCAGCATTTTGTATTCCGGGATCTGTACCTGTTAAAGTATCATTTCCAGAACCACCAATTAAAGTATCGTTTCCTAACTTACCAACCAAACTATCGTTTCCACCGTTTCCCGATAGTTTATTTTTACCTCCATCACCGATAATAGAGTCCGAATTTTGTGTACCTTCAACGTTAACGAAGTTTTCAACTACGAATTTTACAGAACCAAGTTTGGGGATATCTTCTACTACTAACTGGTTTTTCGATAAATCGATAGTGAAAAATACGGGACCTTTACCACCCGAACCATCAATAGTATTACCTTTTTTTGGTGCCCCGACAATTCTCTCTATGCCCTGAATTTGACTTCCTTGAGTACTTCCATTACCGATTAAACCTTGAGGAAGTAGAGTAATCTTTTGCCCTAAAAGGGTGTAGTCTAAAGTATCAAATCCATTACCACCATCGATTGTATCGTTGCCTAAACTACCAAAGATAGTATCGTTGCCACCCTTAGCTAAAATAAGGTCGTTTTTGGGTGTACCAAAAAGTATATCTGGATCTTCAGTTCCGACAATGCGATTTGGTGCTGGCAGTATGGAATCAGTGCTTAATTGTGTATCTCTTTTTGTGCCGTCTCCTACTATAATTGTTGCTTCCGGAGTTGGCCCACCAATGGGGAAATCAGGTTCGACAGGAATTGGTTTCTCTATTGGTTCAACAGGTATTTTAGTGATTGTTTGTTCAGCCATAGTAATTCTCCCTGGTTTATTGATACTTTCAAAGGAATATTATTTTTTCTAGATTTTTACAATTTATTTCTTACCGATAATTCGTCAAGCGAAATTCTTTTATTTATACAATTACAACATGAAAATATCTGCAAGAATCCCAAAACATTTTACTGGGTAGTCCTGTATATTTTTCAACTTAGCTATCAGCAAATAAATAAAAACCGGACAAAAAATAATCCCTGCATCATTCTCCCGTTAGTTAGACCACTTTTATGAATAACATTGCAGTCTTTACACAAACTTTATATACATAATTACCAACATCTAGCGATTAAACCGTATACGATCAAAATATAAGTTAGTGTTATTACAATCGCTACAGTATTTATATAGGAAAAAATCTAATTCGATAAATCTTCTCAAAATACTACTATTAAGGAATTATTCCTGTAGAACTAGGTCTAAAGTTATATTTTTAGATTTGTCTTTAAAATTACTCAAAAAGATAGTTAATATATTCTTTAAAATAGATATCTATATCAAAATAAATCGTATACCAGGTTATTGCGAAAAATGCAAGCTATACCAAACCACTTAAGGAAGGAGAGATGAAGCCCTCTCACAAGCCAAAAGTCGTAATAATCGGTGCTGGTTTCGCGGGTGTAGAAGCTGCCAAAAAGCTGGGTAAACATGGAGTCAATGTTTTATTAATTGACCGTCATAATTATCACACCTTTATCCCGATGCTCTACCAAGTAGCCACTGCCGTGCTTTATCCGCATCAAGTCATTTATCCTTTGCGTAGTTTGTTCAGGGGTTTTCCGACAGTAAATTTTTTGCAAGCCAACGTTAATAAAGTTGATTTTGATCATCAAATAATTTATAGCGCAGATGTAGCAATTGATTACGATTATTTAGTAATTGCTACGGGTAGCCAATCGCAATTCCTCGGCGTTACCGGAGCGCCAGAAAACAGTTTACCAATGAGGACTTTGACTGATGCGATCGCCATCCGCAATCAAGTTTTAAGTAATTTCGAGAAGGCAGCCAAAGTTACCGACGAAAAAGAAATAATACGGTTATTAACTTTTGTTATAGTCGGTGGTGGTGCAACTGGTATAGAGTTAGCCGGTAGTTTAAACGAATTGATACACAACGCTTTCAAGAAAGATTACCCAAACTTAAATTCTAATTTGGCGCGAGTCATGCTTTTACAATCGGGAGAACAGTTATTTCCCAGCTATCCGCAAAAATTGGGAAACTACACCGAAAAATACTTGCGTCGTCAGGGAGTCAAGGTACATCTCAACTCAAAAGTAAGTAAAGTCACTCCAGAAGCCGTTTATTTAGAAGACAATACATCTATATTTGCAGACACAGTAATTTGGACTGCGGGAGTATTAGCCGCGACACCCGAAACCAATCGATCGGTAAAAACCGCTGCAAAAGACAAAGTTATAGTTGAGCAAACCTTACAACTTTGCGGACATAAAAATGTATATGGTGTAGGAGATGTTTCCTACGTCGATACTAAAGAAAAATTCAACGGGGTAGCACAAGAAGCAATACAGCAAGGAAAAACAGCAGCAGACAACATTCTCAGACAAATGAAAGGGCGATCGCCTGAACCCTTCGATTATTTCAACAAAGGGCGTTTAGCGATAATTGGCAAACACGCAGGAGTCGGAAAAATTGATAAATTTGCAATTAAAGGATTTCTCGCTTGGTTTCTCTGGTTAGAAGTTCATTTGCTATACCTCCCCGGAATTCGCAATCGCTTAGGAGTACTTTTTAATTGGTTAAAATACTATTTCTTGGGTGAAGGTGCATCGAGGATTATTATTTCTACAGTTAACAGTGAACAGTGAACAGTTACCAATGAACAATGAACAATTATTCCTAACTCCTAACTCCCAACTCCCAACCACTAACCACTAACCACTAACAACTAACTTAATTATGGGCTTCAAAAAATATATTCCGTTAATTGGTAGAGCTTTTCTCGCAGCGATTTTTCTTAAAGCTGCGGTTGCGAATACTCTTGGTTTTCAAGGAATTGTAGAAATGATGACTAGCAGGGGTTTACCTGTACCACCTTTGTTACTTCTTGGTAATATTTTCTGTACTTTAGTCGGTGGACTTTGCATCTTATTAGGTTTTAAAGCACGTATAGGAGCAATTTTATTAATTATCTTTTTAGTTCCTACAACATTCGTTTTTCACAATCCTTTCACCGATCCTAACGAATTAAATGCTTTTCTGAAAAACTTCGGTTTAGTAGGTGCAATGTTGTTCATATATTACTACGGTACTGGTCCAGTTAGCTTGGATGCAGCATCAGCAACCAATGACTACGATGACACCTACGTTACGGAGTCTAATAGAAAAAATGTATAATTCCAAAGTTCAATTGCGTAATTCCGATATCGTTTTAGCTTACACGTTTTTACGGCTAGTTTTCGGGATCAATATGTTTGTACATGGCTTAGTTAGACTTCCTAATATAGGTGGTTTTGTAGAATCTCAAGTAGGACTTTACAAAGAAATTGCCATTCCTCCATTATTAATTGCAGGCCCCGCTTATCTAATTCCCATTGTAGAATTTGCTGTAGGTTTGCTATTAATTTTAGGGCTACAAACCCGCAAAGCATTAATAGCTAATTTTCTGCTGATGATGACTTTGATGTTTGGGGTTTGTTTGCTACAGAAATGGGATACAGCAGGTTCGCAATTAATTTATAATATTGTCTTGTTTCTTTTGCTAGCTGGCTGTAGTTTTAATTTAATTTCTGTGGATAATTGGTTAAGCCGTAGGAAAGGATAAGAAAGTTAGGAGTTGGGAGTTAGGAGTTATATATAATTCTTTATTGTTCACTGATAACTGCAAGCGTAATTGCTTTTATGGGAGTAAAATTTTCAGCTTGGTTTTTAGCGATAGGATGGTTAATTCATCCAGCTTGGGATTTACTAATAAGTAAAATGCTGTTCACGAAGTGAGTCGTTAAACTAAAACCCCGTGCTTTTAAGCCGGGGATGAAAGCTAATTACAGGATTTATTCCTCGATGGTATCCAAAAGTTTGTATTGGTTATGATATTGCGATTGCTTTGTATATTGCTTGGAAATGTATCAAACAAAAAGAGAACAATGCCTCTCTCAATTAATTTACTGATTAATTTTTTAAGTCTTTTGAAAACAGTACTTTGGGTTGCTATATACCAAATTACAAAAAATACTAGATTTGCTTTTATAACTATCCACACACAAAGCTAAGGCATCATTCCAAACTACCCTTACGCAGCCAAACAACTGGGAAAGTGCTACTTTTTGAAGGGCACTCGAGTAGACTCGATATCGATACTTTGCTTTCATGAAGATTTTATAGTTCCTATGGTAGTAATTTACACAATGGATCTCTAGAGATATGTTATGTGCTTTGTACATTCAATTCTTGATAAGCAAAGTCGCCGTATGCGAAGCTTAAATCCCGTTTTTTTGGTCAATGAAGATTTAGCATACTATGTAATCAAGAGCCAAAAGAATATTAAAACTATACACTTAGAATTTGCATAAATTTTGTCTACCAATACCTATATACATAATAGAACCGTTTAAAAAGGTACTTGCAATGAATGGTGCAGTAACTATGAATACCTCATCAAGATATTGGAAAATTTGGAGAATTAATCCTGCTGCGGAGAAATTGGGGTACAAACAAATTCTGGTTCCAACTGCTCAAGAGTTTGCAATTAGTCAATCGGATATCGAAACGACAAACGCTCAAAATCTTTTATTATCGTGTTTTAACGCCAAAAAACCTGGTATAGATCCAATATATCGCGCTCAAGCAGGTCTTTGTCTCAGATGTTACGTTTCCGAGCCAATACTAAGAGAATGTAAAAAAATTGACTCTTTATTTAGTGGTGAAAAGCAATTTACCTATCGGGATTTGTTACCGTTTGTTCTCAATGATGATGGAAAAAAATTAATTGTTTTAGATTCAGATGGTAAAACCCAACTAATGGTAGATGACGATTCTACAATGAAAGTATCGGATTATAAGTTTTTTTCTGTAAAGGTGCTGCAAACCTTTGATGCCGATTTACAATCTCGAATGAGCTTGGACAATTGGGCATATTTGCAAACAAAACAAAATCCGGAATTGAAGAACTTTTTAGCTGAGTTCGGGTTTAAACATTTGAGCGATTGGGCTTTATTAAATAGAACTAGAAGCAAACAACTTCAGGGCTTATCAGCGCAATCGGGTTATGTTGTCGAAGCTTTTCATGCTGTTTATCGTCGAGACAGAAAGCAACAACACAGTAGGGGAGTCAAAAAATGTCCAGATCCAACTAATGCTCAATTGCAGGAAATGCTGGTTTATTTGCAGCAATTCCAAGTTTGGGTTGACACTCCCGTACAGTTGCTCGAAGAACTCAAGCAGATAGCCGTACAGCTGAGAAAGTACGATATTTGGAGTTCTAGAGAATCTTTAGATATATATGATGCCGAAAGCAGTACCTATGTACCGAGACGCGATTTACCTACAGATTCTCTGGATGAAGTGGATGTAGAAGAGCAAGATTTTTTGCAGTTTTTACACGAGCATCTTTATTTAACTTTAACTCAAACAATTAAGCAACAAGCAGAAGCTAATATTCAAAGATTACAAAAAAGTAAAAAATATGCGCCTTTCGCGGCAAAATATATTCAGGGATTGCACTTGTATTACTTTGGGGCAATGTCTTTAAAAGATATTGCTCCAAAGTTGGGGATGACAAGTTGGGACCAAGCAAGACGAATTTTGAATCCAGGAGAACTTTTATCACAAGTGCGTAGTAAAACAGTAGAGCAGATGTTAGAAAGTATTTTGAGAAAAGCCGCAGAAAAAGGTTTAACTAAAATTCCACCAGAACCAAATTATCTTATAGCTTTGACAGAACAAATTGAATCCTATGTTGATGGTGAAATTTTTCAAGAAGCCACCGAAGAAATTAGAGCGGGGAAAAATCGCACAATGAATAGCGCTTATGCTGAAGCTATTCGTACTTGTATTCAAGTGTATTCAAGAAGGGAGCAACGCGATTTTGTGAACTGGGGCGCGAGTAGGAATGGTTTCAGTTGGACGACGTACAACCTCTAAAATCCAACGATAAGTATCCATCACCCATTTCATAAACCCCTTACCCTGATACCCAGATCAACCCAAATCAAAACCAAACGGTTTAGACGAGCGCCTATGCGCTCCTGTGCGATCGCAAATAATTTTTTAGCACCCGCTTGGTCAGATTCATAGGCAGAAGTTACTACAACCATTAAAACCAACCCAAGAGTGTCAACTAGAAGGTGGCGTTTACGGCCTTTAACTAGCTTTCCTGAATCAAAACCAACTTCTTGTGACACCATCGTTCCATTTTCTACGGATTGGCAATCTATAGCAGCCGCGCTGGGGTTGGGTTCCCGACCTTCAGAGACTCGCACCCACTGTTGGAGTTTATGATTTATATGCTCCCATGTACCATCCATTCGCCATTTGCGGAAGTAGTAGTACACTGTTTGCCACTTAGGGAAATCATGAGGTAGCATCCGCCAAGCACAACCTGCACAGAGAATATAGAAAATGCCGCTAATCACTGCCCGCATATCAACACAACGAGGACGACATCCTTGATTTTCGTGTGGGAGCAGAACCGATAGCACTTCCCATTGTTCATCAGTCAGGTCACTTGGATATGATTTAGACATGGCTCTTGTAACGCTGTCGCATTTTTATCTACTGACAGATTACCGTTACTGGAGCTTTTTTTGACTTTCCAAACATCCTCTGAGGTATTGATAAAAGATATTGAAACTATGCTCGCTTTAGATTTTAATGATGCATTTGCTTTAGTTTGCAAACTGACTAACAAAGGAATTTGCAAAGCATATAAATCTAAGTTGCCTATTAAATTTACAAAGAAGTTTGAAATCATGTTGCAGCAATAAAACTAAAAAGTACAGATAGTAAATCAATCTATTTGTACTTTCGCATTTAATTTAGAGTTTTAAAAATAATTATTCATACAATCTTCTTTGTCTTCATCATTCCAATCCCAGCTTGGATACCATTCCTGCATCGACTCTGCAACTGTGCTATGGACTGAGAAGTTTTTCCCGAAATTATTAAATTTACCTTTAAATTAGTATTTACATTGAACCAATCTGGTAAAGTTTAATACATCCATAAAGGTGAGAGATGGTTAACAAACAAGCTACTGAGCCACAAAAAATCTTGATTCTGGTAGCTAGTCCTGTAGACCAAGCAAAACTACGCTTGAATGAAGAAGCTCGCGAAATTGATGAAGGTCTAAGGCGTTCTCAGCATCGTCACCAGTTTCAACTAGAAAAGCAAGGAGCATTGCGGATTGATGGCTTGCGTCGAGCTTTGTTAGATACTAAACCCCAAATCCTTCACTTTTGCGGTCATGGAACTGGGTCAGATGGATTAGTATTAGAAAATGAACAAGGCAATACTCAACTAGTCGCTACAGAAGCTTTGGCGGATTTGTTCTCATTATTTGCAGGTCAAATTGAGTGCGTTGTACTTAATGCCTGTTATTCGGAAGTCCAAGCAAGCGCAATTGTTCAGCACGTTGGCTATGTGATTGGCATGAATAAAGCCATTGGAGATAAAGCTGCAATTAAATTCTCCATTGGCTTTTATGATGCTTTGGGTGGTGGACGCTCTGTAGAAGATGCTTACAAGTTTGGTTGCAATGCAATTCAATCTGAAGGTATTCGAGAACATCTTACCCCCGTCCTTAAAGTAAATACTGCATGGAAATATGTATTAGAGAAATCCAAACAGCCACCCAATAGCACCAAAGGCGATTCTTCAATATCTGCTGAACCATTAGACCGGCTTTCACCAATTCAAAGCCTTAATGGCTTACCTCCACAGCAGTTGGGTAAATTACCAGAGAAGGAGGTAAAAGAAAAGTCGGTAGGAAAACAAACACTTGAAGACCATAAGTATGATGGGAGGTTAGTGACTATTGAAATAAAACTTTATCAAATTGTAAACGATGAAAACAACATTCTCGTCAATTCTACAATTTCATTTGGTATGCCTGAAATTAAAATTCCCCAAAAAAATTTGTTCAGAAGTTCCACAACAGACATCAAATTCGGTATCAAGCGTGGTGAATTAGGCATCAAAATAAAAAATGGATTTATGCTATTAGATAAACGCAAAGAATTTCTAATTGAAATAGATAAGAATAGCTGGAAGGCAGAACCTATTGGGAAAAAAGAATATCCCATATGGGAATTCATGATAAAAAAAAATAATGATCGAGAAGCTGAATTTAGTAATCAAGTGTTACATGGGCTACATAAAAATCAATATTTGGGAATTTTAGAATTGTTAGATAAAAATAAATGTTGTGAATTAAATGCTTGTTTCAAGATTAGTATTAATAGAATGTATATAGAAATAATAGATTTCGATGATGGAACAAATAAAAAACAAAAAGAAACTAAAATTGGACTATTATTGAAGTATTTAAAACCTGAATTAGAAAATTATGTAAGCAAGGTAGTTATCAGATATGAGCCAGCATCTATCCTCTAAAGAACTTGGTGAGCTTTTCTTTGAAATTGATAGTCAACCATCATTAAAACTATCTGAATTAGCTAAGGCTGCTGGTCTTAGTTTAGCAGAGGATTACATCGGTGCTGACTTCGCTAATGAAGACCTTAGCGAAGATAATCTCAGTAACGCAAATTTTGCTGGTGCTAATCTCAGTTACGCTAAGTTACACAAAACTAATCTAAGTGGTGCAATTTTAAATAATGCCGATTTGAGGAATGCTAACCTAAGTGATACTGATTTAAGCAATGCTAATTTGAGTGGTGCAATTTTAAATAATGCCGATTTGAGGAATGCTAACCTAAGTGATTCTAACCTAAGTGATACTGATTTAAGCAATGCTAATTTGAGTGGTGCAAATTTTTTTCATGCTAACTTAAATAATAGTAACTTAAAAGACGCGAATCTCAGTTACGCTAATTTTGGTTCGGCTAATCTTTTAAATGTAAAAAATAAAGAAAAACGTGAACGCGGTGTTTCATTTGCTCAAATCTCGAATCAAGATAATAAGCAAAAAATAACTGATACTGAGTCCTTAGAAGGTGTGAAGATAGCACGATTAGTAGGTATGAATACCTCATCAAGATATTGGAAAATTTGGAGAATTAATCCTGCTGCGGAAAAATCGGGGTACAAACAAATTCGGGTTCCAACTGCTCAAGAGTTTGCAATTAGTCAATCGGATATCGAAACGACAAACGCTCAAAATCTTTTATTATCGTGTTTTAACGCCAAAAAACCTGGTATAGATCCAATATATCGCGCTCAAGCAGGTCTTTGTCTCAGATGTTACGTTTCCGAGCCAATACTAAGAGAATGTAAAAAAATTGACTCTTTATTTAGTGGTGAAAAGCAATTTACCTATCGGGATTTGTTACCGTTTGTTCTCAATGATGATGGAAAAAAATTAATTGTTTTAGATTCAGATGGTAAAACCCAACTAATGGTAGATGACGATTCTACAATGAAAGTATCGGATTATAAGTTTTTTTCTGTAAAGGTGCTGCAAACCTTTGATGCCGATTTACAATCTCGAATGAGCTTGGACAATTGGGCATATTTGCAAACAAAACAAAATCCGGAATTGAAGAACTTTTTAGCTGAGTTCGGGTTTAAACATTTGAGCGATTGGGCTTTATTAAATAGAACTAGAAGCAAACAACTTCAGGGCTTATCAGCGCAATCGGGTTATGTTGTCGAAGCTTTTCATGCTGTTTATCGTCGAGACAGAAAGCAACAACACAGTAGGGGAGTCAAAAAATGTCCAGATCCAACTAATGCTCAATTGCAGGAAATGCTGGTTTATTTGCAGCAATTCCAAGTTTGGGTTGACACTCCCGTACAGTTGCTCGAAGAACTCAAGCAGATAGCCGTACAGCTGAGAAAGTACGATATTTGGAGTTCTAGAGAATCTTTAGATATATATGATGCCGAAAGCAGTACCTATGTACCGAGACGCGATTTACCTACAGATTCTCTGGATGAAGTGGATGTAGAAGAGCAAGATTTTTTGCAGTTTTTACACGAGCATCTTTATTTAACTTTAACTCAAACAATTAAGCAACAAGCAGAAGCTAATATTCAAAGATTACAAAAAAGTAAAAAATATGCGCCTTTCGCGGCAAAATATATTCAGGGATTGCACTTGTATTACTTTGGGGCAATGTCTTTAAAAGATATTGCTCCAAAGTTGGGGATGACAAGTTGGGACCAAGCAAGACGAATTTTGAATCCAGGAGAACTTTTATCACAAGTGCGTAGTAAAACAGTAGAGCAGATGTTAGAAAGTATTTTGAGAAAAGCCGCAGAAAAAGGTTTAACTAAAATTCCACCAGAACCAAATTATCTTATAGCTTTGACAGAACAAATTGAATCCTATGTTGATGGAGAAATTTTTCAAGAAGCTGCCGAAGAAATTAGAACGGGAAAAAATCGCACGATGAACAGCGCTTATGCAAAGCAAATTCTTTGTTTTATTGAAGAATTTATGCCCAATCAGGAGTTAAGTAGAATAGAAGAAGTTAAAAGCTCGTAAAATTTGTCATTACTTAAAATTTATCTTCCAATAGACAGATGCATATAATATCAAAATAGGAACTTAATTTTAATTGAGCTAGAAAACAAGGTGTTAAGAGGATGTTTAAAAAGTATAGTTTTTAGCGAAATTATCGGATTATCCCCCCATCCCCCCTTAAAAAAGGGGGGTTAAAGTCCCCCTTCAAAAAGGGGAGCCGGGGGTTCCCCCCGTTGTAGCAAGTGGCGTGGATTTAGGGGGATCTCAAAATTTACGGTTTTTATTTATGACTTTTCAAACATACTCTTAAAAAGAAGACAATTTGAGTTGCCATAATATCGTTCAATTTCCAACCAAAACTTTGTTCTTCATAGGTAGCGATTAAACTTTTTGGGGCAGTTTCTGAAGTTGAAGCGTTTTGACGGTTGTTCTTCCCTATAACTTCTCGATATTATTTTAATTTGAACTTGGCAAACAAGATTTTGATATAAATGCATATGTTCGATAACTTTGCATTTATATCAAAGCTGCATAAGCTTTGTTTGCTTACATCTAGTTACCTATATAAACACGGTGAAATTATGGCTAATTCAATTTCTAAACAAGACTTCAGACTTTTCTTACCAGAAACCGTTTGGTTGGAACCCGAACATTTTATCAAAGCGAACCAAATAAGCTCGGCAGTTATAAGAAAAACTAATGATTATTGGCAAGTTTATCTGAATACATTAGCACTACTTGCTTTTGAGGTCTGGTTACAGGAACGCTTACCCGATAAACTAATTGCTAAAGATACTAATTCTATTGAAACTGCGGGTAATCTCAAAGTTGGTGAATTCAAATTTTGCGCGATCGCAACCGAGCATTTGCTTTCGGAGATTGTCAATATACCGCTTTCTCTAATCGAAAACCCTTTTGATTCTGCACATTTTTACGTATTGCTTGAGGTATTGGAAGAAGAGGAGGAAGTTTTAATTAGAGGCTTTTTACCTTACAACCAATTAATCGAGATTAAAAGCAATACAGAATTACCCATAAGTGAAGGTTGTTATCAACTGCCGCTGTCTCTATTTGATATGGAACCAAATCATTTATTAGTGTATCAGCGTTATGTACAAGCATCCGAATTTGCTGCACCCGTTGCCGAAAATCAAGTTAATTTAAGCGAAAATTTATCGAACTCGATCCGCTCAACTACTACAAAATTAAGTCAATGGTTCCAAGGAGTAGTTAATCAAGGTTGGCAAACAATAGATTCGATTTACAACCCAGAATTAAATTTAGCTTTTAGCACCAGAAATTTTGTTGAAGATACCAAGAGAGCAAAAATTATCGACTTAGGAATAAATTTAGCTAATAGAAAAGTTGCCCTTCTAATCAATATATCTCCCCATAAACCTACTGATAGTAAAGATGAAAGCAGTGAAGAAAAAATTCATGTTGTGGCTCAGCTATATCCAATGGGTGGAGAAAAATATTTACCGCAGAATATCAAATTACTGTTGATCTCTAAAGCTGGTAAAACCCTCCAAGAAGTTACCTCTAGAATCCAAGATAATTACATTCAATTGAAACCTTTCAAGGGAGAATCTGGGAAAAAGTTTAGCATTCAAATTAGTTTGGAAGATATGATTGTTAATGAAAGTTTTGAATTGTAAAAGATAATGTTGATAAATTAGTATTTGATTACAGCATCTCTTTGTTTTCATCTGTTTAATGACGAAGAGATCCTTTATTTTATTGTATAACAATTAACGCTAGTATTAGTATAATGTTTTACTGCTTTAAATATAAATAAATCTTGTAGAGAGCTCCGCAGTGCTACGTCTTGCTTTGTTTTGATGTATATTTAAATATAGGTAGATGAGATTATAAGTATAAAAGTGCATAAGTTGGTTTTGCCTGCACCCATAAATAATAAGGGTTGATATTTACCCAAAAACCCAAATTAGATATGGTGACTATGAAAAAAATCTTAATATTATCGGCAAATCCCAAGAATACTAACCAACTACGCTTGGATGGAGAGGTGCGAGAAATTAAAGATGCGCTCAGACTCAGCAAAAATCGGCAACAGTTTGAAATTGTTACTGAGTCGGCGTTGCGGGTGAACGACTTACGGCGATCGCTCTTGGATAATCTACCCCATATTGTTCATTTTAGCGGACATGGTGCGGGTAGCGATGGTTTAGCCTTGGAAGACAATTTGGGACAAATGCAGCTTGTTAGTAGCGAATCTTTAGCTGGTTTATTTGAGTTATTTGAGGAGCAAGTTGAATGTGTTGTGTTGAATGCTTGTTACTCAGAAGTGCAGGCTGAGGCAATTTTTCAACATATTGACTGCGTAATTGGCATGAATCAAGCCATAGGAGATAAAGCAGCAATCGAGTTTGCCACGGGTTTTTATGATGCATTGGCGGCGGGGAGCAGCTATCGGGATTCGTTTAAATTCGGTTGTGGAGCTATTAGTTTACAGGGAATTCCGGAGTCAAAAACACCACAAATTAAAGCGAGGAAAAATTTGTCTGCCGTGGCACAGAAGATACCAGAAAAATCTACAGTAAAACCAGAAAAACCTAAATATACTAAATCTAATAGCGGTATTTCTCAAGGTGTTAGCGGTGGCACAATGTACGGTGGAATGCAAGCGTCACAGGGAAATAACAACCAACAAACAATGACTAATGCCCACAATATAAATACACCGGAGCAACAGCACAATCTTGTAGAAACTGCAAATGAAATTAAAATACTTTTACAACAGTTAGAGCAGGATAATCCTAGTCAAACTAATTCCCAAAAAATGATGGTTGTTGCTCAAGCTGTGGAACAAATTGAAAATAATTCTAAGTTTAAAAGCCGTGTTGTTGGTGCATTAAAAGTTGGTGGTGTGGAAACTTTTAAGGAGTTGATCGATCATCCTTTGGTAAATAAATTTATGGCTGCTATTGATGATTGGGGAGTTTAATAAATACCTAACCCCTAACCCCTTCCCTAGTAGGGAAGGGGAATAAGAAAACAGCATTTTTAAAGCCTCTCTCCGCATCCGGCTACGGTGTACACATATCTCTTGCCACGCTGCAATTTCCATCCCCCTAAACCAATCCCAAATCGAAGCTATTGCCGATCGCGAAAAATGGCGATGCGTGCGTTGTAGCCGTGGTAACTTTGAGGTAATTGAGTTTTGGGTAGAAAATGCTGTATTGCTGGAATTAGCTACACCAGAGTTAGCAGAACAATATACCAGCGCTTTTACACCAGAAAAAATAGCTGGATATTTCGCAGCACAAAATTCTTGATTGAAGAAGATTAAATATTAAGTTACTGCTGTTGTAATATCTCAATTATTTTCAAGATGACTTCTTCGAGCTTTTCTGGTTTAAGCTGACCTGCTTTGTAGAGAATGATTGATTCATCAGCCGTAAATAAACGATTAGGTCGGATATTACTAGTTTTATTCAGTCCACCTGTATTAAAGTCGCTACTTTCAATCTGAATAGCGTATTCATCACTTACTGCTTGACTGGTAATTTGACAGAGAATCAGATCATTTTCCTTTATATTAGCAACAACTACAGCAGGTCTACGTTTTGCTTGGGTTAAGTCAGAGAAAGGGAACGGCACAATCACAACATCAGCTTTTATAAATCCTGCCATGCTGCCTCTTCTTCTGGTTTTAACCAATCTTTTTGTAGTGAAGATTCACTTAAGAGAGTTATTTCTAATTTTTCTTGTTGCCGTTTATTTTGCAAAAATTGAATAAAATCTAACACTTGTTGTAAGAGAGGTTCGGGTACTTTTTCAATTTCTTGTAGAAGTTGTTCTTTTATTGTCATGTGGCTTGATTAGAATTTGATGTACTATTTGCTGGTATATAAAGACATTTTATCGTTTTTCTCGTTCCCAGGTTCCACCTTCTCGTTCCCAGGTAGAACCTGGGAATGCAGCTTGTGAGGCTCTGCCTAGTGTGTTGACTCTGTACCTTTTTAGAGCTTAAAAATTCATGCAAAAAACGTGTTGGTG